>NZ_OESG01000013.1:2463448-2771379 GCF_900240945.1 Mycobacterium sp. 3519A
TCATCGGCAACCGCAGTTCGGGCAAGCAGGGTTACGCGATGGCGCGGGTGATGGCGCAGCGCGGCGCGGACGTCACCCTGATCGCCGGTAACACCGCGGGGCTGATCGACCCGGCCGGCGTCGAGGTCGTCCACATCGGCTCCGCGGCCCAGCTCAAAGACGCCGTCTCCAAACACGCCCCCGACGCGCACGTCCTGGTGATGGCGGCCGCGGTCGCCGACTTCCGGCCCACCAACGTGCAAACCAGCAAGATCAAGAAATCCGCCGATCCGAATGCGGCCGCGCCGGTCATCGAACTGACCCGCACCGATGACGTGCTCGCCGGTGCCGTGCGGGCGCGCGCGGACGGCCAACTGCCCAATATGCGGGCCATCGTGGGGTTCGCTGCGGAAACCGGTGACGCGAACGGAGATGTGCTCTTCCACGCCCGCTCGAAATTGAAACGCAAAGGCTGCGATTTGCTCGTGGTCAATGCCGTCGGTGAGAATCGGGCGTTCGAAGTCGACAACAACGACGGATGGCTGCTCGCATCGGACGGGACCGAATCGGCACTGGAGCACGGTTCGAAAACTCTGATGGCCAGCCGTATTGTGGACGCGATCGTGGCCTTCCTGCGCGGAAACGGCGGGTAGCGGCGGGCGGCTGCGGGTGAGGCCAACGCAGGCATCAGGCTGCAGCTAAGGGTTGCGCGAGCGGGAGGCGCACGCTTGGCTGCACCGAGGCAGGCATATAATTCGATTGACTAAGTTTCGGAAAGGGTTCGAACCGTGAGCGATGCTCGGCTGTTTACCAGTGAGTCGGTAACCGAGGGCCACCCCGACAAGATCTGTGACGCCATCAGCGACTCGGTGCTGGACGCGTTGCTCGCGGACGACCCGAAGTCCCGCGTCGCCGTGGAGACCCTTGTCACCACCGGCCAGGTCCATGTCGTCGGCGAGGTGACCACCCAGGCGAAAGAGGCGTTCGCCGATATCACCAACACCGTGCGCGCGCGCATCCTCGAGATCGGCTACGACTCCTCGGAGAAGGGCTTCGACGGCGAGACGTGCGGTGTGAACATCGGCATCGGCAAGCAGTCGCCGGATATCGCGCAGGGTGTCGACACCGCCCACGAGACCCGCGTCGAGGGCGCGGGCGACCCGCTGGACGCCCAGGGTGCCGGCGATCAGGGCCTGATGTTCGGCTACGCGATCAAGGACACCCCCGAGTTGATGCCGCTGCCGATCGCGCTGGCGCACCGCCTGTCGCGGCGGCTCACCGAGGTGCGTAAGAGCGGCGTGCTGGATTACCTGCGTCCCGACGGCAAGACCCAGGTCACCGTGCAGTACGACGGCACCACCCCGGTCCGGCTGGACACCGTCGTGCTGTCGACGCAGCACGCCGCGGGCATCGACCTGGACGCCACCCTGACCCCGGACATCCGGGAGAAGGTCGTCAACACCGTGCTGGCGGACCTGAACCACGACACCATGGACACCTCCGACTTCCGGCTGCTGGTCAACCCGACCGGCAAGTTCGTGCTCGGCGGCCCCATGGGCGACGCCGGCCTGACCGGCCGCAAGATCATCGTCGACACCTACGGCGGCTGGGCCCGCCACGGCGGCGGCGCCTTCTCCGGCAAGGATCCGTCAAAGGTGGACCGTTCCGCCGCCTACGCGATGCGCTGGGTGGCAAAAAACGTCGTCGCAGCGGGCCTGGCCGAGCGGGTCGAGGTGCAGGTCGCCTACGCGATCGGCAAGGCCGCCCCGGTCGGGTTGTTCGTCGAGACCTTCGGCAGCGAGACGGTCGACCCGGCCCGCATCGAGAAGGCCATCACGTCGGTGTTCGACCTGCGTCCCGGCGCGATCGTCCGCGACTTGGATCTGCTGCGGCCGATCTACGCGCAGACCGCCGCCTACGGCCACTTCGGCCGCACCGACGTCGAACTGCCGTGGGAGCAGCTCAACAAGGTCGACGAGCTCAAGGCCTCCGTCTAGGGATTTGTGTGCGTCGACGAGCGGTGAGCGCTCCAAAACGCACCCAAATCGCTAGGAACTGAAGGCGTAATCGTCGAGCGGGAAGCGGCGGCTGCGGACGTACGTCTCGATCGTGCTGGCCGGCCGCAGCGGCACGTCGCCGTTCTTGTCGAAGTAGTAGCTGTTGGCGTTCTGGCAGCTGTCCTGCCAGAAGATCTGCCGGTGCCGCTTGCGCATCATCTCGGCGAAGTACCGGTCGTTGGCCTCCTGCTTCACCTCGACGCGGCTGGCGCGGCGGCGTCGCGCCTGCTTCAGGCAGCGGACGATGTGGTGTGTCTGAGTCTCGATCAGCGCGAAGTAGGAGTTCCCGACATAGCCGTACGGTCCGAAGACGGTGAAGAAGTTCGGGAAGCCGGGCACGCTGACGCCCTCGTAGGCCTGCAGGCGGTGCTCGGCCCAGTGGCGGCTCCACGATCGGCCGCCTGAACCGCTGACCGGATACGTCGGCATCTCGTCGGTGTCCATCGTCTTGAACCCGGTCGCGAGGATCAGCACGTCCACGTCGCGGGTTTCGCCGTCCGTGGTGGCCACCCCCGAACCGGTGATCTTGTCGATCGGCTCGGTGACCAACTCGACGTTGTCGCGGTTGTAGGTCGACAAATAGGTGTTGTGGAACCCGGGCCGCTTGCAGCCGACGGCGTAGCGCGGGGTGAGCTTGTCGCGCACCTCCGGGTCCTTGACCTGTTTGCGCAGATACGACTTGCCGACCTGCGTCATGTTCTTGGCCATCGGGTTGAGGGTGAAGTACTGGGCGGGCAACGTGAAGGTCAGTTCGACGTAGGCCTGGCTGAGCAGCCGCTGCACCGTGTGGCCGCCCGGCAGTCGCATCAACCGCCGGATCGTCGGCGACAGCGGCATGTCGGCTTTCGGGAAGCACCAGATCGGGGTGCGCTGAAAGACATAGAGCTGCTTGACAATTGGCGCAATCTCGGGAATGACCTGGACCGCTGAGGCCCCGGTGCCGATGATCGCGACGCGCTTACCGGTCAGGTCCTGCTCATGGTCCCAGCGCGCGGTGTGCATCGTGACGCCTGCGAACGAGTCGACGCCGTCGATGTCGGGAAGATTCGGCGTGATGAGCACCCCGCACGCGTTGACCAGGAACCGCGCCGTGACCGTCTCGCCGGTGTCGAGTTCGACTCGCCACACGCTGGCGTCGTCGTCGAACACGGCGCCGGTCACCTTGGTGTTGAACCGGATTTTCGGCCGCAGGCGGTATTTGTCGACGCAGTGCTCGGCGTAGGCCTTCAGTTCCCGCCCTGGCGCGTACGTCCGCGTCCAGTCCGCGCTCTTCTCGAATGAGAACTGATACGAGAAGGACGGAATGTCAACGGCGATACCGGGATACGTGTTCCAGTGCCAGGTGCCGCCGGGCCCATCACCTGCCTCGACGATCACGTAGTCGCCGAGGCCCGCTCTGTCCAGCTTGATGGCGGTGCCGATGCCGGAGAATCCGGCACCGACGATGACGGTGTCGTACTGGGGCGTAGCGGGCATACACCGAATGTAAACCCGCGGCGCGCTTTCCCGGTCCTACTCCGGCCAGCTGTTCGTCAGAATGATGTTGACGAAGTCCTCGCGGACGAAACTCGGGTCGAAATGCGCCAGCACGTCGTCGTTGACGGTGCCGAACGTCGAGAACGGCCGGTGCTTCATGCCCTCGTTGAAGGCCTGCAGGATGCTGCGCTTGAAATCCGGTCGCGGGTGCGCAGCGGTCACGGCGTCGCGTTCTTCGGCTGACAGATCGTCGCGGCCGATGCCGAGAACGTCGGTCTCGACGCCCGCGGTGACCAGCGCGATCTCCGGGTCGAGGAACTCCGGGATACCCGGCGTCGTGTGCAGCGCGATGGACAGCCACACCTTGCGCACCGTCGCGTCGTCATAGCCGTGGTCACGTAGGAACTTCTCGGCGGCGTTGGCGCCGTCCACCTCGAACCGTCCCATCGAATCGCGGTAGCCCTCCGTCAGGCCGATGTCGTGGAACATCGCGCCGACGTAGAGCAGTTCGAGGTCGGGGTCCAGGCCGCGGCGCCTGCCCTGCAGCGCGCCGAACAGGAACACCCGCCGCGAGTGGTTGTACAGCAGGTCGTTCTCGGTGTCCCGGATGTATGCGGTGGTGTCTCGTACGAGTTGGGTGTCTGGTATCGCGATGCCCGCGATTGTCTGTGTAGTCATGGCATCAGTGTTGGTCCGCGTCGCCCCGCCCCGGCACTGTCCGCTGTGCCATTTTTCCCACAGAAAGCGACATAGGGTGGGGGCATGCCAACTGATCGACTCGTCGTGTTCGTGGTGTTCGACGGCATGAAACTGCTCGATGTGGCCGGGCCCGCGGAGGTGTTCGCGGAGGCGAACCGGTTCGGCGCCTCGTACGAGGTGGTGATGGCGTCGGTCGACGGCAGCGACGCGGTCACCTCCGTCGGCACCCGGTTGGCCGTGTCGACGTCGATTGCCGCGGTCGAAAAGGCCGACACCGTAGTGGTTTCGGGCGGCGACGATCTGGTCGGCCGACCCATCGACCCGCAACTGGTCGCCGCGGTGAAGGCGCTGTGCCCGCGCACCCGCCGGATGGCGTCCATCTGCACCGGGTCGTTCATCCTGGCGCAGGCGGGCCTGCTCGACGGGCGCCGCGCCACCACCCATTGGCGGCAGACCGGCCTGCTGTCGCGGGCGTACCCGAAGATCACCGTGGAACCGGACGCGATCTTCGTGCGCGACGGCGACATCTACACCTCGGCCGGGGTGTCGGCGGGCATCGACCTGGCGCTGGCACTGGTCGAAGACGACCACGGCGCCGACCTCGTCCGCGAGGTGGCCCGCTCGTTGGTGGTGTACCTGAAACGGGCAGGCGGGCAGTCGCAGTTCTCCGCGCTCGTCGAATCCCGGCCGCCGGAGCGCTCGCAGTTGCGCGCGGTCACCGAGGCGATCGCCGCCGACCCCGGCGCCAATCACACCGTGAAAACCCTTGCCGCGCAAGCAGCTTTGAGCACCCGCCAGCTGACCCGGTTGTTTCAGACCGAACTCGGCACCACGCCTGCCCGTTATGTCGAGATGATCCGGATCGATGCTGCGCGCTCGGCGCTCGACGCCGGTCGTTCGGTGACCGATTCCGCCCGGTTGGCGGGCTTCGGCAGCGCCGAGACGCTGCGCCGGGTGTTCGTCAGCCAGCTCGGCATCTCACCGAAGGCCTACCGCGACAGGTTCAAATCCACCGGCGCGATCGCGTCATGACGCGTGTAACGCCTTGCGTAACGCCGCGAGTCCGCGCTCTGCGGCGGCCGTGGCGGCGGGCACGACGCCCGCATAGCCGAGATAGCCGTGGATCAAGGTCTCGGCGTTGTGCAGTTGGACCGGCACACCGGCCGCGGTGAGCAGTTCGGCGTAGCGGGCGCCGTCGTCGCGCAGCGGGTCATGCCCTGCGACGGCGATGTAGGCAGGCGGGAGTTCGGTCAGGTCCTCGGCCCGTCCAGGAGCCAGCGTCGCCGGCATCTCGGAAAGGTCCAAATCGCCTACGTACCAACGCCCGAACCCGCCGACCGACGCTCGGTCGAGCAGCGGCGCATCCGCGTTCTCGGCGAACGACGGCAGCGAGGTGTCCCACGTGGTGGCTGGATACCACAGCAGCTGGAAACGAATCGGCGGCCCGCCCGCATCGCGCGCGAGAAGCGCGACCACCGCGGCGAGGTTACCGCCCGCGGAGTCGCCCGCCACCGCCATCCGGTCAGGGTCGGCGCCCAGTTGATCCGCGTTCGCCGCCACCCATTGCGTTGCGGCCCAAGAATCTTCGACCGCGGCCGGGTACGGGTGCTCAGGGGCGAGCCGGTACTCCACCGACACCACCACCGCGTCGGCGCCGACCGCATGACTGCGCGCATCCCCGTCGTAGCTGTCGAGGTCTCCGACGCACCATCCGCCGCCGTGCAGGAAGACGACCACCGGCAGCGTCTCCTGCGTTGTCGGCGGCCGGTAGATCCGGATCCGGATGGGCCCCGCGGGCCCCTCGATGGTGCGGTCCTCGGTGTGCACCTCCGGATGCACCTGGCGGCGCGGCAGGTCGCGGAACCGCTGCCTCGCGGCCTCGACGCCGCCGTCGGTTGTCAACTGAAACGGAACGGCCTTTAGTACCTTCAGCAGGATGGCGTCGACCGCGGGCTTGGCAACGGACACGGGGACACCGTACGCACATCCGCGGACGCGGATCCTGTGGGTGGCCGCCGTGATCGTCGGCGCCTGTTACGGCGTTTTCCTGATCGCCACGGCCCTGCGGCTGCCCCATGGCGCCGAACTCACCGGCCAGTTCCTGCTGCAGCCCGCGGTCAAGGCGCTGACGGCGGTCCTGCTTGCAGCCGCGGCGCTGACCCACCCGATCCAGCGTGAGCGACGCTGGCTGGTCGCGGCGCTGCTGTTCTCAGCCGCCGGGGACTTCCTGCTGGCGATGCCGTGGTGGGCGCCGTCGTTCGTGCTCGGCCTTGCCGCGTTCCTGATCGCGCACCTGTGCTTCCTGGCGGCCCTGATCCCGCTGGTCGCGCGCTCTCGGCGGCGACTGGCCGCCGCGGCAGTCATGGTGGCCGCCTGCGTCGCGCTGCTGGTGTGGTTCTGGCCCCGACTGCTCGCCGAGGGGATGGCCGTTCCCGTCACGGTGTACATCGCTGTGCTCGGCGCGATGGTGTGTGCGGCGCTGCTGGCCCGGCTGCCGACGCCGTGGACCGCGCTTGGCGCGGTGTGCTTCGCGGTGTCCGACGGCATGATCGGCATCGGCAAGTTCGTCCTTGCACCAACAAACACAGAGGCACTCGCCGTGCCGATCTGGTGGGCGTATGCCGCGTCGATCGTGCTCATCACGGCCGGCTTCTTCTTCGGCCGCAAGTGACCACCACCCGACACCCGGCCGAGCACGAGCCCATCGCCCGTGTGCTGCCCATGTTGACGGTGCCGCATCTGGACCGCGAATTCGACTACCTGGTGTCGGCCGAGCAGTCCGACGACGCGCAGCCAGGGGTACGCGTCCGAGTCCGCTTCCACGGCAGACTCGTTGACGCGTTCGTCCTTGAAAGACGCTCGGACACAGACCATGTCGGCAAGCTGGGTTGGCTGGACCGTGTCGTGTCGGCTGAGCGGGTGCTGACGCCGGAGGTGCGCCGCCTCGTCGACGCCGTCGCGGCGCGATACGCCGGCACCCGCGCCGACGTGTTGCGACTGGCGGTGCCGCCGCGGCACGCAGCGGTCGAGAAGCAGTCGGCACCCGAACTCGCGCCGCTGGCGGTCAAACCGGTCGACACCGCCGCGTGGTCCGAATACGGACGCGGCGAACAGTTCCTCGGCGCTCTCGGTGACGGCCGCGCCGCGCGCGCGGTCTGGCAGGCGCTGCCGGGGGAGAGGTGGACCGACCGGCTTGCCGAAGCGGCCGCGGTGACGGTGAGTTCCGGCCGCGGCGTGCTGGCCGTGGTGCCCGACCAACGCGATGTGGATGCGTTGTCCGCCAGCGTAATTCGGCTGATCGACGAGGAGCGGGTGGCCGCGCTGTCTGCCGGTCTCGGACCGGCCCAGCGCTACCGCCGGTGGCTGTCGGTGCTGCGCGGCGGGGCGCGCATGGTGATCGGGACCCGCAGCGCCGTGTTCGCGCCCGTCGCCGACCTCGGCCTGGTGATGGTGTGGGACGACGGCGACGACACTCTCTCCGAACCGCGCGCGCCCTACCCACACGCGCGTGAGGTGGCGATGCTGCGTGCCCATCAACTGCGGTGCGCGGCGTTGATCGGCGGCTACGCCCGCACCGCCGAATCGCAAGCGCTGGTGCGCAGTCGGTGGGCGCACGACCTGGTGGCCCCGCGCGCCGTCGTGCGCGCGCGTTCGCCGCGCGTGGTGGCACTCGACGACAGCGGCCACGAGCAGGAGCGTGATCCCGCGGCCCGCACCGCCCGGGTGCCGTCGCTGGCGTTGCGTGCGGCCCGCACCGCACTGGAGGCCGGGCGTCCGGTGCTCGTCCAGGTGCCGCGGCGCGGCTACGTGCCCGCGCTGGCGTGTGCGCGGTGCCGCACCGTGGCCCGCTGCAGGCATTGCACCGGTCCGCTGTCGCTGCCGGATCGCGACACCGCGGGCGCGGTGTGCCGCTGGTGTGGCCGCGCGGACCGGGCGTTGCGTTGTGCCCGCTGCGGATCCGACGCTGTCCGCGCGGTGGTCATCGGCACCAGGCGCACCGCAGAGGAACTCGGCAGGGCGTTCGCGGGCACACCGGTGATCACCTCGGGCGGTGAGGCGATGGTGGCGACGGTCGCCGAAGAGCCCGCGGTGGTCGTCGCGACGCCAGGCGCCGAACCGGTGGCCGCGGGCGGCTACGGGGCGGCGCTGCTGCTGGACGCGTGGGCGCTGCTGGGGCGTCAGGATCTGCGGGCCGCCGAGGACACGTTGCGGCGCTGGATGGCCGCCGCGGCGCTGGTCCGCCCGCGCGGCGACGGCGGCACCGTCGCGGTGGTGGCCGAGTCGGCGATCCCGACCGTGCAGTCGCTGATCCGGTGGGATCCGGTGGGGCACGCCGACGCCGAACTCGACGCGCGCGCCGAGGTCGGTCTGCCGCCGGCCGTGCACATCGCCGCGGTCGACGGCACCCCGGCGGCCGTGAACGCTCTCATCGACGCCGCGGACCTGCCCGAGGGCGCGCAACTGCTCGGGCCCGTCGACCTGCCCGCGGGCGCACGCAGGCCGCCCGGTGTCACCGCCGAAAGCCCGGTGAGCCGGATGCTGGTGCGGGTGCCCCGCGACGGCGGGCTGGCGCTCGCGGCCGCGCTGCGACGGGCAACCGGGGTGCTCAGCGCGCGACACGACCAACAGCCAACGCGTGTGCAAATCGACCCGTTGCACATAGGGTAGTTCCGACGCGGCGACTCGCGCCGACGAGGAGGTGGCCATGGGGCGGCTGTTCAAGTGGCTGATCCCGTTGGCGCTCATCACCTTTGGACTGCTGTGGCCGTTGGTGTTCAACGGCGGCTCCGAAGCATCCGACGTCTCAGATCCTGTGGTGTTCAGCAACTACCGGGCCGACTTCGTCGTCAACCGCGACGGCGAACTCGACGCCGTTGAGACGATCACCGCCGAATTCCCAAGCGGACGCCACGGCATCTTCCGGTACTGGGACGTCTCGAATCCGAACAGTCCGCGGGTGCGGCAGACGCCGGAGATCACCTCGATCCTGCTCGACGGAGAACCGGCGTCGTACCAAATGCTCTGGGAGGACGCCGAACGCTTCCGAGTGGCCAAGATCGGCGATCCCGACAACTACCTCAGCTACGGCACCCACGTGTTCGAGATCCGGTACCGCATCCCCGGTGTGCTCGATCCCGGAACCACCGGCGCCGACAAGACGTTCGCCACGAGCGTCGGTGCACAGTCGACGTCGCCGTCGGTGTTCTTCTGGAATGTCATCGCGCCATCGTGGAACAACGAGATCGAGAACGTCGACGTCACCGTGACGTTGCCCGGCGATGTCGGCCGCGCCCAATGTTCGGTGGGCTACGGCGTCGGCCGCACGTGCGACCTCAGCGTCGAAGGCGACACCGTCAAGGTAACCGCGCAAACCCTCAAACCCCGCACGCCGGTCACCCTGCGCGCCGGCGTCGACGTGCCGACACCGCCGCGGATCAGCCTGCCGTGGTCCTACACGTGGGACCGCATCCTGGGCCAGTCGGTCAGTGGAGTCGTCTGGATGCTCGGCCTGACAGCGGTTTTCGGTCTTGGCGCGCTGCTGTGGTACCGCACCACGGTCGAACCGTCGCCCGGGTTCCCGTTGCAGTACGCGCCGCCGGCGGGCCTCGGGCCGGTGCAGACCGAATACATCCGCACCGAGTCCGTCCCCAAGAACGGACTCACCGCGACGCTGTTCTACCTCGCCGAGCGCGGGCTGATCGAACTGAAGCAGGTCAACGAGAAGCAGTGGAACATCCGAAGTCTCGCCGAGCGCAGCGCGTGGGCCGATGTCGATCCGGTCAGCGTCGCGGTCGGGTCCGCGCTGCGGGTGATGAACAAGGGCGGCGAATTCGAGGCCAAGCACACCGTCAAATCCGGTCAGCGGCTCAGCAAGGCCAAAACCGACATGGCCGCCGGGGTCAAGAAGTGGGCCTTCGACGAGGGGCTGATGGTCAAGCGCAAGAAGGAGATGTGGGTGCGCGCCGCCAACGCGGTCGCGTTCCTGCTGATGATCTGCGGATTCTTCCGCTGGGGCTTCCCGACTACCATGTGGGCGCTGCCGTTCGCCGCGTTCTTCCTGCTGTCGCTCGGGGCGTGGGCGGACGGCGTCGGCACCCGACGTACCGAGACCGGCCGCGAATTGTGGTCGCGGGCAGGCGGGTTCCATCGGATGCTGGCCACCGACTCCGCCGAGACGCGATTCGACTTCGGCGCCCGCAAGGACTTGTACACCGCGTACGTGCCGTTCGCCGTCGCGGCGGGCGTGGCGGCGCTGTGGGCCAAGAAATACGAAACCACGATGGGAGCGCCTGCACCGCAACCGGATTGGTACAACTCGTCATCGAGCACCTCAACCGGCTTCATGGGGGGTTCCGGCGGTGCGAGTTTCGACAGCTTCGAGTCGGCGTTGTCGTCGTCGATCGGCGCGTACACCGCGTCGCAGTCGTCGTCGTCATCCGGCGGCGGAAGCAGTAGCAGCGGTGGCGGTGGCGGCGGTGGTGGCGGCGGAGGAGGCGGCTCGTGGTGAGGTTCCTGCTGATTCTCGTGCTGGTGGTGGCGGTACTGGCGCTGATCGGATTCGTGGTGGGCTACAACAAGATCCGGGCCGCCGACGTCCGCGTCGCCGAGGCGCTTTCCGGTATCGACGTCGAGCTGACACGGCGCGCGTCGCTGATTCCCAGCCTGGTGCACACCGTCGAGACGTTCGCCGCCCACGAGAAGGGCATCCTTGACCACGTCACCAATGCGCGCGCGGCGCTGACCTCGGCGACCACCGGGAAATCGGTGGCGCAGCGCAGCGCGGCGGAGCGGGAGCTCGATAACGCGCTGGCCCCGGTGCTCGCGCTCGGGCAGGCCTATCCGCAGCTGAACTCGTCGAACAACTTCCTGAACTTGCAGGACAATCTCGCCGACACCGAAGACAAATTGGCCTTCGCGCGGCAGTACTACAACGACGCGGTGGCCACACTGAACCGGCTGATCACCACCATCCCGTGGATGTTCGTCGCGCCGTTGGCCGGGGTGTCGGAGCGGGAGTACTACCAGACGCCTCGCTAGCCGCCGGGTAGCGCTCCCTACACTGGCGCGATGCGCATCGTCTTCGCGGGCACCCCCGACCCGGCGCTCCCGTCGCTGCGCCGGCTGATCGAGTCGCCACGTCACGAGGTGGTCGCGGTGCTGACTCGGCCCGACGCCGCGAAGGGCAGGCACGGTAAGCCGACACCGTCGCCGGTGGCGCAGTTGGCGGCCGAACACGGCATCCCGGTGCTGCGCCCGACGCGGCCCAATTCGGAGGAGTTCGTCGCGGAGCTCACCGAGTTGGCGCCGGACGCCTGCGGTGTGGTCGCCTACGGCGCGCTGCTGTCCGAGCCGCTGCTGGCGGTGCCGACACACGGTTGGGTGAACCTGCACTTCTCGCTGCTGCCCGCGTGGCGTGGCGCCGCACCCGTGCAGGCGGCGATCGCCGCCGGAGACACCGTTACGGGCGCGACGACGTTCCAGATCGAACTCGCGCTCGACTCTGGTCCGGTCTACGGCGTGGTGACCGAGACGGTGCGGCCCACCGACACCGCAGGCGATCTGCTGGAGCGGCTGTCCATTTCGGGAGCGGCGCTGTTGGAAAGGACGCTCGACGGCATCGCCGACGGATCGCTGACACCGGTGCCTCAACCGGCGGATGGGGTCACCATCGCACCCAAGGTCACCGTCGACGACGCCCGGATCCGATGGGAGCTGCCGGCACACGTGGTCGATCGCCGGATCCGGGCCGTCACCCCGAATCCCGGCGCATGGACGGTGATCGGCGATCTGCGCGTCAAGGTGGGTCCGGTCACCGTCGAGGACACTCCAGAAACCTTGCCGCCTGGCACTATCCGCGTCGAGCGCAACGGCGTGCAGGTCGGCACCGGATCGCAGCCGGTGAGACTCGGGCAGATCCAGCCGCCGGGCAAGAAGATGATGCATGCGGCTGACTGGGCCCGCGGCGCCCGCCTCGACGAAACGACCCGGGCCCAATGACCAAGCCCCGCAACACACGCCCGCCGCGGCGTAAACCGCTCGATCCGGCCCGCCGCGCCGCGTTCGACGTGCTGCGCGCGGTGTCCGACCGCGACGCCTACGCCAACCTCGCGCTGCCCGCGATGCTGCGCGACCGGGGCATCACCGGCCGCGACGCCGCGTTCGCCACCGAACTCACCTACGGCACCTGTCGCACCCGCGGCCTGCTCGACGCGATCATCGCCAAGGCCGCTGATCGACCGCCGGAGAAGATCGACCCGGTCTTGCTGGACCTGTTGCGGCTCGGCGCCTACCAACTGCTGCGCACCAGGGTGGAACAGCACGCCGCCGTGTCCACCACCGTCGAACAGGCCGGTATCGAATTCGACTCGGCGCGAGCAGGTTTCGTCAACGGTGTGCTGCGCACCATCGCTAGGCGCGACGAGCAGTCGTGGGTAGCCGAGCTCGCCCCGCCCGCGGCCGGTGACCCGGTGGGCCATGCGGCGTTCGTGCACGCGCATCCTCGCTGGGTCGCGCAGGCGTTCGCCGACGCACTCGGTGCGTCCGCAGCTGAGCTGGACGCGCTGTTGAGCAGTGACGACGACCGGCCCGCCGTGCACCTGGCCGCGCGGCCGGGTGTGCTGACCGCCGACGAGTTGGCCGCGCAGGTCGACGGTACGGTCGGGCGCTACTCGCCGTATGCCGTCTACCTGTCCGGTGGCGACCCGGGCCGGCTGGACCCGGTCCGCGACGGCGCCGCGCTGGTGCAGGACGAGGGCAGCCAACTGGTGGCCCGAGCGCTGACCCTCGCCGAACTGGACGGCCCGGACACCGGGCGCTGGCTGGACCTGTGCTCGGGTCCCGGCGGCAAGACGGCGCTGCTGGCGGCGCTCGGTGGCGACGCCAGGGTGACGGCGGTCGAACCCGCGGCCAGGCGCGCCGACATGGTCGAGGAGAACACCCGCGGCCTTCCGGTCGAGGTGCTGCGCGTCGACGGCCGCGATCCGGGGCTCGAACCGGGCTTCGACCGGGTGCTCGTCGACGCGCCCTGCACGGGGCTGGGTGCCCTGCGACGTCGGCCCGAAGCCCGCTGGCGGCGCCAACCGGCCGACGTGCCTGCACTGGCCCGGCTGCAACGTGAGCTGCTGGCCTCGGCGATCCGGCTGACCCGGCCGGGCGGTGTGGTGCTGTACGCGACGTGTTCGCCGCATCTGGCCGAAACGGCGGGCGTCGTCGCGGACGCCCTGCGCCGCCACAACGTCACCGCTGTGGACACCCGGCCGCTGTTCGCACCCGTCGACAACCTCGGCGACGGTCCCTATGTACAGCTCTGGCCGCACCGGCACGGCACCGACGCGATGTTCGCAGCTGCCCTCTTAGTAGGGTGAACTCCATGGCTGGACCCCTCATCGCGCCGTCGATTCTGGCCGCCGACTTCGCCGAACTCGGTGCCGAAGCCGAGGCGGTGACCGGTGCCGACTGGCTGCACGTCGACGTGATGGACAACCACTTCGTGCCCAACCTGACCATCGGGCTTCCCGTTGTCGAGGCGCTGCTCAAGCGCACCGACATCCCGATGGACTGCCACCTGATGATCGAGAACCCGGACAGATGGGCGCCGCCGTACGCCGAAGCGGGCGCCTACAACGTCACCTTCCACGCCGAGGCCACCGACAATCCGGTCGCGGTGGCCAAAGACATCCGCGCCGCGGGTGCCAAGGCGGGCCTTTCGGTCAAACCCGGCACACCCATCGATCCCTATCTGGAGATCCTGCCGCACTTCGACACGTTGCTGATCATGTCGGTGGAACCGGGCTTCGGCGGGCAGAAGTTCATCCCCGAGGTGCTGCCGAAGGTGGGCATCGTGCGCAGGCTCGTCGACTCCGGTGAGTTGACGATCCTGGTCGAGATCGACGGCGGAATCAACGCCGACACCATCGAAGAGGCGGCCGTGGCCGGGGTGGACTGCTTCGTCGCGGGGTCGGCCGTCTACAGCGCAGAGGATCCCGCCGCCGCAGTGCAATCGCTGCGCAGGCAGGCCGCCGCCGCGTCCAAGCACTTGCGGTGATGGACCTCGACGCGGCCATGCGGCTGGCGGTCGAGCACGCCGACCGCGTCAAGGGCAGCACCTATCCCAATCCGCCTGTCGGCGCGGTCATCCTGGACCACGACGGGGAGATCGCCGGTGTCGGCGCCACGCAACCGCCGGGTGGCCCGCACGCCGAGGTGATGGCGTTGCGCAGGGCGGGGCAGCGGGCCGTCGGCGGGACCGCGGTGGTGACGCTGGAGCCGTGCAATCACTTCGGCAGGACCCCGCCGTGTGTGGATGCCCTTGTCGCCGCGGGTGTCTCGCGGGTGGTCTATGCCGTCGCCGATCCGAACCCGCAGGCGGCAGGCGGCGCGACGCGCCTGGCCGAGTCCGGCGTCAGCGTCGAGGCGGGGGGGCTTACGGAAGTGGTGGCGGGCGGTCCGCTTCGGGAGTGGCTGCACAAACAGCGCACCGGGCTGCCGCATGTCACATGGAAATTCGCCACCAGCGTCGACGGACGCAGCGCCGCCGCGGGCGGCACCAGCCAATGGATCACCAGTGAGGCGGCGCGGGCCGACGTGCACCGCCGCCGCGCCGCAGCGGACGCGATCGTCGTCGGCACCGGAACGGTGTTCGTCGACGACCCGGTGCTGACCGCGCGGCTGCCCGACGGTTCGCTGGCTGAGCGCCAGCCGCTGCGGGTGGTCGTCGGGGAGCGTGAGATCTCCTCGGAGGCACGGGTTCTCAACGACGACTCGCGGACGATGGTGATCCGCACCCGCGATCCGCACGAGGTGATCAAGGCGTTGTCGGATCGCACCGACGTGATTCTGGAGGGCGGGCCGACCCTGGCGGGTGCATTCCTGCGGAACGGCGCGATCGACCGGATCATCGCCTACGTGGCGCCGATCCTGTTGGGTGGTCCCATCACCGCCGTCGACGATGTCGGTGTGCTGTCGATCGCGCACGCGCAGCGCTGGCGGTTCGACGGGATCGAGCCGATCGGGCCGGATCTGCTGCTCAGTCTGATTCCTGCGTAGGCGCTTCGAGATCGTCGGCGTCCAGCGGGCGGTGTTCGATCAGGTCGCGCACACCGCCCGTGCCGAGTCGCTCACGGAACGCCTGCACCGTGTAGCCGATCACCGTTGCCTTGCAGCGTGCACGCGCGGTGGCGTTACGGGGCAGGTGGAACAGCGGGCCGATCTCGCCGAAGTAGTCGCCCTTCGTCACCACCTTCAGCAATTCCTCACCGCCGCCTGGTAATTCGCGCACGATCTCGAGCTCACCGCTGGACACCACGTAGATCAGGTCGCCCATCGTGCCCTGTTCGAACAGCACGTCGCCCTCGGCGAGTTCGACGGTGTCGGGCGGCCGGTCCATCGAGATGAAATCCGGTACGAGGTCGACGACGCGATCGGCAAGGGGCAGGATCCGGCTGTCGTGGGTGGCGACCACCACCATCCGGTCGCCCGATGCGAGTTCGCGGATGAGCCGCAGCACCTCCTCGACCTGAATGAAGTCGAGGTGTGCGGTGGGCTCGTCGGCCAGGATCAGCGGCGGATCGAGGGCGATCGCGCGGGCGACCGCGACGCGTTGCTGCTGCCCGCCACTGAGGTCGCCGGGCCGATGCGACATGCGGTCCTGCAGACCGACCCGCGACAGCAGTTGTTCGGCCTTCTTGAATGCGGCGCGACGCGACATGCCCGCCGCCAGCATCGGGATCATCACGTTCTCCGCGGCGGTCAGACTCGGCACGAGGTTGAACGCCTGGAACACAATGCCGACGGTCTCCCGGCGGTAGGTCGACAGGCCGCGGGCATCCAGGGAGGTGACGTCGACGTCGCCGAATTTGATGGCGCCGCCGCTGGGCCGGAGGATGCCGCCGAGGCAGGACAACAACGTCGTCTTCCCGCAACCGCTTGGCCCCATCAGGATCACCAGTGAGCCGGCGGCCACGTCAAGGTCGAACCCGTCGATCGGGCGGACTTTGTCTGTGCCGCTCGGGTACTCGACCACCAGGTTCTGAACGCTGAGATCGCCCACGGTCACGGGCCCCCGAACGCGACGGCGGGGTCCACCGACACCGCGCGCTGCAATCCGCTGCCGCTGGCGATCAATCCGATCACGACGGCGATGATCGGCAGAGCGACGTACGCGGCGGCGGGCACGATGACCTTCATCGGGAAAAGCGGTCCCAGCGCCAGTGACAGCAAGGCGCCGACGAGTGCGGCGAGTAGCGCGATCACCACCGCCTGCAGCGCGAGTCCGCCCGCGATGTTGAGCGTCGGCACGCCAATTGCCTTGAACACCGCGAAGTCTCGGAGCCGCTCGAGCGCCGAGAGGTAGATGACCGATCCGACGACGAGCGCCGCGACGATCCACAGCATGATCGCGACGATGGTGATCGAGTTCACCGCGACCTTCAACGGACGCAGCAGATCGGCGATGGCGCCGTCGCGATCGATGGTGTGATAGCCGGGCGGCACCTCGGTCATGTTCCCGCGCACACCGATCGAGGCCACCAGCGGTTCCCCGCCGTACACCAACCGCTGTGCGCCCGCCGTGGTGAGGAACACGTTCGGCAGGTTGGCAAGCGCCGTCGAGTTGTCCACGATGCCAACGATACGCAGTGTGCGGGAAGCGATTTCGATGTCGTCACCGACAGCGCGACCGAGCGTGCTGGACACCGCGACCTCGTCGGGGGTCGAGGCGGCACGACCCTCCGACACCGCGGGCATCCCCGGACCACGTTCGGGTGCGCCGAAGATGTCGACGTTCCGTGTGGTGTCACCGATGGTCGCGGTGCCCCCGGCATAAACCAGCGGCGCCGCCGCGGACACGCCGGGAGCAGTCGCGATGCGCCGCAACTCCACCGGCGCGAACGGGGTGGCACCGACGAACGGGCCCGAGGCGCCCTCCTTGACCACGAATTGATCCACGCCCAGCGAGTCCACGGTCTGCTCGGCTTCCACCCGGAATCCGTTCGCCAGGCCGGTCAAGACGAGCGTCATCGCGAAGATGATGCTCGTGGAAAGGATCGCGATGACGAAGCGCCGCTTACGCCACTGCATGTCGCGCAGAGCGGCGATCAGCATGTCCGCGAGATTACCGACGCCACGAGGCCTGTGGGTCGGGTTTTACGGTTATGCCTGCTGTTGGGCGAAAGCCCCGACCAGCGTGTTGCAGAACGCGGGCAGGTCATCGGGCTTCCGACTGGACACCAACGTGTTTGGCCCGCGCGAGCATTCGACCACCTCGTCGTCGACCCAGTTGGCGCCCGCGTTGCGCAGATCGGTCTGCACACTCGGCCACGACGTGATCGTCCTGCCGCGCACGACATCCGCTTCGATCAGCGTCCACGGGCCGTGGCAGATCACCGCGACCGGCTTGCCCGCATCGAAGAAGCTCTTCGCGAATGCGACCGCCGCCTTGTTGGTTCGCAGGAAGTCGGGATTGGCCACACCGCCAGGCAGCACCAGCGCGTCATAGTCGGCGGCGGCGACACCGTCGGCCGCCTTGTCCGCCTCGAAGGTGTCCGCGGGGGTGAGGTGGTTGAACGCCTGGATCTTGCCGACTTCCGTCGAGACCAATTCAGGGCTGCCGCCGGCCTCCTTGACCGCTTTCCACGGTTCGGTCAGTTCGACCTGCTCCACGCCCTCGGGGGCCACCAAGAACGCAATCGTCTTGCCATTCAGTGAACTTGCCATGAATTCTCTCCCGTCCGATTGTCGTCTCCGGCACGCTTACCCGGCGCGGCGAGCAATCAATCAGGGCGCGGCGATCGGTACACTGGTACCAAAGCGCTTTCACCGACGAGAGTTGCCGCCTGGTGAGCACTAACAAAGGACGACGAGCATGACTGCATTGCAGGACTGGCTCAATGCCCGACCGGTAGACCCGAAAACCCTCAAGACGTTGGTCTGCGACGCGTTGCGGAACCTGACCACCGATGAGCCGGCAAAGACAGAAAAGCCAGAAACCCGCGAACCCCAGCTGATCCGCCGGGGCCTGGAACGCTGCTGAGCGCCTAGGGGGCCCGGTGCTTGCCCGCCGGCTCCGCCTCGACGGTGGGCTCTGATTCGTCGGCGTGTTCACGTCGGCCGCTGATCAACAGGCCGAGCAGCGCGCCGACCACGCAGACCAGGGCCGTGATGCCGAAGATCTCGCCGTACTGCATGACGTAGGCCGTGCGGACGCGGGCCGCCTGCGCGGCCAGCCGCTCGACCAGGTTGTTACCAGTGCCAGCGGGCAAACTGGCCAGGATCTGGTTGAACCGGTACAGGCCCCAGGCGCTCAGGGCCGCGATCCCGATCAGCATGCCGATCATCCTGGCCACCACCACCGCAGCCGAGGCGATGCCGTGCTGCGCGGCGGGCACCACCCGCAGGGTCGCCGACGTCAGCGGCCCGATCACCAAGCCGAGGCCGAGGCCCGCGATGGCCAGGTCGGTGTCCAGCACGGGCACGCTGAACAGCCCGAGGTCGTGCCGGGCGGCCAGCAGGTCCACCGGCCACTTCGAAATCAGCCAGTAGCCGCCCGCCGCGATCATCAGGCCGACGAAGGCCACGATCCGGTCGCCGATCTTGGTGGCGATCCAACCGCCGAGCAGCGCGCCGATCGGCAGCGCGATCAGGAACCGCAGCAGCAGCGCAGCGGCCCCGTTCTTGTCAAGGCCGAGCACGCCCTGCCCGAACAGTTCGACGTTGACCAGCGTCACCATCAGGGCCGCGCCCGCGGCGAGCGAGGCGCCCAAGGCGCACAGGAAGGGCCGGAAGTGCACGCCGGCGGGTTCGATTAGCCGGGTGCGGGCGAACTTCTCCCACACGAAGAACGCCACGCACGCGATCAGCGCGCCGATCAGCAGGGGCAGGCCGTAACTCGGCAGCACCTGCTTACCGTCGGGCGCCGGGTTGTACAGCCCCCAGGTGGCCAGGCCCAGAGTGATGGCCAGCAGCACGCCGCCGGTCACGTCGACCTTCTCCGGGTGCTCGGACTTCTCCTTCGACGGCAGGCTGAAGTGGATCATCACCATCGCGATCACCACCAGCGGCACGTTGATCCAGAACACGTCCCGCCAGGTGTTGAGCGCCCACACCACCGCGACGCCGTACAGCGGACCCAGCACGCTGCCGAGTTCCTGGGCGGCGCCCACCCCGCCCAGCACTGCCGCGCGGTTGCGGGCCGCCCACAGATCGGCGGCCAGCGCCAGCGTCACCGGCAGCAGCGCACCACTGGCGACGCCCTGGATCGCGCGCCCGATGATCAGCTGCAGCAGATCATTCGACAGCGCGGTGACCACCGAGCCGATCGCGAACATGGCCAGGCTGACCTGCAGGACGAACTTGCGGCCGAACCGGTCGGATGCCCGGCCGAGCAGCGGCATGGCCGCGATGTAACCGAGCAGATACCAGGTGACGATAGGCGTGACGCGCTGGATCTGATTGATCCCGATCCCGACGTCTCTCATGATGTCGGTCATGATCGTGACCACGACATAGGTGTCCAGCGCACCCAGCAGCACTGCCAGGCTGCCAGCGCTGATCGCGACCCCGCGGCTGGATGTCGCCGGCTGAACGGCTCCTGGCGACGAGCCCATCAGACCGCAGGCTTGGTGACGGTCACCGGCTTGCCCCAGTCACTGCACGTCATCGTGATGCTGTTGTTGGGCGACACTTCGAGCTTGACCTGCATCAGTTCGTGGTTGCCGTCCTCGCGGATCCACGCGGTGCCCGGGACAGGGCCCGTCACCTTGAGCTGCGGCGCGACCTTGTTGACGGCGTCGGCGCTCACGGTCCCGGTGATGCGGACGGTGTCGGTGCCGTTGATGTTCTCGCGGCCATCGGCTTTGGGGTCCGAGAAGTTGGCCAGGATGTTGCCGAAACCGACGTCGGGGTTCAGCAGCGCCGACACGTCGTAGATGTCGGCGGCCGGGCCGAAGTCCTGGAAGCTGCCTTTGGTGATCGCGCCGAACAGATTGCCGTCGGCCACCACGAAGTCGACGCCCTCGAGGCGCTGTCCCAAGAAGATGATGTTGGCGGTGCCCTGCGCGGCGACGGCGGGTTTGGTGGTCAGATCACCTTCCAGCGTTTCGATCGGCAGATCCTGGATCTGGCCCTGCACGGACAGCTTCAGGTGGACGCTCGTCTGCGCCTTCGTCGTCTCGCTGGACTGCTTGAGCAGGGTGGCCGCGTCAGGCAGTGCTTTCGACGAACCCTGAGAGTTCGAGGAGCACCCTGCGATCAGGGCGACGGCGGCAAAAAGGGCGGCGAAGATCGCCAAGAGGCGCGTCTGCATGACTGCATCGTAGAGGGTGCGCTCACACCGACGTGTCGCGCGTACTCCCGGCCGAAGGGCAATCGTGGCTTCCGAACTGGACTTTCGACACCGGTGTGCGGCTGGTTACTCTGGCCCGGTGTTCACCGGAATCGTCGAAGAACTGGGCGAGGTCGTAGCCAAGGAAGAACTCGGCGACTCGGCCCGGTTGGTCATCCGCGGGCCTGTCGTGACGGCCGACGCAGGGCACGGCGATTCGATCGCGGTCAACGGCGTCTGTCTGACCGTGGTCGAAGTGTTGCCCGACGGCGTCTTCAGCGCCGACGTGATGGGTGAAACGCTGAACCGGTCGAGCCTGCGCGGTGTCGGCGTGGGCAGCCATGTGAACCTCGAGCGGGCCGCTGCGGTCAACAGCCGCCTTGGCGGGCACATCGTGCAGGGCCATGTCGACGGGACGGGGCACGTGATCGCGCGGACCCCGTCGGAACATTGGGAAGTCATTCGAATTGCGTTGCCCACGGGGTTGTCTCGATACGTCGTCGAGAAGGGGTCGATCACGGTCGACGGGGTGTCGCTGACGGTTTCCGGTCTGGGCCATGACTGGTTCGAGGTGTCGTTGATCCCGACGACGCTGCAACTCACCACTCTCGGCAGCGCCGAGGTCGGCACCCGCGTCAATCTCGAGGTCGACATCATCGCCAAGTACGTGGAGCGGCTGCTGGGTTCCTCCGACGACGACAGCGGCGCCGGCAACGCCTGACAGCCGCTTTACAGCTTCGTCCAGCTCGCGATCGCCGCTGTCAAACAAGCGCATGCTTCGATGAGCTTTGCGACCCATACACCATTAGCCGACGCGCGGAAGTAGATTTGCCTCAACGCACCGGCGTGTCGCCTTGGCGCTGGTGTTCGCCCAGCTCATAGCCGTGAAATCTAGGGCCGGCAGCCTACGTCCGACACGGTCGTATGGTTTGCGAAAGATCCTTGCCAGTTATTGACGCCCATGTTAAGTTTCGCCGCAGTTAATTTGAAAATTCATGTACCGGCCTCCGGGCCCATGAAGCCGTCACTCGGGGGAGTCGGGAGCATGTCATGTCGGCAGCTAAGCGTGGCAAGCATGCGAAGCGGCCCGAGAGGGCCGGTCGCGCGAGCCGACTAGCGGTCGCTGTAGGTCTCGGGATCGCGGTGGCCACCACAGGTCACGGCGTCGCGTCTGCCGCCACAGGTGAGAACTCGACCTCAGGGTCGCCGGACACCGACGGCGGATCGAAGGCGAACGCCACGACCGACTCGGGCACAACGACGTCCGGTGCAACGGGCACCTCCGGCGCCACCACCGCGGGCACGGAACCGGAGCACCCGACCACGTCGACGTCGACGACGACGTCCACCTCGACGACCACGACCTCGTCGGGATCACAGACCACGACCACCACGACCTCCGGCGATGGTCCGACATCGTCGGTCAGTGCCTCCGGTGGTTCCGGTACCACGGTCTCGCACGAGAACTCGCCCACGCCCACACCGACACCGACCGCCATCGAACCGACCACGGAGAAACCCAAGCCGCAGGAACACGACCAAACACCCTCGGAGACAACGACTCCGACGCCTGACGTGACGCCAGCGACCGATGACAAGCAGAAGTCGTCGACGTCGGCAGCGCAGGCGGTGGTAGAGGAGAAGGCCGCGGTCACCGAGCCCGAAACCGGCGAAACCGTCACGGCCGCGGCACAAACCGCTGAGCAGAAGACCACGCAGACCGCGGTGGCGCCCCTCGCGCGGACGACGGCGGCGACCACACCGGCCACCCCGCCGACGTTCGGGCTTCCGACGGTGACCCTGCCGCCGTATCCCACCATCCCCGGCGTATCACCGACGCGGGTGGCGGTGGCCGTCGTCGTCGTGCTGGGGCGTGCGCTGCAGACCGCGCTGTCGGGACCCATCCCTAATCCGATCGCGATCCCGATCTACATGGTGCTGGTCGCGGCGTATCAGCGCCTCACCGAGATCGCGCTGAACCATGTCCCGGTCGTCACGCAACCGACTCCGGCACTTCAGGTTCCGGTGCTGGGCACCATCACGGGCACGCTCGTCGCGACCGATCCGGACGGTGATCCGCTGACGTTCACCTACACACAGCCCACCAACGGCGGCCTGGTCGTCGTGACGAACGTGCCGCTGACCAACCAGTACACCTACGTCTACACCCCGCCGCTGCTCGGCGGCGGCGGGCCGAACTCGTTCACCATCACCTTCGACGACACCGGCGTCGGGGACCACTTCTACGCACCGAACGGACACACCACCTCGTACACAGTCAATCTCGACGTGCCGACCGCGACGGTCGGCACGCGAGACAGCATCGGGGTGGTGCGCGGCGGCTTCGCGGGCGGCAGTGTCGACGGGCGGACCTACAGCCTCGCCAACGGCAACACCGCGGGCGCGACCGCCACGTCGGCGTTCACCACGCTCGGCGGCATCGTCAGCCTCAACACGACGACAGGCGACTGGACCTATGTCCCGGCGGTGTCCGGTCACAACATCCTCGGAATCCCGGACAACACAGACACTTTCGTGGTGACCGTCGACGACGGGGTGCACGGCGCCGTCCAGACGACGGTGTCGGTCGGCGCGGACCTCGGCATCGCGGTGACAGGGGCGACCACGAACACCGCCAACGGCGCCTACAGCGGTTCGTTGAACATCCCCGTCGGCGACAACGGGTTGCTGACCTACTCGGTGGGCACCGGACCGTCATCGAAGGGCAGCGTGTTCGTCACGTCCACGGGCGGCTTCATCTACACGCCGACGCCGCAGGCGCGCCACGCCGCAGCGGCCGCCAACGCCACCGCCGCCGACAAGACGGACACGTTCACCATCAAGGGCACCGACGCCAACGGCAGGTCGATCACCGTCGCGACCGTGTCGGTGAACATCCTGTCCGCCAACAGCGCACCGGCCGGCGGCACCGCGACCTTCCCCGCCGCCAACGCCAACGGCGTCATCACCGGCTCGGTGACAGGCATCACCGACGACGATGACGACACGCTGACATACACCGGCACGGCCGGTAAGGGGACCGTCACCTTCGACGGCACCACTTTCACGTACACCCCGACGTTGGACGCCAGGCACGCGGCAGCCGCCGACAATGCCAGCACCGCCACCAAGCAGGACACCATCACCATCACCGTCGACGACGGACACGGCGGCACGGCGACATTCAGCAGCGGTGCGTTCAACATCACCCCGCAGAACACCGCGCCGACCTACACCAGCGTCACCAAGTCCAGCGGTGGCCTGCTGGGCCTGACCAAGACGTGGACCGTCAACGGCATGACCGACGCCGACAGCGACACGCTGACGCTGGCCGTCACCTCCCTGCCGTCGGGCGGACTGCTGAACCTGCCGGTGATCCTCGGCAACACGGTGACCCTTGTGAGCCTGCTCACCGAGAGCGGCAAGACCTTCGTGGTCACCATGTCCGACGGGCACGGCGGCAACGTGCCGATCACCTTGACGATCTAGCGCCAAAGGCCAGGTCAGGGGAGCGGCAATAACTATCCAACCGGTGTGGTTCATACTGTTGTGATGACGAGGCTGGACTCCGTGGAGAGGGCGGTTGCCGACATCGCTGCGGGCAAGGCCGTTGTCGTCATCGACGACGAGGACCGGGAGAACGAGGGAGACCTCATTTTCGCCGCCGAGAAGGCCACTCCCGAGCTCGTCGCGTTCATGGTCCGCTACACCTCCGGCTACCTCTGTGTGCCGCTGGACGGCGAGATCTGCGACCGGCTCGGGCTGTTGCCGATGTACGCGGTCAACCAGGACAAGCACGGCACCGCATACACCGTGACCGTCGACGCGAAAACCGGTGTGGGAACAGGTATTTCGGCTTCTGACCGTGCCACCACCATGCGGTTGCTCGCCGATCCGTCAAGCGCCGCCGAGGATTTCACCAAACCGGGCCACGTCGTGCCGTTGCGGGCCAAGGACGGCGGGGTGTTACGCCGCCCCGGCCACACTGAGGCCGCCGTCGACCTGGCCCGGCTGGCGGGGCTGCAGCCCGCAGGGGCGATCTGCGAAATCGTCAGCCAGAAGGACGAAGGCGCGATGGCGCAGACCGACGAGCTGCGGATCTTCGCCGACGAACACGATCTGGCGCTGATTTCGATCGCCGACTTGATCGAATGGCGGCGCAAACACGAAAAGCACATCGAACGCGTCGCCGAGGCCCGCATCCCGACCCGGCACGGTGAATTCCGCGCCGTCGGCTACACCTCCATCTACGAAGATGTCGAGCATGTGGCGCTGGTCCGCGGCGACATCGCCGGACCGCACGGCGACGGGCACGACGTCCTGGTCCGCGTGCACTCCGAGTGCCTGACCGGCGACGTGTTCGGTTCGCGTCGCTGCGACTGCGGGCCGCAACTGGATGCCGCGCTGGCGATGGTGGCCCGCGAGGGCCGCGGGGTGGTGCTGTACATGCGCGGCCACGAGGGCCGCGGCATCGGTCTGATGCACAAGCTGCAGGCCTACCAGTTGCAGGACGCGGGCGAGGACACCGTCGACGCCAATCTGAAGCTGGGACTGCCCGCCGACGCCCGCGACTACGGCATCGGCGCGCAGATCCTGGTCGACCTCGGCGTGCGGTCTATGCGGCTGCTGACCAACAATCCCGCCAAGCGCGTCGGCCTCGACGGTTACGGGCTGCACATCATCGAGCGGGTGCCGCTGCCGGTGCGCGCCAACGCCGAGAACATCCGCTACCTGATGACCAAACGCGACCGGATGGGTCATGACCTGACCGGGCTCGACGACTACGACGAAGCGGTGCCCGGCGAGTTCGGCGGAGCGCTATGAGCGGTACCGGCGTTCCCGATCTTCCGGATCTGGACGCATCTGGCATAACGCTGGCCATCGTCGCCAGCACATGGCACGAGACCATCTGCGATGCGCTCCTGGAGGGCGCCCGAAAGGTGGCCGCCAACGCAGGCATCGACAACCCCACCATCGTGCGGGTGCTCGGCGCGATCGAGATCCCTGTGGTGGCACAGGCGTTGGCCGCCCAACACGACGCGGTGGTGGCACTCGGCGTGGTGATCCGCGGCGAGACACCGCATTTCGACTACGTCTGCGACGCGGTCACCCAGGGGCTGACCCGGGTGTCGCTGGATGCGTCGACCCCGGTGGCCAACGGCGTGCTGACGACGAACACCGAGCAGCAGGCCCTCGACCGGGCCGGTCTGCCCGACTCGGCTGAGGACAAGGGCGCGCAGGCCGCGGCCGCGGCGCTGTCGACGGCGCTGACCCTGCGTGAACTGAGGTCATGAGTCAAGACTGGGACGTCGAGATACGGCCCCATCTGACACCGTATTTCGCGTACGGGGCGGCCGCGTTGATCGTCATCGCCCATGTCGCCGTCGGCGCGTTGCTCAAGATCGCCTCAACTGGCGTGATCTTCCGGACCGCGGACCAGGTGGCCATCGCGCTGCTCGGCGTCGTGATCGCGGGCGCGGTGCTGTTGTTCGCGCGGCCGCGGTTACGTGTCGGCTCGGCAGGCGTCGCGGTGCGAAACTTGATCGGTTACAAGCTCATTCCGTGGTCGGACGTGGTCGACGTCTCGTTCCCGCGCGGGGCGCGGTGGGCCAGGGTCGACCTGCCGGATGACGAGTACGTCCCGGTGATGGCGATCCAGGCCGTCGACAGGGAGCGTGCCGTCGACGCCATGGACACGGTGCGGGAGTTGCTGGCCCGCTACCGGCCCGACATCAGCTCACGCTGAGCGACATCGCGACTTCGCCGCGGTCGCTTGGGTTTTCGCCATTCTCCAGGGTGAATCCCAGACCCTCGTAGACACCACGGGCCACCGCGTTGTCATGCGCCACCCGCAGGGTGACGCTGCGTGCCCCGCGGTCGCGGGCCCACTGAACCGCCGCAGCCACCAGTGGGCTTGCCAGACCCTGACCGCGGACCGCCGGGTCGAGCCACAGGGAATACAGGTACACGGTGTCCGCGCTCTCCAGTTGCGCGCCGATCAACCCGACGGGACGGTCACCGATCATCACGGCGAACTGCGCGTGCTCGCGCAGCCTGCGACGCCACTGCGCGGCGGTGAACGCCGACTCCTGCCGGAACTGCGGATCGTCCTCGCCCAGAGAATCGCTCAACGCCCGCAACCGCACCCCCGCGAACACCCGCCAGTCCGACTCCGTCAGCCTGCCGACGCGGGCCGCCACACTTGTCACCGGGTGTCGCCCATGACCAGGCCCTCGCGACGCGGGTCCGCGCCGCCGATCCAGCCCGGATCGTCCCGTGAGATCGCCGACAGGCCGCTGGACTGGTCGGCGATGTCGACCTGGTGACCGAGTCGGCGCAGCCCGACCACCAACGGGTCGTGGTCGCCGTTGTCGGCGGTGTCGATGGCGGGATGTTCACCGCCGACGTTCGTCTTGGGTGAGTTCGCCGCTCCGAAGTCCACCGCCGACACGGCCTGCTGCGGATCCAGAGCCCAATCGATCATCCCCACAAGCGTTTTCACCACGAACTGGATGATCACCGAACCGCCCGGCGAGCCCAGCACCGCGTACAGCGCCCGCTTGCCGCCGGGCTGGCCCGCCCCGTCGAACACGAGCGTGGGCGCCATCGAACTGCGTGGCCGCTTACCGGGCTCGACCCGGTTGGCCACCGGCACCCCGTCCTTGTCCGGCTCGGCGGAGAAGTCGGTGAGCTGATTGTTGAGGATGAATCCGTCCACCATGTGGAACGAGCCGAAGGCCGACTCCACGGTCGTGGTGAGCGCCGCGGCGTTGCCCTGCGCGTCGACGATGCTGATCTGGCTGGTGCCGTGTTCGGGCGTCGGCGGCGCCGGTGGTGTGGGCGGCCCGAATTCACCCGGCTTCGCGGTGCCCATGGTGCGTTGCGTGGAGATCAGCGCCGCCCGGCCCGCGAGGTAGTCGCTGCCGAGCAGGGTGTCGGGCGAACCGCCGGGCAACGGCACGAAATCGGTGTCGGCGACGTACTTGTCGCGATCGGCGTAGGCCAGCCGCTCGGCTTCTGAGACGAGGTGAACGCCCAGCACCGTCGGTTTGCCGCCGTTGAGGTCGACGTCGGTGGGCTTGTGATCGGCCATCGAGAAATGTTCGAGCATGCCGAGCGTCGCCGCCACCGCAATGCCGCCCGAGGACGGCGGGGGCATGCCGCAGATCTCCTTGCCGCGGTAGGGCGTGCACAACGGCTCGCGTCGTTTGGCGACGTAACCGGCCAGATCCTCGCGCGTCATCAGACTGGGCGTCCGTCCACCGCTGGTATCCGTGGCCGCGGCCACGATGTCGCGCGCGATGTCACCGGTGTAGAACGACTGCGGATCGGATGCGATGACGCCCAACGTTTTTGAGTACGCGGGATTGGTCAACTTCGTGCCCGACGCCTTCGGGGAGCCGTCGTCGGTGAGGAAATACGCCGACGCGTTCGGGTCGCCCTTCAGCTGCGGAGCGGCGTCGGCGATCGCGGCGGCCAACCGCGGGCTGATGTCGAAACCGTCGTCGGCCATTGTCACCGCCGGGCTGAACAGATCGCGCCACGCCGTCTTGCCGTGTTCGGCGTGCACATCCTGCAGCAGTCGCAGAATGCCCGGTACGCCGATGGACCGGCCGGATGCGCGGGCGTCGGGTTTGGGCTCGGTCCGGTCGAAATCCGAGATCCAGCGCAGATAGTTCTCGGTGGCCGCTCTGGGCGCCGCCTCGCGTCCGTCGTAGGCCTGCACCGAGCCGGCGGCGGCGTCGTAGTACAGCAGGAAGCCCCCGCCGCCGACACCGGAGGACTGCGGCTCGACGAGGCCCAGCACCGCCTGGGCGGTGACGAGTGCGTCGGCGGCGGTACCGCCCTTGTTCAGCACCTCGCAGGCGGCCTGGGTGGCCAGCGGGTTGGCCGTCACCACCGCGAAATGGGACGTCCGTACCGCCGTCATGTCCTTGCGGTAGCCGGTGGCCACCTCCTGCGTCCCGTTGGCGACGATCGAGCAGGGGCCTGCCGACGTGGGTGGGGACGCGTTCTCCTCAGCGGCACAACCGGCAAGGACCAAGATCACAACTGCGAGCGGCGCCATGATCCGCATCACTAGACGGTAGTTCATCAAGGCCCCGCGACAACGGCAGTAACCTGGAATCCGTGCCCGATCCAGCGACGTACCGACCTGCCCCCGGGTCGATACCCGTCGAGCCGGGCGTCTACCGGTTCCGGGATCCGCACGGCCGGGTGATCTACGTCGGCAAGGCCAAGAGCCTGCGCAGCAGGCTGAACTCCTATTTCGTCGACATCGCGGGCCTGGCGCCGCGCACCCGGCAGATGGTGATGGCCGCGGGCAGCGTCGAGTGGACGGTGGTCACCACCGAAGTCGAGGCGCTGCAGCTCGAATACAACTGGATCAAGGAATTCGATCCGCGGTTCAACATCCGCTACCGCGACGACAAGTCCTATCCGGTGCTGGCGGTGACCCTCAACGAGGAGTACCCGCGGCTGATGGTGTATCGCGGCGCGCGTCGCAAGGGCGTGCGCTACTTCGGGCCGTACTCCCATGCGTGGGCCATCCGCGAGACGCTCGACCTGTTGACGCGGGTCTTTCCGGCGCGCACCTGCTCCGCGGGAGTGTTCAAGCGGCACAGGCAAATCGGGCGCCCATGCCTGCTCGGCTACATCGACAAGTGCTCGGCGCCGTGCATCGAACGGGTGACCGCCGACGAGCATCGGCAGATCGTGAACGACTTCTGCGATTTCCTCGCGGGCAAGACCGACCGGTTGGCACGCGACATGGAACAGCAGATGAACGCCGCCGCCGCGGAACTGGACTTCGAGCGCGCCGCCCGGTTGCGCGACAACATCTCCGCGCTGAAGCGGGCGCTGGAGAAGCAGGCCGTGGTGTTCGGCGACGGCACCGACGCCGATGTGGTGGCGTTCGCCGACGACGAACTCGAAGCGGCGGTCCAGGTTTTCCACGTACGCGGCGGCCGGGTCAGAGGCCAGCGCGGGTGGATCGTCGAAAAGTCAGGGGAGCCAAACGGATCCGGTGAGAGCCAGCTCGTCGAGCAGTTCCTCACACAGTTCTACGGCGATCAGGCCGAACTCGACGGCGCCGCCGATGAATCGCTCAACCCGGTGCCGCGACAGGTGCTGGTGCCGTGCCTGCCGGACAACGCCGACGAACTGGCCACCTGGCTGTCGCAACTGCGCGGCTCACGGGTGTCGCTGCGGGTCGCGCAGCGCGGGGACAAACGAGCCCTCGCCGATACCGTGAAACGCAACGCCCAGGACGCGTTGAACCAGCACAAGCTCAAGCGGGCAGGCGATTTCACCGCGAGAACCGCTGCGCTGCAAAGCATCCAGGACGCGCTGGGGCTGGCCGAGGCGCCGCTGCGCATCGAATGCGTCGACATCAGCCACGTGATGGGCACCGACGTGGTGGCGTCGCTGGTGGTGTTCGAGGACGGGCTGCCACGAAAGTCGGACTACCGCCACTACGCGATCCGGGAGGCCGCGGGCGAAGGCCGATCCGACGACGTGGCTTCTATCGCGGAGGTGACGCGGCGGCGGTTCTACCGACACCTGCACGACACCCAGCATCCGACAGAGCTTGCCCCGGAAGGTAAATCGCGCAAGTTCGCCTATCCGCCCAACCTCTACGTGGTCGACGGCGGCGCACCACAGGTGAACGCCGCGCAGGCGGTGCTCGACGATCTCGGGGTGTCGGACGTCGCGGTCATCGGGCTGGCGAAACGGCTGGAGGAAGTCTGGGTGCCGTCGGAGCCCGACCCCGTCATCATGCCCCGCAACAGCGAGGGGCTGTACCTGTTGCAGCGGGTACGTGACGAAGCACACCGGTTCGCCATCGCCTACCACCGCAGCAAGCGTTCGAAGCGGATGACGGCCTCCGCCCTCGACTCCGTGCGCGGACTGGGAGAGCATCGGCGCAAGGCGTTGGTCACCCATTTCGGCTCGCTGGCCAGGCTCAAACAGGCAACCGTCGAGGAGATCACCGCGGTGCCAGGGATCGGCGTGGCAACAGCCAAGGCGGTGTTGGAGGCGCTCGGTGGACCGCCCGATTCCGAAGCGCCGGACCCGGTTATCGGCAATGATCAGACCAGAGCATCGGGATGACAGAACACATGCAAGAGGAACTGCGCGGCGGCGCGGCCGAGGACAGGGCCGAATCCGGCATCGACGTGGTGCTTGTCACGGGACTGTCCGGCGCAGGGCGGGGCACCGCGGCGAAGGTACTCGAGGATCTCGGGTGGTATGTCGCAGACAATCTACCGCCGGAGTTGATCGCGCAGATGGTCGAACTCGGCCTGGCGGCGGGGTCGCGCATCACGCAACTGGCGGTCGTGATGGATGTCCGGTCGCGTGGGTTCACCGGCGATCTTGACTGGGTGCGAAACGACCTCGCCACCCGCAACATCTCGCCGCGGGTGCTGTTCCTGGAGGCGTCCGACGACATCCTGGTGCGCCGCTACGAGCAGAACCGGCGCAGTCATCCGTTGCAGGGCAATCAGACTCTGGCCGAGGGCATCGCAGCGGAGCGGCAGATGCTCGCGCCGCTGCGCGCGGTGGCGGATCTGGTGATCGACACGTCGACGCTGTCGGTGCCTGCGCTGCGGGAGAGCATCGAGCGCGCCTTCGGCGGCGAAACCGTAGCGCAGACCAGCGTCACCGTCGAGTCGTTCGGGTACAAATACGGGCTGCCGATGGACGCCGACACCGTGATGGACGTCCGGTTCCTGCCGAACCCGCACTGGGTCGACGAACTGCGACCGCATACGGGGCAGCATTCCGCCGTGCGCGACTACGTGCTCGGGCAACCGGGCGCCGCGGAGTTCCTCGACACCTACCATCAACTGCTCGACGTGGTGATCGAAGGCTATCGCCGGGAAGGGAAGCGCTACATGACCGTTGCCATCGGCTGCACCGGCGGCAAACACCGCAGTGTCGCGATGGCCGAGGCGCTGGCCGCCAAACTTCAGGACGACGAGCTCACGGTGCGGGTGTTGCACCGGGATCTGGGCCGCGAGTGAGTTTCCCCGCACGCGAGGAGGACAAATGAGTCCCCGCATTGTGGCGCTCGGTGGCGGGCATGGGCTCTATGCCACGCTGTCCGCCGCGCGCAGGCTCACCCCGCATGTCACGGCGATCGTCACCGTCGCCGACGACGGCGGTTCGTCGGGCCGGTTGCGCAGCGAGCTGGAGGTGGTGCCGCCGGGCGACCTGCGAATGGCGTTGGCGGCGTTGGCATCTGACACGCCGCACGGCCGCCTGTGGGCCACCATCATCCAGCACCGGTTCGGCGGCAGCGGCGCGCTGGCCGGGCATCCCATCGGCAACCTGATCTTGGCGGGGCTCAACGAGGTGCTGGCCGACCCGGTGGCCGCACTCGACGAGCTGGGCCGCGTACTCGGTCTCAAGGGTCGGGTGTTGCCGATGTGCCCGATGGGGCTGGGGATCGAGGCGGACGTCTCCGGGCTCGAGTCCGATCCGCGGATGTTCCGGGTGATCCGCGGCCAGGTGGCGATCGCGACGACCGTCGGGCAGGTGCGACGGGTGCGGTTGCTGCCCGCCGATCCGCCTGCCACCCGGCAGGCCGTCGACGCGATCATGGCGGCCGATCTGGTGGTGCTCGGACCCGGTTCGTGGTTCACCAGTGTGATCCCGCATGTGCTCGTGCCGCAGTTGGCTGCCGCGCTGCAGGCGACGACCGCCCGCCGGGCGCTGGTGTTGAACCTGGTCGCAGAGCCGGGGGAGACCGCGGGCTTCTCCGTCGAACGGCATATTCACGTGCTTGCTCAGCACGCGCCGGGTTTCTCGGTGCACGACATCATCGTCGATTCCAGCCGCGTGCCCAGTGAACGTGAGCGTGAACAATTGCGTCGCACGGCGCGGATTTTGAAGGCCGAAGTCGAGTTTGCTGACGTGTCCAGACCTGGTACACCTTTACATGACCCGGCGAGGTTGGCCGCGGCTCTGGAAGGGGTACGTGTCCGCGGCATGGTGCCGACTCGCGACGTTCAGGAGCCGACCATGCCCACACCGACAGTGAATGGACCGAGAGGTGACGATCCGTGGCGATGACGGCCGAGGTCAAGGACGAGCTGAGCCGTCTGGTAGTCAATTCGGTGAGCGCCCGCCGCGCTGAGGTGGCGTCGCTGCTGCGGTTCGCGGGCGGCTTGCACATCGTGTCCGGACGCGTGGTGGTGGAGGCCGAGGTGGATCTCGGCATCATCGCGCGGCGGCTGCGCAAGGACATCTACGACCTGTACGGGTACAACGCTGTGGTGCACGTGCTGTCGGCCAGCGGCATCCGCAAGAGCACCCGCTACGTGGTCCGGGTGGCCAAGGACGGCGAAGCGTTGGCGCGGCAGACCGGGCTGCTGGACCTGCGCGGCAGGCCGGTGCGGGGACTACCGGCGCAGGTGGTCGGCGGCAGCGTCGCCGACGCCGAAGCAGCTTGGCGCGGAGCGTTTTTGGCCCACGGGTCGTTGACGGAACCGGGCCGGTCGTCGGCGCTCGAGGTGAGTTGCCCCGGGCCGGAGGCGGCGCTGGCGTTGGTCGGCGCGGCCCGCAGGCTCGGCGTGAGCGCCAAGGCGCGTGAGGTGCGGGGCAGCGACCGCGTGGTGGTCCGCGACGGGGAAGCGATAGGTGCGTTGCTGACCCGGATGGGCGCACAGGACACCAGGCTGACGTGGGAGGAGCGTCGGATGCGCCGCGAGGTGCGCGCGACGGCCAACCGGCTGGCCAATTTCGACGACGCCAATCTGCGGCGGTCGGCGCGGGCCGCGGTGGCCGCGGCGGCGCGGGTGGAGCGGGCGCTGGAAATCCTCGGCGACACTGTGCCGGACCATTTGGCCGCCGCGGGCAAGCTGCGCGTCGAGCACCGGCAGGCGTCGCTGGAGGAGTTGGGCCGCCTCGCCGACCCGCCGATGACGAAAGACGCTGTCGCCGGCCGTATTCGGCGGTTGCTGTCGATGGCCGACCGCAAGGCCAAGCAGGACGGCATCCCCGACACCGAGTCGGCCGTCACGCCGGATCTGCTCGAGGACGCCTAGCTTTCGCGCTCCAGTGGGAAGTTGATGCCACTCGGCGAGCACTGACCAGGCCGCGCGTGGCGTTTATCACACCACTAGGCTGGTCACGAGCGATAAGGCGACTAAGAGGAGACACAAAGTGACCATCCGGGTCGGCGTAAACGGCTTCGGCCGCATCGGACGCAATTTCTATCGGGCCCTGGCAGCGCAGAAGGCGGAGGGCAAGAGCACCGACATCGAGGTCATCGCCGTCAACGACCTCACCGACAACGCCACGCTGGCGCACCTGCTGCGATTCGACTCGATCCTGGGCCGCTACCCCGAGGACGTCAGCCTCGAGGGTGAGGACACCATCGTCGTGGGCAGCACCAAGATCAAGGCGCTCGAGGTCAAGGAAGGCCCCGCCGCGCTGCCATGGGGCGACCTGGGCGTCGACGTGGTCGTCGAGTCCACCGGCATCTTCACCAACGCCGCAAAGGCCAAGGGCCACCTGGACGCGGGCGCCAAGAAGGTGGTCATCTCCGCGCCGGCCACCGACGAGGACATCACGATCGTGCTCGGCGTCAACGACGACAAGTACGACGGCAGCCAGAACATCATCTCCAACGCGTCGTGCACCACGAACTGCCTCGGCCCGCTGGCCAAGGTCCTCAACGACGAGTTCGGCATCGTCAAGGGCCTGATGACCACCATCCACGCCTACACGCAGGACCAGAACCTGCAGGACGGCCCGCACAAGGATCTGCGCCGCGCCCGCGCCGCCGCGATCAACATCGTGCCGACCTCGACCGGCGCCGCCAAGGCCATCGGGCTGGTGCTGCCGGAGTTGAAGGGCAAGCTCGACGGTTACGCCCTTCGGGTGCCGATCCCAACGGGTTCGGTGACCGACCTGACCGCTGAGCTGTCGAAGTCGGCCAGCGTCGAGGACATCAACAACGCGTTCAAGGCCGCCGCTGACGGTCCCCTCAAGGGCATCCTGAAGTACTACGACGCCCCGATCGTCTCCAGCGACATCGTCACCGACCCGCACAGCTCGCTGTACGACGCGGGGCTGACCAAGGTGATCGACAACCAGGCCAAGGTGGTGTCCTGGTACGACAACGAGTGGGGCTACTCCAACCGCCTCGTCGATCTGGTCGCGCTGGTCGGCAAGTCCCTGTAACCCAGTGACTATCAAGACACTCGACGACCTACTCGCAGAAGGGGTTTCGGGTCGGGGTGTGCTGGTGCGCTCCGACCTGAACGTCCCTCTCGACGAGCAGCGCAACATCACCGACCCCGGGCGTATCATCGCGTCGGTGCCGACGTTGCAGGCGCTGTCCGACGCCGGGGCCAAGGTCGTCGTCACCGCGCACCTGGGCAGGCCGAAAGGCGGGCCGGACCCCGAGTTTTCGCTCGCGCCAGTCGCAAAAGCGTTGGGGGAGAAGCTCGGTCGACACGTCCAGTTGGCCGGTGACGTGGTCGGAACCGACGCGCTCGCCCGCGCAGAGGGACTGACCGACGGCGACATCCTGCTGCTGGAGAACATTCGCTTCGACCCGCGCGAGACCAGCAAGGACGACGCGGAGCGACTCGCGCTGGCCAAGCAGTTGGTCGAACTGGTCGGTGACGACGGCGCGTTCGTGTCCGACGGCTTCGGTGTCGTGCACCGCAAGCAGGCGTCGGTCTACGACGTCGCCACCCTGCTGCCGCATTACGCGGGCACGTTGGTGGCGGCCGAGATCAAAGTGCTCGAACAGCTGACGAGGTCGACCGAACGGCCGTACGCGGTGGTGCTCGGCGGCTCCAAGGTGTCGGACAAGCTGGCGGTCATCGAGAACCTCGCGACCAAAGCTGACAGCATCGTCATCGGCGGCGGGATGTGCTTCACCTTCCTTGCCTCGCAAGGTGTTTCGGTGGGCAAGTCGCTGCTCGAAGAGGGCATGATCGACACCTGCCGCAAGCTGCTCGAAGACTACGGCGACGTGATCCATGTGCCGGTCGACATCGTCGTCGCCGACGAGTTCAAGGCCGATTCACCGTCGGAGATCGTTGCGGCCGACCGCATTCCGGACGGCAAGATGGGCCTCGACGTCGGGCCCGGCACGGTGGAGCGGTTCACCACGCTGCTGTCCAACGCGAAGACGATCTTCTGGAACGGCCCGATGGGTGTGTTCGAGTTCCCGGCGTTCGCGGCGGGCACCAAGGGCGTCGCCGAGGCGATCATCAGCGCCACCGGCAAGGGTGCGTTCAGCGTCGTCGGTGGCGGCGACTCTGCGGCCGCGGTACGCCAACTCGGCCTGCCCGAGGACGGCTTCTCGCACATTTCCACCGGCGGCGGGGCCTCGCTGGAATACCTTGAGGGCAAGACCCTGCCGGGTATCGAAGTCCTGACCGATTAGGAGATCCCGTGTCCCGTAAGCCGTTGATCGCCGGCAACTGGAAGATGAACCTCAACCACTTCGAGGCGATCGCGCTGGTGCAGAAGATCGCGTTCTCGCTGCCGGACAAGTACTTCGACAAGGTCGACGTCGCGGTGCTGCCGCCGTTCACCGACCTGCGCAGCGTGCAGACCCTCGTCGACGGCGACAAGTTGCGGCTGACCTACGGTGCGCAGGACGTGTCGCAGCACGACTCGGGCGCGTACACCGGCGAGATCAGCGGCGCCTTCCTGGCCAAGCTCGGCTGCACCTATGTGGTGGTCGGCCACTCGGAGCGGCGCACCTATCACCATGAGGACGACGCGCTGGTGGCGGCTAAGGCCGCGGCGGCGTTCCGGTACGGTCTCACGCCGATCATCTGCATGGGTGAGCAACTCGACATCCGCGAGGCCGGCAACCACGTCGAGTACTGCGTGACGCAGTTGCAGGGCTCGCTGGCGGGGCTGACCGCCGAGCAGATCGGCAACGCGGTGATCGCCTACGAGCCGGTGTGGGCGATCGGCACCGGCCGGGTGGCCAGCGCCGCCGACGCGCAGGAAGTCTGCAAGGCCATCCGCGACGAACTCGGCAAGTTGGCGTCCCCGCAGGCCGCGGCAGGTGTCCGGGTGCTCTACGGCGGCTCCGTCAACGCCAAGAACGTCGGCGAGATCGTCGCCCAGGAAGACGTGGACGGCGCCCTGGTCGGTGGGGCGTCGCTCGACGGCGAGCAGTTCGCCACGCTGTCGGCCATCGCCGCTGGTGGGCCCCTGCCCTGACCCGGGCCGAACAGCCTGTAGTCTGGCGGCCATGGAATTGGCCCTCCAGATCACGCTGATCGTGACCAGTGTGCTGGTCGTGCTCCTGGTTCTGCTGCACCGCGCCAAGGGCGGCGGTCTGTCCACCTTGTTCGGCGGTGGCGTGCAGTCCAGCCTGTCCGGGTCGACCGTCGTCGAGAAGAACCTCGACCGCCTGACGCTGTTCGTGACGGGCATCTGGCTGGTGTCGATCATCGCCGTCGCGCTGCTGATCAAATACAGCTAACTGCGGCGGTACCGGCTACAGGATGCCGCCGAGCCCGGGCAGATTGCCGAGCAACGGCAGGTCGCCGAGCAGTCCCCCGCTCACCGGGTCGTCGTCGCAGACCTGGCTGAATTGCGGCACATTCACGACCTGACCCTGATTGCCGATGGTGACGGTGTTCTTCGGACACGCCGTTGGCTCGGCGGCCGCGGTCGCCGCACCCGCCAGCGCGAGCACCACGGCGGCACCGCCCGCCAGCAACAGTCGTGAGATTGCAGTCGTCATGCGTCAAGCCTGCGCTCGGGCGCGGGTCAAGAGCAACAGTCCGATGACAGGAACCGTTCAGGACTCGACCATAGGATCGCGGCCGTGCCCAGACTTCTTCGTGCTGGCGCGGTCGGTTTCGTGCTTCTCTGCCTCGGTGACGGGGTGGCAGCGGCTGACCCGCTGCCGGTTGCCGACGTCACGCAGTCCGCAGTCACCGACGATGGCTGGCACCTGAGTGCGGCGCTGACCCGGATGACCATCAACTCCGTGCCGAACATGGCCGCCACCGCCTTCACCAGGGAGGGATTCGTCACCGGAAAAGCCGAGGCCACCATCGACGGCAACGGCAGCAGCGCAGTGAACTCCGGCACATTGGTGTTCGGTCTGCAGTTGGGCTGCCAGGTCGACCTCAGCGAGGGCGGCAGCGTCGGTGTCGACGCCGACGCGGGCATCAGCCCCGGCTTCAACGGCGGAAACCTGCTCAACGTCATCGGCCCGTACGCCGATATCGGCGGCAACGCGTCGATCAATCTGCTGCCCGGCAACATCACGAATCTCGGACTTGGCAAAAAGGAGCTCAAGGGTCGAAGCGGCGAAATCGTCGTGCACGACGCGCACGTCAAAGTGGATGGCTGCGGAGGACAGGTGGCCGTGCGGTTCTTCGCGACCGCGATGATCGACACCGACAAGTCCGACGACAGCGTGAACACCTACGGCGACATCCTCACGATATGAGTGCCGTCCGGATATGGCTTGCGGCAGCGGCGCTTTCGACCGTCGCTGGCTTCGTCCCGATCGCGATCGCGAACGCCGACTGCACCACGCCCGGTGACTTCGGAGCCGGCTCCGGATGTGCGCCTCCGTCGTCGGGATCGGGCAACGCCGAGAGTTGGCCGCCGACATCGGTGGACTGGCCGCCGCAATTGAAGTCGGACTCCGACTCCGACAGCGACGACAAGGACGCGGGGTCGAAATCGAAGACGCCGATCGTCATGCCGTACGGAGAAAAACCCCCGCCCGCGACGACGAGCACGAGTACGAGCGCGAAACCGACCCCGATCGTCGTGCCGCAGCACTAGGGCCTCGCCATGCAGCCTTGTGCGCCCCCGTCGATACTTGTCAGATGGCTGAAGGACCCGACGTCGCGCTCGCACCGATCGGTTCGGTGCGGCGCACCCAGGTTGGCCGTGAGGCCACCGAGCCGATGAGGGAGGACATCCGGCTGCTCGGCACCATCCTGGGCGACACGGTCAGGGAGCAGAACGGCGAAGAAGTGTTCGACCTCGTCGAGCGGGCCCGCGTCGAATCGTTCCGGGTGCGGCGCTCGGAAATCGACCGGGCCGAACTGGCGCGGCTGTTCGACGGCATCGACGTCCGGTTGGCCGTCCCCGTCATCCGGGCGTTCACCCACTTCGCGCTGCTGGCCAACGTTGCCGAGGACATCCACCGCGAACGCCGCAGAGCCGCTCACATCGCGGCAGGCGACCCGCCGCAGAACAGCACCCTGGCCGCCACCTACCTCAAACTCGACGCCGCCGGCCTTGATTCGGTCACGGTCGCCGAGGCGCTGACCGGAGCGTTGGTGTCGCCGGTGATCACCGCGCATCCCACCGAGACGCGACGCCGCACGGTGTTCGACGCCCAGCACCGGATCACCGAGCTGATGCGGCTGCGCCTGCACGGCCACACCGAGACCGAGGACGGCCGCGACATCAACCGCGAGTTGCGCAGACACATCTTCACGCTGTGGCAGACCGCGCTGATCCGGTTGTCGCGGTTGAAGATTCAGGACGAGATCGAAACAGGCCTGCGTTACTACCAGGCCGCGTTCCTGGACGTCATCCCGAAGGTCAACGCGGAGGTGCGGACCGCGTTACAGGCGCGCTGGCCCGACGCGCACCTGCTCGAGCAGCCGATCCTGCGGCCCGGTTCGTGGATAGGCGGTGACCGCGACGGCAATCCGAACGTGACCGCCGACGTGGTTCGGCAGGCCACCGGCAGGGCCGCCTACACCGCGCTGGAACACTACTTCAGCGAAATCACCGCGCTGGAACAGGAACTGTCGATGTCGGCGCGGTTGGTGAAGATCAGCGACGAACTCCAGGAACTGGCAGGCGACTGCGACGAGCCGGTGCGCGCCGACGAACCGTACCGTCGCGCGATGCGCGTCATCCACGGCCGACTCACCGCGACGGCGGCCGAAATCCTGGACGTCCAGCCCGAGCACGAGCTGGACCTCGGTCTCGAGCGCTATCAGACGCCCGCCGAACTGCTCGCCGACCTCGACGTCGTCGACCGGTCGTTGCGCGCCAACGGCAGCGCGGTGCTCGCCGACGATCGGCTGGCAAGGTTGCGGGAAGCGGTGCACGCCTTCGGTTTTCACCTGTCCGGTCTCGATCTGCGACAGAACTCCGACGTGCACGAGGAGGTCGTCGCCGAACTCCTGGCGTGGGCCGGTGTGCACCCCGACTACCGCTCGCTGTCCGAGCCGGACCGTGTCGAGTTGCTGGCCGCCGAATTGGCCACTCGGCGGCCGCTGACGAAAGCGGACGCAGAGCTGTCGGAGCTGGCCCGCAAGGAACTCGACATCGTCGGCGCTGCCGCCCGCGCGGTTCGCGTGTTCGGCGCTCAGGCGGTACCCAACTACATCATTTCGATGTGCCAATCGGTTTCGGACATGCTCGAGGCGGCGATCCTGCTCAAGGAGGCGGGGTTGCTCGATGTCTCGAGCGACGAGCCGTACGCCCCTGTCGGGATCGTGCCGTTGTTCGAGACGATCGACGATCTGCAGCGCGGCTCGTCGATTCTCGAAGCGGTGCTTGACCTTCCGCTGTACCGCGCGGTGGTGAACTCGCGCGGTGACAGCCAGGAAGTGATGCTCGGCTACTCCGACTCCAACAAGGACGGCGGCTACCTGGCCGCGAACTGGGCGCTGTACCGGGCCGAGTTGGATCTGGTGGAGTCCGCGCGCAAGACCGGAATTCGGTTGCGGCTGTTCCACGGTCGCGGTGGGACGGTTGGTCGTGGTGGCGGGCCGAGTTACGACGCCATCCTGGCCCAACCGCCCGGCGCGGTGAACGGGTCGCTGCGGCTGACCGAACAGGGTGAGGTGATCGCCGCGAAGTACGCCGAACCGCGGATCGCCCACCGCAACCTCGAGACGCTGTTGGCCGCGACGCTGGAGGCCACCCTGCTCGACGTCGAAGGCCTCGGCGATGCGGCCGGTCCCGCGTACGAAGTGCTGGACGACGTCGCGGCGAGGGCGCAGCGTGCCTACGCCGAACTGGTCCATGAGACACCGGGTTTCGTCGAGTACTTCAAGGCGTCGACGCCGGTCAGCGAGATCGGGTCGCTGAACATCGGCAGCAGGCCGACGTCGCGTAAGCCGACGACGTCGATCTCCGATCTGCGTGCCATCCCCTGGGTGCTGGCGTGGAGCCAGTCGCGGGTGATGCTGCCCGGCTGGTACGGCACCGGCACGGCGTTCGAGACGTGGATCGGCGAGGACGACGGTCGATTGGAAGTGTTGCAGGACCTGTATCGCCGGTGGCCGTTCTTCCGCACCGTGCTGTCGAACATGGCGCAGGTGATGTCCAAGGCCGACATGGGATTGGCGGCGCGCTACTCCGAACTCGTCGACGACGAGGCGCTGCGCAAGAGGGTGTTCGACAAGATCGTCGACGAACACGACCGCACCATCCGCATGCACAAATTGATCACCGGCCACGACGACCTGCTGGCCGACAACCCGGCGCTGGCCCGGTCGGTGTTCAACCGCTTCCCGTATCTGGAACCGCTGAATCATCTGCAGGTGGAACTGTTGCGGCGGTACCGGTCCGGAGACGACGCAGACTTGGTCAGGCGGGGCATCTTGCTGACCATGAGCGGGTTGGCCACCGCGTTGCGCAACAGCGGCTAACCTCGTCAGGCATGGGTCGGCTACTGATCAAGAATGTCCGGATCTTCGACGGTTTGACCGACCATCTCTTCGCAGGCCATGTCCTGATCGACGGGACGAAGGTCGCCGCCGTCGAGAGATCACCCATCGCGGAGGACGCGAACACCGTCGTGATCGACGGCGCCGACAGGGTGCTGATGCCTGGCATGAGCGACGCGCACGTGCACCTGATGGGGATGGCGAACACCATGTTCGACATGATGCTGGCGTCTGAGTCGCAGTTGATCGCAAGCACCCTCGCCCGCGCCAAGGACACCTTGCTGCGTGGTTTCACCACGGTTCGCGACATGGCCGGTGACACGGCAGGCATCAAGAATGTCATCGACGGCGAACCGGCGCTCGGACCGCGGATCTATCCCAGCCAGGCGGCGATCTCGCAGACCGCAGGGCACGGTGACTTCGGACTGGTTGACGACAGGCCCACCGCGCTGGGTGGCGGGGAGTCCCGAGCCGAGCAGATCGGCATGATGCGTGTCGCGGACGGCGAAACCCGCGTGCTCGCAGCGGTGCGTGAGCAGCTTCGCCGAGGTGCCTCGCAGATCAAACTGATGACGGGTGGCGGCGTGGCCTCGGCGTACGACCCCCTGTACACCTTGCAGTTCACCCCGCGAGAACTTCGCGCCGCGGTCGACGCCGCAACGGATTACGGCACCTACGTCGCCACCCACGTGTACACCGTTGCGGGAATCCACCGTGCCGTCGATGCGGGCGTGCAGTCCATCGAGCACGGCCACCTGGCCGACGAACCGACAATCGCGATGCTCGCCGAGCGCGACGTCTGGCTGTCGACCCAGCCGTTCGCCGAACACGACCACAACTTCCCCAACCCCGAGAACGCCGAGAAGAACCGCGAGATCTGCACCGGCACCGACCGGCTGTACGCCTGGGCGCGCAAGCACGGCGTCAAGACGGCGTGGGGGACCGACCTGCTCTTCGAGCCCGAACACGCGGGCAGGCAGAGCGAGATGATGACCCGGCTCGGCGACTACATGACCAACGTCGAGGCGCTGAAGATGGTGACGTCGGGTAATGCCAGCCTGTTCCGGCTTGCGGGCGAACGCGACCCGTACCAAGCGGCCAGGCTCGGCGAGATCAGCGTCGGCGCATGGGCGGACGTCCTGCTCATCGACGGTGATCCGACCACGGATCTCGGGTTGTTGTCGGATCCCGCGAAGAACATCGCCGTCGTCGTGAAGGACGGCACCGTGGTCAAGAACGTCACAGACCGGTGGACCGGCGCACCCGATTGACGACGCCGCGCACCGCGGATTCGGTCGCGGCGATCGGTGCGACGGCGGCCTCACCGAGATCGACGATGCGCTCGACGCGCGCCACGATGCCTTCCAACCGGTCGACCATCGCGAACAGCCGAGGCGCGAGTTCGTTGATCTGATTGATCGTCTCGTTGAACCGCTCGAGGGTGGCGTCAAGGGTGGCTGTCGAGTTGTTCAGGTCTACGAGCGTCTCCCCGAGGCCCTCGAGGATCGTGTCGACCTGCTCCACCGTGACATCGGCGTTGAGCGCCGCCTGGGCGAGCTTGCGGATCCTTTCGGGTCCAGTGCGCACCGGTTTGCCGCCCTTGTCTGCCATGAGGGTCATTATGACCACACCGGCGCCGCCCCGCGAGACTACGGTTTGTGACGGAAAACCCGGCGAAATTCGTCATCTTGCGTAGTCTCGGCGCGCTACGAGAGCTTGGAAGCGGCGTCCTCGTCGAGTAGCCACACCGTCTCGTCGCGGCCGACGGCACCGGCCGCGGGCACGTCCACCGGGTCGGCGCCGCCGATGGCCGCTGCCACCGCATCGGCCTTGCCTGCACCGGACACCACGAGCCAGACTTCCCGCGACCGCTGAATTGCAGGGAGCGTCAAGGTGATCCGCTGCGGCGGCGGCTTGGGGGAGTCCGGTACGCCGAGCACCAGTCGGTCGGTCTCCCGCACCGCCGCGGTATCGGGGAACAGCGAGTTGATGTGCCCCTCGGGTCCCATCCCGAGCAGGTGCACGTCGAAAACCGGTGCCGGCTCTCCGGCTTCGGCGTTCGCCGCCAGCACCTGGGCGTAGTCGGCTGCCGCGGCGTCCAGGTCGTCGCCGAACGCGGCACCGCTCGCCGCCATCGGATGCACGTTGGCGGCCGGGATGTCGATGTGGTCGAGCAGCGCCTCGCGGGCCTGCTTGTAGTTGCGCTCATCGTCGTCTTCCGGCACGAACCGGTCGTCGCCCCAGTAGAAGTGCACTCTGGACCAATCGATCTGATCGCCGTGTTCGGCCAACCGCTTCAGCAACCCGATCCCGGTGCCGCCGCCCGTCAAGACGATGGACGCCCGGCCACGGAACTGGATCACCGAGGTGATCTGCTGGGCCAGTCGGTCGCCCACCGCCGCGACGAGCGCGTCCGTGTCCGGATATCTGTGCACCGACACACTCATACGTATTGCACTTTCTCGATGCCCTGCAATGCCTCGTGGTAGATCTCGTCGGCGTCGAGCCTGCGCAGGTCCTCGGCGAGGCATTCCTTTGCCTCCCTGCGTGCCAACGGAATTCGCGCCTCCGGCCTGCTGGTGCGGGTCAGGGTTGCGGTGACGCCCGTCTGCGGCCGCCGCAGCGTGATCGTCTCGCTCTTGCGGACCAGTTCCACCTTCAGTTCGCCGACCGCGCGCTGCACCGGACCGTCGATGCGCTCGGCGAGCCAGCCCGCGAGCACGTCCAGCGAGGGTTCGTCCTTCAGGCCCGACACCAGCGCCGAGGTGATCGGCTCGTGGGGTTCCTGGTCCACTGCCGACGCCAGCAGCGCTCGCCAGTAGGTGATGCGGGCCCACGCCAGATCGGTGTCGCCCGAGGTGTAGCCCTGCAGACGACTCTTGATGGCGGCCATCGGGTCGGCGCAGTCGGTGGCATTCGTGATGCGCCGAACTGCTAACCGGCCCAACGGATCTTGAGCGGGCACGTCGGGGCCGCCAGCCGGCCACCATGCCACCACGGGGGTGTCGGGCAGCAGGAACGGGAGCACCACGCTGTTGGCGTGGTCGGCCAGTGGGCCGTGCAGGCGCAGCGACACCACCTCACCGGCACCCGCGTCCGCACCCACCCGCAATTGCGCGTCGAGTCGCGGTTCGGTGGCGTCCCGGTCACCGGGCACCACCACGATCACCCGGCACGGATGTTCGCGGCTCGCGAAGTTGGCCGCCTCGATCGAATCCTCGAGGAGGTCGTCGGAGTGCAGCGAGATCACCAGCGTGAGCACCCGGCTCAACGTGATGGCGCCACCCTCTTCACGCAGGCCGGTGATCTTCTTGTTGATGTCGTTGGTGGTCGTGTCAGGCAGGTCGACAATCATTTAAGGCCGCCTCCATTCCCTGCCCATGCGATGCATCATCTCGTCGGCTGACGCGGGGCCCCACGTGCCTGACTCATATGCATCCGGCTTGCCGTTCGACGCCCAGAAGTCGAGCACCGGATCCAATATTTCCCAGGAGAATTCGACCTCCCGGTTCACCGGGAACAGCGACGGCTCACCGAGTAGCACGTCGAGGATCAACCGCTCGTAGGCCTCGGGGGAGTCCTCGGCGAACGCCGAACCGTAGGAGAAGTCCATGTTGACGTCGCGGACCTCCATGGCACTGCCGGGCACCTTGGAGCCGAACCTGGTGGTGATGCCCTCGTCGGGCTGCACCCGGATCACCAACGCGTTCTGGCCGAGTTCCTCGGTCATCGTCTTGTCGAACGGCAGGTGCGGTGCCCGCTTGAAGATCAGCGCAATCTCAGTGACCCTGCGCCCCAAGCGTTTTCCGGTCCGGAGGAAGAACGGCACACCCGCCCAGCGACGGGTGTCGATCTCCAGCGTGATCGCCGCGTACGTCTCGGTGGTCGAGTCCTTCGAGAACCCGTCCTCCTCGAGCAGCCCCACCACCTTCTCGCTGCCCTGCCAGCCCGCCGAGTACTGGCCGCGCGCGGTGGTCTGATCGAACGGCTGCATCGGCTGGGTCGCCGACAACACCTTGATCTTCTCGGCCTGCAACTCGTGCGGGCTGAAGCTGACCGGCTCCTCCATTGCAGTCAGCGCCATCAACTGGATGAGGTGGTTCTGGATGACATCGCGGGCCGCGCCTACGCCGTCGTAATAGCCGCCGCGACCACCAAGGCCGATGTCCTCGGCCATGGTGATCTGCACGCTGTCGACGTAGTTGTTGTTCCAGATCGGCTCGTACAATTCGTTCGCGAACCGCAACGCCAGGATGTTCTGGACGGTCTCCTTGCCCAGATAGTGGTCGATGCGGAACACCGCTTCCTCGGGGAAGACGCTGTTCACCACCTCGTTGAGCTCGCGCGCGCTGGCCAGGTCGTGCCCGAACGGCTTCTCGATGACGACCCGGCTCCACCGGCCTTGCTGTGGACGTGCCAGACCTGATTGCTGCAGCTGCTCGCACACTTCCTGAAAAGCCTTGGGCGGGATGGACAAATAGAACGCGTGGTTGCCGCCCGTGCCCCGCTCGGCGTCCAGCTTGTCGAGCTGCTCGGCGAGCTTGCCGAACGACGCGGGGTCGTCGAAGTTACCCTGCACGAACCGGATACCCTCCGCCAGGCGATCCCAGACCTCCTGGCGAAACGGCGTACGGGCGTGCTGCTTCACACTTTCCAGCACGACGTCGGCGAAAGCCTCGTGGCTCCAATCCCTTCTGCCGAACCCGACCAGTGCGAACGTGGCAGGCAGTAGGCCGCGGTTCGCGAGGTCATAGATAGCAGGCATCAGCTTCTTGCGGGCGAGATCGCCTGTGACGCCGAAGATCACCACGCCGCAGGGACCAGGGATCCGCGGCATCCGCTTGTCGCGTTTGTCGCGAAGCGGATTGTGCCAATCCGTCATTTCTTGGCGGCGTCGAGCTGATCCTGCGTCGCCTCGAGCAACTCGAGCCACGACTTCTCGAACTTTTCCACGCCCTCGTCCTCGAGCAGCCTGAACACGTCCGGCAGGTCGATACCGATGCCGGCCAACTCGTCGAACAGCGCCTTGGCCGCACCGGCGGTCCCGGTCACCGTGTCGCCGGTGATGACGCCGTGATCGGCTACCGCGTCAATTGTCTTCTCCGGCATGGTGTTCACGGTGTTGGGCGCGACCAGTTCGGTCACGTACAGCGTGTCGGAATACTCCGGGTTCTTGACGCCGGTGGACGCCCACAGTGGCCGCTGCACCCGCGCGCCATCGGCCTTGAGCGCCTCATAGCGCGAGCCGCCGACGAAGACTTCTTGGTAGGCCGCGTACGCCAGTCGCGCGTTGGCCACGCCGGCCTTGCCGCGCAATGCCAACGCTTCCTCGCTGCCGATCTTCTCCAGCCGCTTGTCGATCTCGGTGTCGACGCGGGAAACGAAGAATGACGCCACGGAGTGGATCTTGGACAGGTCGTGGCCCGCTTCCTTCGCCTTTTCCAGGCCGGCCAGGTAGGCGTCCATCACGAGACGGTGCCGCTCGACGGAGAAGATCAGCGTCACGTTCACCGAAATGCCTTCTGCGATAACGGCGGTGATCGCAGGCAGACCCGCCATCGTGGCCGGGATCTTGATCAGCAGGTTCGGCCGGTCGACGATCTTCCACAGTTCGATCGCCTGCAGGATCGTCTTGTCGGTGTCGTGCGCCAGCCGCGGATCCACCTCGATGGACACCCGGCCGTCGACGCCATCGGACTGCTCGTACTGCTTGGCCAGCACGTCACACGCGTTGCGGACGTCGTCGGTGGTGACGGTGCGGATGGTGGCGTCGACGTCGGCGCCGCGCTCGGCGAGCTCTTTCACCTGGTCGTCGTAGGCGTGGCCCGCCGAAAGCGCGGCCTGGAAGATCGACGGGTTGGTGGTCACGCCGACCACGCACTTGGTGTCGATCAACTCCTGCAGGTTGCCGGTCTGCAGGCGGTCGCGGGACAGGTCGTCAAGCCATACCGAGACGCCTGCGGCGGATAGGGCTGCAAGATTGGGATTCTGAGCCATGATCGGTCCTTTTCTCTAGTTGTCCAGTGCTCGTTCCGCGGCGGCCACTACAGCTTCTGGGGTGAAGCCGAACTCGCGGAACAGCGTCTTGTCGTCGGCAGACTCGCCGTAGTGTTCGATCGAGACGATCTCGCCGGTGTCGCCGACCAGCTTGTACCAGCTCTGCGCCACTGCGGCTTCGACGGCGACGCGTGCCGACACGGCCGGGGGAAGCACGCTGTCGCGGTATTCCGCCGGCTGCGATTCGAACCATTCGACGCACGGCATCGACACCACGGTTGCGGTGATTCCCTTGTCCGCCAAGATCTTCTGTGCGGCCACCGCCAACTGCAGCTCGGACCCGGTGCCGATCAGCACCACGTCGGGGTCGTCATCAGGAGTGCCGCCGAGGACGTAGCCGCCCTTGGCCACACCGTCAGCGCTGGTGCCCTCCAACACCGGGATGCCCTGTCGGGTCAGGATCAAACCGACCGGACCGCTCTTCGCGCCGCGCGCCAGGATGGTGCGCCACGCGTAGGCCGTCTCGTTCGGGTCGCCAGGCCGCACCACCGACAGGTTCGGGATGGCCCGCAGTGCCGCCAGGTGTTCGATCGGCTGGTGGGTGGGGCCGTCCTCGCCGAGCCCGATCGAGTCATGCGTCCAGATGTAGATGGTGTCGATGTTCATCAGCGACGCCAACCGCACCGCGGGCCGCATGTAGTCGGAGAACTGCAGGAACGTGCCTCCGAACGCGCGGGTCGGTCCGTGCAGCACGATGCCGGACAGGATCGATCCCATCGCGTGCTCGCGGACGCCGAAGTGCAACACGCGGCCGTACGGATCGGCGGTGAACTCCCTGGTGGAGATCGACGGCGGGCCGAACGACTTCACGCCCTTGATGGTGGTGTTGTTGCTGCCCGCGAGATCCGCTGAGCCGCCCCACAATTCGGGCAACTTCGGGGCCACGTCGTTGAGCACCTGACCGAATGCGGCGCGGGTGGCCAGCGGTTTGGAACCCGGCTCCCAATAGGTCAGGTCGGAATCCCAGCCGTCGGGCAGCTGCTGTGCGGTCAGCCGGTCCAGCAGCGCCTTACGCTCCGGCTCACGCTGCGCCCACGCGTCGAACTCGCTCTGCCACTTCTCGTGTGCTTCCTTGCCGCGGGCCACCAGCTTGCGCGTGTGCTCGATGACCTCGTCGCTCACCTCGAACGACTTGTCCGGGTCGAAACCGAGGATCTTCTTGACCGCGGCCACTTCCTCGGCGCCGAGGTCGGCGCCGTGCGCCTTGCCGGTGTTCATCAGATTGGGCGCCGGGTAGCCGATGATCGTGCGCAGCGAGATGAACGACGGCTTGTCGGTGACGGCCTTGGCCTGCTCAATGGCCTGCTGGATGCCGACGACGTTCTCGCCGCCCTCGACCTCCTGTACGTGCCAGCCGTAGGCCCGGTAGCGGGCGGCGGTGTCCTCGCTCAGCGCGATGTCGGTGTCGTCCTCGATGGAGATCTCGTTGTGGTCGTAGAACACGATCAGGTTGCCCAGCTGTTGGGTGCCCGCCAGCGACGACGCCTCGCTGGTGACGCCCTCCTCGATGTCGCCATCCGAGGCGATCACATAGATGAAGTGGTCGAACGGGCTGGTGCCCGGGGCCGCGTCGGGGTCGAACAGGCCGCGTTCGTAGCGCGACGCCATCGCCATGCCGACCGCCGACGCCAGGCCCTGGCCCAGCGGTCCGGTGGTGATCTCAACGCCCTTGGTGTGGCGGAACTCCGGATGGCCCGGAGTCTTGCTCTTCCAGGTGCGCAACGACTCGATGTCGCCCAATTCCAGTCCGAAGCCGCCGAGGTACAGCTGGATGTACAACGTCAGGCTGGAATGTCCGGCGGACAACACGAAGCGGTCGCGGCCCAACCAGTGCACGTCGCTGGGGTCGTGGCGCATCACCCGCTGGAAGAGGGTGTATGCCAGGGGGGCCAGGCTCATCGCTGTACCGGGGTGACCGTTGCCGACCTTGTGCACCGCGTCCGCGGCCAACACTCTGACGGTGTCCACTGCCCGCGAGTCCAGCTCGGTCCAGTCGTCGGGGTGATGCGGCCGGGTCAGGGCAGAGATCTCGTCGAGAGTGGTCACGTGGCGAACTCCTTGTCGAGGGTGCGGTTCCGCTAGCTGCTTGTCTAGAAAACACCCTAGTGCGGGAGAGTCATCCGATGCAGCGGCGTGGGGGACGATTAGGAAGGCGTTTACACGCGGTCTACCATCGTCTGTAGTAGACGCCGCGTGCGGCGGCGACCCTGAGGAGTATTTGCGTGAGAATTCGCGAAGGCAGCCTTGTCGAAGGGTCGCCGAATCGAATCCGCAACAAGTTCCTCGGCTACCTTGCACTGACCAAGCCCAGGGTGATCGAGCTGCTGCTCGTCACCACGATCCCGGCGATGCTGCTGGCCCACCGCGGCTCGGTCGATCCGCTGCTGATCGCCAACACACTGTTCGGCGGGTTGCTGGCGGCCGCGGGCGCCAACACGCTGAACTGTGTCGCCGACGCCGACATTGACAAGAAGATGAAGCGGACCTCCCGTCGGCCGCTGGCCAGGGACACCGTGCCGCGCAGTCATGCGCTGGTCTTCGGGCTCGCGCTGTCGGTGGGGTCGTTCTTCTGGTTGTGGTGGACGACCAACATGCTGTCCGCGCATCTGGCGGGCGCCACCATCGCGTTCTACGTGCTGGTCTATACCCTGCTGCTGAAGCGGCGCACGTCGCAGAACGTGGTATGGGGCGGCGCCGCGGGGTGCATGCCGGTGATGATCGGCTGGTCGGCGGTCACCGGAACCATCCAGTGGCCCGCGCTGGTGATGTTCGCGATCATCTTCTTCTGGACGCCTCCCCACACCTGGGCGCTGGCCATGCGCTACAAGGAGGACTACCAGGCGGCCGGCGTGCCGATGCTGCCCGCCGTGGCCACCGAGCGGCAGGTCACCAAGCAGATCCTGGTCTACACCTGGCTGACCGTGCTGGCGACGCTGGCGCTGGCGTTGGCAACGGGCTGGCTGTACGCGTCGGTGGCCATCCTGGCGGGCGCCTGGTTCCTGGTGATGGCGCATCAGTTGTACGCCGGTGTGCGGCGCGGTGAGCCGGTGAAGCCGCTGCGGCTGTTCCTGCAATCGAACAACTATCTCGCCGTGGTGTTCCTGGCGCTCGCGGTGGATTCCGCGCTCGACCTGCCTCGGCTGTTAGGGCACTAACACCACCGATCCGACGGTCTTTCGGCCCTGCAGATCGCGGTGCGCCTGCTCGGCGTTCTCCAGCTGGTAGTGCTCGCTGACCATGATGTTGAGGGTGCCCGAGGCGATCGCATCGAGCAGTTCGCCTGCCCGCCAAGCAAATTCATCGGGCGTCCGGGTGTGGTGCACAAGCGTGGGTCTGGTCAGGAACAGCGAACCGGCGGCGTTGAGCCGCTGCGGGTCGAACGGGGGCACCGGACCGCTGGACGCGCCGAACAGCGCGACCGTGCCGCGGATCCGGCAACTGGCCAGGCTCGCCTCGAATGTGTCCGCGCCGACACCGTCGTAGACCGCGGCGACACCGCCGTCGGTCAGGTCCTTGATCGTGGCGCCGAACGCCTCGGGGTCGTCCGGATAACCGAGCACCTCGACGGCGCCCGCCTTGCGCGACAGTTCGCGCTTCTCGGGCGTCGACACCGTGGTGATCACCCGCACGGCGAGACTGGTGGCCCACTGGGTCAAGATCAGCCCGACGCCGCCTGCGCCCGCGTGTACCAGCACGGCGTCGCGCTCCTGCACCGGATACGTCGACTTGATGAGATAGTGCGCCGTCATGCCCTTCAGCAGCGACGCGGCGGCCACGTCAGCGGTGACGCCGTCGGGCACGTAAGCGCAGAAATCGGCTGGGGCGACACAATATTCGGCATATGCGCCGACGGCCTGCGCGGTGACGACGCGGTCCCCGACGCTCAATGCTGCGACGTCGTCGCCGACCTCCTCGACCGTGCCGCACACCTCGGTGCCCAGCACGAACGGCAGTTCCCGCGGATACAGCCCCGACCGGAAGTACGTGTCGATGAAGTTCACCCCGATGGCTTCGGCCTTGATCAGCACCTGACCCGGCCCGGGCGAGGGCTTGTCGGTGTCGACGTAGTTGAGCACTTCGGGTCCGCCGGTCTCGGCGACTTGGATGGCCTTCATGCTGTCTATCCTGCCAAGGTGAAGCTCGCAAAGCCCGACGTGTTCCATCCCCGCATCGTGCTGGCCGCCTGTCCGGCGTTGCCGGAGGGCGACGGCGACGACAACGGGCTGGTGGCGGCGCTGCGCCAACGCGGGCTGCACGCGCGCTGGCTGTCCTGGGACGATCCGGGCACCCTCGACGCGGATCTGGTGATCCTGCGCGCGGCGTGGGACTACATCGACCGGCTCGACGAATTCCTCCGGTGGACGCGGCAGGTGGCCAACCTGCTCAACGCGCCTGAGGTGGTGCGGTGGAACACCGACAAGCGTTACCTCGCCGACCTGGCCGGCGCAGGCGTGCCGACGGTGCCGAGCCGATTCTTCGCGCCGGGGGAGCAGGTCGCGTTGCCAACGGGCGAAGTGGTGGTCAAGCCGGCGATCGGTGCGGGTTCGGTTGGGGCGCTGCGGTTCACCGATCACGACCAGGCGCGCGCGCATGCTGCGGCCCTGCAGGCGGAGGGGCGCGACGTGCTGGTGCAGCCCTACGACCGCCGGATCAAGCACGGTGAAACGGCGTTGGTGTTCATCGGCGGCGAGCAGTCGCACGCGTTCACCAAGGGCCCGATCCTGCCGCCGCCCGGCGAGGCCCCGGTGTTCGACGAGTCGGGCACCTACGCGGAGGAGACGCTGACCCCCGCGGATCCCGACTTCGAGTTGTGGGAACTCGGGCACGCGGCGTTGGCGGCGGCGGCCGATCACCTCGGCATCACAACCGCGGAGTTCCTGTATGCGCGTGTCGATGTGATCGGGGACCGGCGTGACGCGCACGTCCTCGAGGTCGAGTTGGTCGAGCCGTCGCTGGGCTGGCGCCAGTTGGACGCGGCGACGAGGACGCGACAGCAGCGGCAGTTCGCGCTCGGCGTTGAGTCAGCCCTCGAGCGGTTGGGGCTTGGACCGCTCTCGCATCGACGCCCATAGCGCGGCGGTTGCGGCGGTGCAGGCCGCCGCGCCGAGCACGTGCACGGCCACCAGCCCGGCGGGCACACCGGTGAAGAACTGCACCGTGCCGACGAGCCCCTGTGCGACGACGAGCGCCAGCAGCACGCCCAACCGCTGCATGACGGGACGTGGCGCGTGCACGGCGAGCAGGCCGAAGCCGAGGGCGAACAGCAGCGCGAGATAGGCGACGAGCAACGACGAGTGCGCATGCACCAGCGCGGTGATCTCGATGTGCAGCCGCGGCACCGGCTGGGTGATGCTCTTGTCGCCGGCATGCGGTCCCGCGCCTGTCACCAGTGTGCCGCTGACGAGCTGGGCCGCCAGCACCACTGCGGTCAGAACGGTCAACTGCCGCAACGGCTTTGGGACGACCGGCGTCGAGACACCATCGTCGGGCTCACCGATCTTGACGTACAGCAGCACCGACAGCCACACCATCGTCATCGACGCCAGCAAGTGAATGGCGACGGTCCACCACAGCAGCCCTGTCAACACGGTGATGCCGCCGATCACGGCCTGCACCACCGTCGATGCCGGCATCAGCCACGCGTAGATCAGCACCTCGCGGCGACGGCGGGCCCGTGTCACGGCAAGCACCGCCAGCACCGCCGTCAACACCACGAGAAACGTGATCATCCGGTTGCCGAACTCGACGGCCTGATGGACGACCGCGACCTCGGCGTGCGGGACGGGGACGAAGCTGCCTGGGAAACACTGCGGCCAGGTCGGGCAGCCAAGACCCGACGCGGTCACGCGCACGATGGCGCCAGTCACCGCGATGCCGCCCTGGGTCAGGATGACGGCGGCAGCGATGATGCGCTGAACCCGCAGGCTCGGCATGGGCAGCAGGTCGACCAGTCGCAGAAATGCGCGTCGCACGCTCCGATGGTAGAGGACCGCAACTACAGCCCGTAGTAGCGGGTTGCTTCGTCGAGTGGCCAGTTGGGACACGCTCCGATGCGATTTGCGTGCGTTAACTGGCCACTGGGCGACGGCAGCGCTGATGCGCCCGGTCAGGTGAAGCGGAACCAGCGCAGCGCGCATAGCGCCGCGACCGCGCCCCACGCCGCGAGCACCGCGATCCCGAACCAGTCCACAGACAGCGTCATCGCCTGTGACAACGCTTCGGTCAGCGCTCCCGACGGCGTCAACCGGGCCACCCACTGCACGCCGTGCGGCACCATCCCGCCCTCCAGCGTCAGCGCGCCTAGTCCGGCGAAGACGAACCACAACAGGTTGGCAATCGCCAGCACGATCTCCGCCTTGAGCGTGCCGCCGAGCAACAGGCCGAGCGCCGCGAAGCCCGCGGTGCCGAGCGCGATGATCACCGCACCGAGCGCAAGGCCCAGGACGTGTGGCCGCCAACCGAGGGCAAACCCGATGACGCCCAGCAGGATTGACTGCAGAAACACCACGGTGACCACGGCCAGCGACTTGCCCGCGATGATGCCCCAGACCGGCAGCGCCGTGGCGCCCAGTCGCTTCAGCGCCCCGTAGCGCCGGTCGAACGCCACCGCGATGGCCTGTCCGGTGAACGCCGTCGAAATCACCGCCAGCGCCATGATCGCAGGCACGAACGTCGCCGCCCGGTTCGGCCCGAACGAGCCCAGCGGCAGCAGCGTCAACCCGACCAGCAGCGTGATCGGGATGAACATGGTGAGCAGCAACTGTTCGCCGTTGCGCAGCAACAGCTTGAGTTCGAGGCCGAACTGCGCGGCCAACATCTTCTGCACCGTCGCAGGTCGCGGATCAGGCGAAAACGTCCCCGGCGCAAACAGATTCGTCATGAGCGCAGCTCCCTGCCGGTCAGATCGAGGAAAACGTCCTCCAGGCTGCGCTGCTCGACGCGCATGTCGGTCGCGAGCACGTCGAGGCGTGCGCACCACGCGGTGACCGTGGCAAGCACCTGAGGATCGATGTGGCCCTCGACCAGATATTCGCCCGGCGAGGTCTCCGTCGCCTGGTAGCTTTCCGGCAGCGCCGAAATCAGCAGCGACAGGTCGAGCATCCGCGGCGCGCGGAACCGCAACTGGTTCTCGGCGCCGCTGCGCATCAACTCCGCGGGTGTACCCGTGGCCACGGCAACGCCGTGGTCGATGATCACGATCCGGTCGGCCAACTCCTCGGCCTCGGTCAGCTGATGCGTGGTCAACACCACGGTGACGCCGTCGCGACGCAGGCCGTTGATCAACTCCCACACCACGATTCGCGCGTGCGCGTCCATGCCCGCTGTCGGCTCGTCGAGAAACACCAACTCGGGCCTGCCCACCACCGCGCACGCCAGCGCCAGCCGCTGTTGTTGTCCGCCGGAGAGCCGACGGTAGGTGGTGCGGGCCGCCTCGGTCAGACCGAGGGTGTCCATCAGCCACTGCGGGTCCAGCGGGTTGGCCGCGTACGACGCGACCAGGTTCAGCATTTCGCCCGCCCTTGCCGCGGGATATCCGCCGCCGCCCTGCAGCATCACCCCGATGCGCTCACGCACCCGGGCGTTGTCGGCGAACGGGTCAAGTCCGAGGATCTCGATGCTGCCCGCGTCGGGCTTGAGGAAGCCCTCGCACATCTCCACCGTGGTGGTTTTGCCCGCGCCGTTGGGGCCGAGCAGCGCCAGCACTTCGGCGGCATTGACGTCGAGGTCGAGTTCGGAGACGGCGGTCGTCGACCCGTACCGCTTGATCACGCCGCGCAGACGCACGGGCACGGCCGACGAGCGCTCGCGCGAGGAGCCAACGGCACTGGACTCGGAGGTCACGGGGATTCAGCGTAAGCGCCCGGCTTGGCAGCCTGCGCTGCCGGTATTACAGGTTCGACGATTTGCGCTGCTGGTTCCGGCGGCCGGGGGCCCGCATCGGGTAGCTTCCGCCACGGCAGCCGGTAGTAGGTGATGCCGATCAAGATCAGCACGATCAACGTGCTGGCGATCACCGCGAGCAGGATCTGGAACAGCGTGAACCGGTCACCGTTGGCGGTCGGGCCGAAGATGCCGACCACGAGGGTGACGACGATCGTCGCGGTGCGGAACGGCGGCCGGGTGGCCCACGCGGCCAGCGGGATCACCGCCCACAGCACGTACCACGGCTGCACTACCGGGAACAGCAGCACGGTCATCCCCAGCGCAACGCCCAGTCCGCCGACCGGGTGCAGGCGACCGCGCAGCACCGCGAGCAGCAGGAACGTGACGACGATCGCGATCGTGAACACGCCGATCGCGCGGGTCAGCCCCAGCACCGCGGTGGTGTGGTCGCCGAGGCCGAGCAGGATGCCGACCTGTCCGGTGCCCAGCGCCAACAACGTCGGCAACGACATCCAACTGCGGACCACGTTGGCGGTGCCGAGAGTGAACAGCCAGCCGAAGCCCAGCCCGCTGGCCCAGCCGATCAACGCCATCACGACCACCGAGACCGCGGTCAGCGAACCGCCTGCGATCAGGAACGCTTTGACGGTGCCGCCCCAGCGGCACGCCAACGCCATCGCGACGAAACCCAGCGCCAGCAGCGACGGCAACTTCACCTGCGACGACAACGTGATCAGCACGATGCCCAGCAGCAGATTCGCCATCGGCTGCCAGCGCGCCCAGCCGTCGCGGCCATGCGGCCAGGCCAGGGGTTTGGGTAGCAGCGGGTTGACGGCGTCGATGCCGCGCAGCGCGTATTCCGTGCCTGCCAGCATCAGCCCCAGCATCAGCGCCTCGTTGTGAATGCCGGCGACCAGATGCATGATCAGCAGCGGATTCGCCGCACCCAGCCACAGCGCGCTTACCTCGGCGACGCCGCAGCGGCGAGCCAGTCGGGGCACGGCCCAGACGATCATGCCGACGCCGATCAGCACCACGATCCGGTGGCACAGCACCGCCGCGACGATATTCTCGCCCGTCAACGCCGAGATCCCCTGACCGATCCACAGGAACAGCGGCCCGTACGGCGCCGGGGTATCCCGCCACATATTCGGCACGGACAGCGTGAACACATGGTCTAGGCCGAGGCCCGGCGCGGGTCCCACGCGATACGGGTTGAGGCCCTGCAGCGAGATCTCACTCTGCGCCAGATACGAGTAGACGTCCCTGCTGTACATCGGCGGCGCGATCAACAGCGGCAGCACCCACAACAGCAACGTGCGGTCGAGTTGGCTGCGCGTCATCCGCCGGTCGCCGAGGGTGAAGCGGCCGAGCATCAGCCAGGCCAACGCCATCATCACCGCACCCGTGGTGGTCATCGTCAGCGACACCGTCTGGATGCGTGACGGCAGGTTCAGCAGTCGCACGCCGAACGTCGGATCCTGCACCACCGGCCTGGCGCCGACGCCGAGCGCGCCGATGGCCATCAACACCGTGCCGGTGGCCCCGAACAGGCGGGTCCGCCGGAACGCGATCAACTCGGCGTCGTTCAGCGGGGAGCCGACAGCGCGTTCGTCGCCGTGCCATCCGGCAATCGACGTGCTGAGGGACCGCAGGCGCCACGCCATCCCAGCAGCGTAGCCGCCACGGATATGGTTCCCGTCACCGTAAGGGGACCCTTGCTTTACCGGGTTTCGGAATTCCGTCACAATAGTGTTGTGAAATTCAGTCCGGAGGCTGGAGCCGCGAAGGCGGCGACTTCCAGCGCTGATCGCCATACCCGTGGCGCGATCGTCCAGCTGCTGCTGGAATCCGGACCCATCACCGCCGGCGAGATCGGCGACCGTCTCGGCATCTCCGCGGCAGGGGTGCGCAGGCACCTGGACGCCTTGATGGAGGCCGGCGACGCGCAGTCCAGCGCGGCGGCGGCCTGGCAGCATCACGGACGTGGCAGGCCGGCCAAACGGTACCGGCTGACGGCCGAGGGCAGGGCCAAGCTCGAGCACAGCTACGACGACCTTGCCGTGGCCGCCATCCGCCAGCTGCGCGAGCTGGGCGGCGACGACGCCGTGCGGACGTTCGCGCGCCGCCGGATCGACAGCATCTTGTCGGGAGTAACCGACGGCCCCGCCGACGTTGAAGCGAAGGCCGACAGGGTCGCGACGGCGCTGACGAAGGCAGGCTATGTGACGTCGGTGACGCCCGTCGACGGGCCGATCCACGGCATCCAGCTGTGCCAGCATCACTGCCCGGTGTCGCACGTCGCGGAGGAGTTTCCCGAGCTATGCGAGACCGAGCGGGAAGCGTTCGCCGAGATCCTCGGCACGCACGTGCAGCGGCTGGCGACCATCGTCAACGGCGACTGCGCATGCACCACCCACGTCCCGCTGACACCCGAGAAGCCAACACCGATCCGGCGCACAGCCCGCGTCGGAAAAACCACGAGCAAGCAAGGAGCGTCGACATGACGACCACCCCCGAGGTCCACAAGGTGGGCGAACCGCTCAGCCAGGACGAGGCCATCGCCTCGCTGAGCCGGTACGGCTACGGCTGGGTGGACTCCGACGAGGCGGGCGCCAGCGCGCAACGCGGGCTGTCCGAAGCGGTGGTGCGTGACATCTCGGCCAAGAAGAACGAGCCGGAATGGATGCTCGAGACCCGGCTGCGCGCGCTGCGCACGTTCGACAAGAAGCCCATGCCGCACTGGGGTTCCAACCTCGAGGGCATCGACTTCGACAACATCAAGTACTTCGTGCGTTCCACCGAAAAGCAGGCCGCGACGTGGGACGACCTGCCGGAGGACATCCGCAACACCTACGACAAGCTCGGCATCCCCGAGGCCGAGAAGCAACGCCTGGTGTCCGGCGTCGCCGCGCAGTACGAGTCCGAGGTCGTCTACCACCAGATCCGCGAGGACCTGGAGGCGCTCGGCGTGATCTTCCTCGACACCGACACCGCGCTGAAGGAACACCCGGAGATCTTCAAGCAGTACTTCGGCACCGTGATCCCGGCGGGCGACAACAAGTTCTCCGCGCTGAACACCGCGGTGTGGTCGGGTGGTTCGTTCATCTACGTGCCAAAGGGCGTGCACGTCGACATCCCGCTGCAGGCCTACTTCCGGATCAACACCGAGAACATGGGCCAGTTCGAGCGCACCCTGATCATCGTCGACGAGGACGCCTATGTGCACTACGTCGAGGGCTGCACCGCGCCGATTTACAAGAGCGACTCGCTGCACTCCGCGGTGGTCGAGATCATCGTCAAGCCCGGCGGCCGGTGCCGCTACACGACCATCCAGAACTGGTCGAACAACGTCTACAACCTCGTCACCAAGCGGGCCCGGGCCGAGGCCGGCGCCACCATGGAGTGGGTCGACGGCAACATCGGCTCCAAGGTGACCATGAAGTACCCGGCCGTGTGGATGACCGGCGAGCATGCCAAGGGCGAGGTGCTCTCGGTGGCGTTCGCCGGTGAGGGCCAGCACCAGGACACCGGCGCCAAGATGCTGCACCTTGCGCCGAACACGTCGAGCAACATCGTGTCCAAGTCGGTGGCCCGCGCGGGCGGCCGCGCGTCCTACCGCGGCCTGGTTCAGGTCAACAAGGGGGCGCACGGTTCGAAGTCCAGCGTGAAATGCGATGCGCTGCTGGTGGATACGATCAGCCGCAGCGACACCTATCCGTACGTCGATATTCGCGAGGACGACGTCACGATGGGCCACGAGGCCACCGTGTCGAAGGTCAGCGAGGATCAGCTGTTCTATCTGATGAGCCGCGGCATGACCGAGGACGAGGCGATGGCGATGGTGGTGCGCGGCTTCGTCGAGCCGATCGCCAAGGAGCTTCCGATGGAGTACGCGCTTGAGCTCAACCGGCTGATCGAGCTGCAGATGGAAGGCGCGGTCGGCTGATGGGGCGTGGGGGCACCTCCCGCGCGAAGCGCAGGGGGACGATCGACGGGAAAAATAGTGGCTGAACTGACTACAGCTGTCGAGGGAATCAACAAGGGAGAGCTGTTCACGTCGTTCGACGTCGACGCCTTCGAGGTGCCGCACGGCCGCGACGAGATCTGGCGGTTCACCCCACTGCGCAGGCTGCGCGGGCTGCACGACGGATCCGCTGTCGCCACCGGCGCCGCGACCATCGATGTGCAGACACCCGACGGCGTCCGGGTCGACACGACCACCCGCGACGACTCCCGGCTGGGCCAAGCCGGCGTACCAGCCGACCGCGTTGCGGCACAGGCGTATTCGTCGTTCGAGTCCGCGACGCTGATCGAGATCCCCAAGGACACCGTGATCCGCGACGAGATCCAGGTGACGGTCACCGGGCCGGGCGAGGACAAGGTCGCCTACGGACATCTGCAGATCCGGGTCGGCGAACTGGCCGAAGCGGTGGTCGTCGTCGACCAGCGCGGCAGCGGAACCTACGCGGACAACGTCGAATTCGTCGTCGGCGACGCCGCCCGGTTGACGGTCGTCTCGATCGCCGACTGGGCGGACGACGCGGTGTACGTCAGCACTCATCACGCCTCGCTCGGCAAGGATGCCGTGCTGCGCCACGTCGCGGTCACCCTCGGCGGTGACGTGGTCCGGTTGACGGCGCGGACGCGGTTCTGCGCGCCCGGCGGAGACGCCGAGATGCTCGGCCTGTACTTCGCCGACGACGGCCAGCACTTCGAATCGCGACTGCTGGTCGACCACGCCCAGCCGAACTGTCGCTCCCACGTCACGTACAAGGGTGCGCTGCAAGGTGATCCGGCATCGAAGAAGCCCGACGCGCACACGGTGTGGATCGGCGACGTGCTGATCCGGGCCGAGGCCACCGGGACCGACACCTTCGAGACCAACCGCAATCTCGTGCTGACCGACGGCGCGCGCGCCGACTCGGTGCCCAACCTGGAGATCGAGACCGGCGAGATCGTCGGCGCCGGACACGCCAGTGCCACCGGGCGCTTCGACGACGAGCAACTGTTCTACTTGCAGGCCCGCGGCATCCCGGAAGATCAGGCCCGCCGCCTGGTCGTGCGCGGCTTCTTCGGCGAGATCATCGCCAAGATCGCCGTGCCCGCGGTGCGCGAACGCCTCACCGAGGCAATCGAACACGAACTTGAGCTAACCGAAGGAAACACTGCGAAATGAACACACTGGAAGTCAAGGATCTGCACGTCAGCGTCGTCTCCGCTGAGGACGGCGCCGACATCCCGATCCTCAAGGGTGTCGACCTCACCGTGAAATCGGGGGAGACCCATGCGCTGATGGGGCCCAACGGATCCGGCAAGTCCACCCTGTCCTACGCGATCGCCGGGCACCCGAAATACACGGTCACCTCCGGATCGATCACGCTCGACGGCCAGAACGTGCTCGACATGACGGTGGACGAGCGCGCCCGCGCAGGCCTGTTCCTGGCCATGCAGTACCCCGTCGAGGTGCCGGGCGTTTCGATGTCGAACTTCCTGCGCACGGCGGCCACCGCGGTGCGCGGTGAAGCACCGAAGCTGCGGCACTGGGTCAAAGAGGTCAAGGCCGCGATGGAAGGCCTCGAGATCGACCCGTCGTTCTCCGAACGCAGTGTCAACGAAGGCTTTTCGGGTGGCGAGAAGAAGCGCCACGAGATCCTGCAGCTGTCACTGCTGAAGCCGAAGATCGCGATTCTCGACGAGACCGACTCCGGCCTCGACGTCGACGCGCTGCGCGTCGTCAGCGAAGGCGTCAACCGCTACGCCGAAGCGGAGCACGGCGGCGTTCTGCTGATCACGCACTACACCCGCATCCTCCGCTACATCAGGCCGCAGTTCGTGCACGTCTTCGTCGGCGGACGCATCGTCGAGTCCGGCGGTCCCGAACTGGCCGACGAGCTCGAAGAGAACGGATACGTGCGCTTCACCCAGGCGGTCGGAGCCTGACCATGACCGCTGTGGACACCGCCAGAATTCGGTCGGACTTCCCGATCCTCAAGCGGGTGATGCGCGGCGGAAGCCAGTTGGCGTACCTGGATTCCGGTGCGACGTCGCAACGGCCGACCCAGGTGCTCGACGCCGAGCGTGATTTCCTCACCACATCCAACGGTGCGGTGCACCGCGGTGCGCACCAGTTGATGGAAGAGGCCACCGACGCCTACGAGCAGGGCCGCGCCGGCATCGCGACGTTCGTCGGCGCCGAACCTGACGAACTGGTCTTCACCAAGAACGCCACCGAGGCCATCAACCTGGTCGCCTATGTGCTCGGCGACGACCGGTTCGAGCACGCGGTCGGTCCTGGCGACGTCATCGTCACCACCGAATTGGAGCACCACGCGAACCTGATCCCGTGGCAGGAACTGGCCCGTCGCACCGGCGCCACGCTGCGGTGGTACAGCGTGACCGACGACGGCCGCATCGACCTGGACTCGTTGGCGCTGGACGAACGCGTGAAAGTAGTTGCGTTCAGCCATCATTCGAACGTCACCGGCGCGGTCGCCCCAGTGGCCGAGCTGGTCGCCCGCGCCAAGGCGGTCGGCGCGCTGACGCTGCTGGACGCGTGCCAGTCGGTGCCGCACCAGCCGGTCGACTTCCACGCGCTCGAGGTTGACTTCGCCGCGTTCTCCGGCCACAAGATGCTGGGCCCCAACGGGATCGGCGTGCTGTACGGCCGCGGCGAGTTGCTCAACGCGATGCCGCCGTTCATCACCGGCGGTTCGATGATCGAGACGGTCACGATGGAGCAGACCACCTACGCGCCTGCGCCGCAACGGTTCGAGGCGGGCACCCCGATGACGTCGCAGGTGGTCGGATTGGCCGCTGCGGCCCGGTATCTGCAGGACATCGGGATGGCAGCCGTCGAGGCCCACGAGAACGAGTTGGTGGCCGCCGCGCTGGCCGGGTTGTCCGGTATCGACGGCGTACGCATCATCGGCCCCACCGTCCTCGAAAACCGGGGTTCGCCAGTGTCTTTCGTGCTCGACGGCGTGCACGCCCACGACGTCGGCCAGGTGCTCGACGACGACGGGGTGGCGGTGCGCGTGGGGCATCACTGCGCATGGCCGCTGCATCGCCGGTTCGGCATCGCCGCGACCGCGCGCGCCTCGTTCGCCGTCTACAACACGCTCGACGAGGTGGACCGGCTGGTGGCCGGCGTGCAGCGGGCCGTGGAGTTCTTCGCGTGAGGCTGGAGCAGATCTACCAGGAAGTGATCCTGGATCACTACAAGCACCCGCATCACCGCGGGTTGCGGGAACCGTTCGGCGCCGAGTCCTATCAGGTGAACCCGACCTGCGGTGACGAGGTCAGGCTGCGGGTGGCGCTCAGCGCCGACGGCGAACGGATCGACGACGTGTCCTACGACGGCCAGGGCTGCTCGATCAGCCAGGCTTCGACGTCCGTGCTCACCGATCAGGTGATCGGCCAGAGCGTCGGGGACGCCCTGGCGACCGTCGCGGCGTTCACCGAGATGGTGTCCTCGCGCGGCACGGTCGAGGGCGACGAGGACGTGATCGGAGACGGCATCGCATTCGCCGGTGTCGCGAAGTACCCAGCGCGGGTGAAATGCGCGCTGCTGGGGTGGATGGCTTTCAAGGATGCGCTTTCGCAGGCATCGGAAGGATTTCAGGAGGCAGGATGAGCGACACCGCAGTGCCCAACGACGAACTGCTCGCCGACCTCGAGGAGGCGATGCGCGATGTCGTCGACCCGGAACTCGGCATCAACGTCGTCGATCTGGGCCTCGTGTACGACCTGAACGTCGAGAAGGGCGAGCAGGGCAACGTCGCGTTGATCGACATGACGCTGACGTCGGCAGCCTGTCCGCTGACGGATGTCATCGAGGATCAGTCGCGGACGGCGCTCGTGGGCGCCGGACTCGTTGACGAGATCCGGATCAACTGGGTGTGGAATCCGCCGTGGGGGCCGGACAAGATCACCGAGGACGGCCGCGAACAGTTGCGGGCGTTGGGATTCACCGTCTAGCAACCGCCGCGTGGGTCACAATCGACCCATGGTCACGGTGCCCGCGTTCGTCTGGCGAGGCGGTTTCGCACGCCGCGCGGTGATCCTCGGCGGTGGCACCGGCATCGTGTTGGCGGTCCTCGCGTGGCTCGACTCGGGAATGCTGTTGTCCGCGGCCATCGTGCTGGTCGTCATCGGGCTGCTCTACGGCGTCTGGCTGCCCCGCCGAATGGCACGGTATTGGCCTGGAGCACAACAACTTTCCGGTGACGACCGGGTGCGGGTAGCGCGTACCGTCCGCAGTGGCGACCAGATCGACGACCCCCGGCTGGCGCAGCCGGTCATCGACTACAACGCGGGAATGCACAACGCGGCAGAGCAACTGCGGCCGTTCCGCTGGGTGGTACCATTCGTTCTCGTGGTCGGGGTGGCGACCACGGCCTGGGATGCCGTCTACGGTTCGTGGGGCAACCTGATCGCGTCGGTCATTTACCTGGTGGCGCTGTTGTTCGAGTGCTTCTGGTGGCCCAAGCGCCGCGACCAATTGCTCGCCAACGGCGACCGGGCCTCAGCGGCCGCCGAGGTCATCCTCGCGAACCAGGGCACGAACCCTTCAGCGCAGGCCTGACCGCGATCCACGCTGCCTGCAGCGCCCCGCCGGCGTCCTTCGTGCCCGTGGCGGACAGGCACTCACCCTGGCTGATCGCCTGTGCATCGGCGGCAAGCCGCCTGCCGTATCGGGTCTTGTCGGTGAGCGACACCGACGTCTGCGCCGCGGTACCGCTCGCCGCGATCGTGAACATGTTGGGGTTGACAGTGCCCACCGCGCCCGCGATCTGCCGATCGCCGCGCGGGCCCGGGCACTGGCCGTTCGACGACGGAACGATCTGCACCGCCGCAGCGGTCACCGTTCCGCTACCGGCGTTGCTGTCGCGGGACGGGCGGACGATGACACACGTGCCGGCGGCGACGTCGGACAACTGTGCGCGGGCGAACGACCAGATCTTGGTGGAGCTGGTGAAATCGACTGTCGCGCTTCCATTTTTCTGGGTGAGCGCGATGGTGTTGCCGGACAACGACGCAACCAGACCCGCGACGTGATCTCTGGCCTTCGGCGGCGCGGCCGAGGTGGGGGTCGACGCGGACGACGAGGTGCCGGAGGCCGCCGGTGTCCCGGTTGTCGACGAACCGCAGGCGGCAACGGACAACGCCACGGCGGCGGCGAGGGCGCAGAGGGGTAATCGCATGGTTGACACGATTGACGGCCCGTCTGGTGCCGACCTCGGCGGCGGATGGGAAAAGCCTGTGGGCGGCGGGTGGGAAAAATTCGTGGTCATCAGCCTGATCTCTGACTAAAGTCAGAGAAGTGACGGCGGACATGGTCGCGCAAGTGAGGCGGTTCAATCGCACCGTCACCCAGCGGGTCGGGGTGCTCAACGAGAACTTCCTGGCCAGTGATCGGTCGTTGGGTCAGAACCGGCTGTTGTGGGAAATCGGCGTCGACGGGTGTGACGTCCGATCGCTGCGGGGACGCCTCGACCTCGACTCCGGCTACGTCAGCAGACTGCTGCGCGCGTTGGAGACGGCGGGCCACGTCGTCGTCGAGCCCAGCCCGTCCGACGGCCGCGTCCGGATCGCCCGACTCACCGAAGCCGGGCACCGCGAACTGGCCGCGCTGGACCGGCGCTCCGACGACGCGGCGGCAGCCATCCTGCAACCGCTCAACGACCGGCAACGCGCCAAACTCGTCTCGGCCATGGCGGAAGTCGAGCGTCTGCTGATCGCCTCCACGGTCGAGGTGTGCGAATGCGACCCACGCCACCGCGACGCGCGGCACTGCCTGCAGACTTACTACGGCGAGCTCGCCGTCCGGTTCACCGACGGGTACGACCCGGCCGTCAGCCCGGTTGCCGATACCGAAATGACCCCGCCCGCAGGGCTTTTGCTCGTTGCCTCGTTGCACGGTGAGCCCGTCGGCTGCGGCGCGCTGATCTTTCACCCCGACGCCGTGGGCATGGTGAAGCGGATGTGGGTGGCCCCCGCCGTCCGCGGACTCGGACTGGGCCGCAGGCTTCTCCACGAGCTGGAGAACCGGGCACGCGCCGCGGGTGTCCGGTTGATGCGTCTGGAGACCCGTGACGAGCTGCCCGAAGCCATCCAGATGTACGAGACATCCGGGTACCGGGAGGTCGAGCCGTTCAACGACGAACCGTACGCGCATCACTGGTTCGAGAAGCCGGTGTAACGCTCGCCGGATTCTGGTAACTCAGTTCATGTGAACTCTGCCGAGGTCTACGTGGGCACCCGCCGCCAATTGCGTGGCGTGGCCGAGAGCCTGATCGCGGGACCTCAATACCGCGCCGCGGGCACCATCCGGCTGGCGGTGCGTCCCGACGGCTTTGCGGGGGTTGCTGTGCCGCTGTCCGTGCGCGGCACCCAGCTCGTCTGGCCCAACGGTGCGGCCAACCTCACCGGCCGCGTCGATGAGTTGGCCAAGGCCGCCGATGTCACCGCCGGACCACCGGAGGGCGCGTACGAGATTGTCGACCCGCTGCCCGCCGACACCCTGCTCGACATCGACGCCGCGGCGGCCGACTGGGTCTACCGGAGTCACTACGCGGGCGGGCACGCGATCAAGAACGTGTTGCCAGAGGCGCATCCGGTGCTGTGGCCCGAGCACTTCGACGTCGCCGCCACCGACGACGAGGTGAACTACGGCGTGTCCGCGGGTGACGATTACCACCGCACCCCCTACGCGTACGTCGGGCCGTGGACGCAGCGCAGCGGTGCGTTCTGGAACGCGCCGTTCGGGGCCGTCCTCCCGCTCGATCCCGCGCACGACGTCGACACGCTCGCATCGGCCATCGCCGCCTTCTTCCGCCGCGGCCAAGAGCACTTGTGACGCGACCATGAGCTCAGCCGTCGACGAGACCACCCTGATCACCGCGCTGCGGGCCGGCGACGAGACCGCGTTCGTGCGGCTGGTGGACCAGCACACGCCTGCCTTGTTGCGGGTCGCCCGCGGATATGTGCCCAGCCGGGAGATCGCCGAAGAGGTGGTCCAGGAGACGTGGATCGCGCTACTGAAGGGGATCGACAACTTCGAAGGCCGATCCTCCTTGCGCACGTGGCTTTTCACGGTGTTGATCAACATCGCCAAGGCGCGCGGGGTGCGGGAGCGCCGCGATGCCGATGCGGCGGTGGCCGCATTCAGCGGCGGCACGGTCGACCCGGCCCGCTTCCGCGACGCCGACGATGCCTACCCCGGGCACTGGAAACAGGGCCGTGAGCCTGCGCCGTTCCCGGAGACGCCGGAAGGCTCCCTGCTCGGCAACGAACTCGTCGACGTGGCACGGCGTGAACTCGACAAGCTGCCGGACCGGCAGAGGATCGTGGTGACCTTGCGCGACATGCTCGGATTGGACTCCGGCGAGGTGTGTGAACTGCTCGACATCAGCATGGCCAACCAACGGGTGCTGCTGCACCGCGGCAGGGCCGCGGTCAGACAGGTGCTCGAGGACTATTTGAAGGACGCCTCATGACAGGCCGCGACGCAATGGATTGCAACGAACTGGTCGAGTTGGTCACTGCCTACCTCGACGGATCTCTCGACCCGGAGACCCGCGCGCGATTCGACATGCATCTGCACGACTGCGATGGCTGCGACAACTATCTTCAGCAGTTTCGCGAAACCGTACGCACCGTCGGCAGGATCTCCGACGACCAGCTCGACCCGGCCTTTCGCAGCCGGCTGCTCGATGCGTTCAAGGACTTCCGCTGATCGGTGCCGAGCGGTTTCTGCCGCCCATATCGTGGGAACATCCTGATTTACCCCAGCGTTAGGAACATCGTGGCTACGCGAGACATCACCGCCGAACAGTTCAACGACACCATCAACGACAACGAAATCGTGCTGGTGGATTTCTGGGCATCGTGGTGTGGCCCATGTCGGGCGTTCGCGCCGACCTTCGCGGCGTCGTCGGAGGACCACCCCGACGTCGTGTATGCGAAGGTGGACACCGAGGCCGAGCAGCAGTTGGCTGCCGCCGCCGACATCCGTTCCATCCCGACGCTGATGGCGTTCAAGAAGGGCAAGCTGGTGTTCAACCAGCCCGGCGCGCTTCCGCCCGCCGCGCTCGAGGAATTGGTGCAGCGGGTCAAGGAGTTCGACATTGACGCCGCGATCGCGGCGCAGGACAACGGCGAAGCAAAGTAGCTGCGTGCACGCGATAGCGTGCACGGGTGAACTTTGTCCTAGTAGATAAGCCGCGGCCGCACGTCGCGCTGGTGACGCTGAACCGGCCAGAGCGAATGAACTCGATGGCGTTCGACGTCATGGTTCCGCTCAGGAAAGTGCTCGACGAGCTGACCTACGACAACGACACGCGGGTGATTGTGCTCACAGGAGCGGGCCGCGGGTTCTCGTCCGGTGCTGACCACAAGTCGGCCGGAGCCGTACCGCACATCGACGGGTTGACCCGGCCGACGTTCGCGCTGCGGTCGATGGAGGTCCTCGACGAGGTGATCCTGGCGCTGCGCAAGATGCACCAACCGGTCATCGCGGCGGTCAACGGCGCGGCGATCGGCGGCGGGCTGTGCCTGGCGCTCGCCTGCGATATCCGAATCGCAGCTTCCGGGGCATATTTCCGTGCCGCGGGCATCAACAACGGCCTGACTGCGAGCGAACTCGGGCTGTCGTATCTGCTGCCGCGGGCGATCGGGACGTCGAGGGCGTTCGAGTTGATGTTGACCGGACGTGACGTCGACGCCGAGGAGGCCGAGCGCATCGGGCTGGTGTCTAGGACGGTTCCTGACGACGAACTGCTCGACGTTTGCTACGAATTCGGCGAGCGGATCGCGGGGTTCTCGCGGCCGGGAATCGAGTTGACCAAGCGCACACTATGGAGTGGACTGGACGCCGCTAGCCTGGAAGGGCACATGCAGGCCGAAGGCCTGGGACAGCTCTTCGTCCGTTTGCTCACCGGCAACTTCGAAGAAGCGGTCGCCGCGCGCGCCGAGAACCGCGCGCCCATCTTCACCGACGACAAGTAAGTAGGGGAGTAGCAGTAGCGTGGAGCGGCGCCGATGATCCGCGCCGGCGACGATGCATCGCGAAGCGATGAGGAGGAGTGGCGCCGATGATCCGCGCCGGCGACGATGCATCGCGAAGCGATGAGGAGGAGTGGCGCCGATGATCACCGCAACGGACCTCGAGGTCCGCGCAGGCGCGCGCACGCTGCTGTCCACCGAGGGCACGGCGCTGCGGGTGCAGCCCGGTGACCGGATCGGACTTGTCGGGCGCAACGGCGCAGGCAAGACCACGACCATGCGCATCCTCGCGGGCGAAGGCGAACCGTATGCGGGCACGATCGCCCGCAGCGGGGAAATCGGCTACCTGCCACAGGATCCCAAAGAGGGCAACCTCGAGGTGTTGGCCCGGGACCGGGTGCTTTCGGCGCGCGGCCTGGACACCTTGCTGGCCGATCTGGAAAAGCAGCAGGCGCTGATGGCCGAGGTTGCCGACGACGCCACCCGGGACCGGGCGGTGCGCCGCTACGGCCAACTGGAGGAACGGTTCGCGGCACTCGGCGGCTACGCCGCCGAAAGCGAGGCGGGCCGCATCTGCGCGAGTCTCGGTCTGCCGGAACGTGTTCTGACTCAACCGCTTCGCACCCTCTCGGGTGGTCAGCGCCGTCGGGTCGAACTGTCCCGCATCCTGTTCGCGGCCAGCGACACAGGTGCGGGCTCGGCCACCACACTGTTGCTCGACGAGCCGACCAACCACCTCGACGCCGACTCGCTGGGCTGGCTGCGCGACTTCCTGCGTGGGCACACCGGCGGCCTCGTGGTGATCAGCCACAACGTCGAACTGCTCGCCGACGTCGTCAACCGGGTGTGGTTCCTCGACGCCGTCCGCGGCGAGGTCGACGTCTACAACATGGGCTGGCAGAAGTACCTCGACGCGCGGGCCACCGACGAACAACGCCGCCGCCGCGAACGCGCCAACGCCGAACGCAAAGCCTCAGCGCTGCGGGCCCAGGCCGCCAAGATGGGCGCAAAGGCTACCAAAGCCGTTGCCGCACAGAACATGCTGCGTCGCGCCGACCGGATGATGGCCGCCCTTGACGAGGAACGGGTGGCCGACAAAGTGGCCAGGATCAAGTTCCCGACCCCGGCGCCGTGTGGCCGCACGCCGTTGGTGGCGAAGGGTCTGACGAAGAACTACGGCTCGCTCGAGGTGTTCACCGGTGTCGACCTCGCGATCGACCGTGGTTCGCGCGTCGTGGTGCTCGGGCTCAACGGCGCGGGCAAAACCACGCTGTTGCGGTTGCTGGCGGGCGTCGAGACACCGGACTCCGGCGCGTTGGAACCCGGCCATGGAATGAAGATCGGCTACTTCGCGCAGGAGCACGACACGCTCGACAACATGGCGACGGTGTGGGAGAACATCCGCCATGCCGCGCCCGACACCGGTGAGCAGGATCTGCGGGGTCTGTTGGGCGCGTTCATGTTCAGCGGCGCGCAACTCGATCAACCCGCTGGCACGCTGTCCGGTGGTGAGAAGACACGGCTGGCACTTGCGGGCCTCGTCGCGTCGACCGCGAATGTGCTGCTGCTCGACGAACCGACCAACAACCTCGACCCGGCGTCGCGCGAGCAAGTGCTCGATGCGCTGCGCAGCTACGCGGGCGCGGTCGTGTTGGTGACGCACGATCCCGGCGCCGCCGAAGCGCTCGACCCGCAACGCGTTGTGTTGCTGCCGGACGGCACAGAGGACTTCTGGTCTGACGAATATCGGGATCTCATCGAACTGGCCTGAGCGCGCCGCTGGTCGAATTGCGAACCGTTTCACCAATTTCGCCCGATGTGTGTGAAGCCTTTCTACGCTGGGTATGCGTCGGGGCATCCACAGCGGGGAGATGTCGATGAAGAAAATGAACCAGTCCCGGGACGAAGTGCTGAACGAGTTGCGCAGCGCCTACGAGGGGGGTGCAAGCATTCGTTCGTTGGTGGCGACCACCGGCCGCTCGTACGGGTCGATCCACAGCATGTTGCGTGAGTCGGGCACCACGATGCGCAGTCGTGGGGGCCCCAACCATCGCAGCCGCAAGGCGAGTTAGGACGGCTGTCTTACTGACGCCTCGACGAGGTCCAGTACGGCGCTGAGCTTTTCGGGGTCGTCGCCGGAAGCGAGTCGCGCCACCAGCCCGTCCAGTACCAGGTCCAGGTACGTCTGCAGCACCGCGCTCGGCACGTCGTCGCGTAGGCGTCCCGCCTGTTTCTGTCTGCGCAGTCGCGCGTTGGTGGCGGCCGACAATTCGGCCGACCGCTCCGACCAGCCGCGGTTGAACGCCGGGTCGTTGCGCAACTTCCGCGCGATCTCCAACCGGGTGGCCAGCCAGTCGAACTGTTCGGGCGCGGCCAGCATGTCGCGCATCACCTGAATCAAACCCTCGCGGGACGCGACGTCGGCCATCCGCTCCGCGTCCTCGCGGGCCAACTCGAAGAAAAGCGTGTCCTTGTCGCGGAAGTGGTGGAAGATGGCGCCGCGCGACAGCCCGATCGTCTGCTCGAGCCGCCGCACGGTCGCCTTGTCGTAGCCGTATTCCGCGAAGCACCGCCTGGCGCCGTCGAGGATCTGGCGTCGACGCGCCGCCAGATGGTCATCGGTCACCCGGGGCATGGAAGTTCTTACGACTTCAACATGTTGCGCAGCACGTACTGCAGGATGCCGCCGTTGCGGTAGTAATCCGCCTCACCTGGCGTGTCGATGCGGACCACCGCGTCGAACTCGACCTTCGAACCGTCTTCCTTGGTGGCGGTGACGTGCACAGTCTTCGGCGTCTTGCCCTCATTGAGCGCCTCGATGCCGGTGATGTCGAACGTCTCGGTGCCGTCCAGCTTCAGCGACGCCGCCGACTCACCCTCGGGGAACTGCAACGGTATGACGCCCATGCCGATCAGGTTCGAGCGGTGGATGCGCTCGAACGACTCGGTGATGACCGCACGCACGCCCAGCAGGCTGGTGCCCTTGGCCGCCCAGTCGCGCGACGAACCGGACCCGTATTCCTTGCCGCCCAGCACCACCAGCGGAATGTCCTGCGCCGCATAGTTTTGCGCCGCGTCGTAGATGAACGCCTGCTCGCCGCCGTTGGTGAAGTCGCGGGTATAGCCGCCGGACACGTCGTCGAGCAGTTGGTTGCGCAACCTGATGTTGGCGAACGTGCCGCGGATCATCACCTCGTGGTTGCCGCGCCGCGAGCCGTAGGAGTTGTAGTCCTTCTTGTCAACGCCGTGCTCGTCGAGGTACTGAGCAGCCGGTGTGCCCGGCTTGATGCTGCCCGCCGGGGAGATGTGGTCGGTGGTCACCGAATCGCCCAGCAGCGCAAGCACCCTGGCGCCGGTGATGTCGGTCACCGGCTGCGGCTCGGCGGGCATCCCGTCGAAGTACGGAGGCTTGCGCACGTACGTCGAATCCGCTGCCCACTCGAACGTGTTGCCGCTCGGGGTCGGCAGGTTGCGCCACCGCTCGTCGCCCTTGAACACGTCGGCGTAGTTCTTGACGAACATCTCGGTATTGATTGCCGAGGCGATGGTGGCGTCGATGTCCTTCTGTGACGGCCAGATGTCCTTCAGGAACACCTCGTTGCCGTCGGTGTCTTTGCCGAGCGGCTCGGATTCGAAGTCGAAATCCATGGTGCCCGCCAGCGCGTAGGCGATCACCAGCGGAGGCGACGCGAGATAGTTCATCTTCACGTCCGGGTTGATGCGGCCCTCGAAGTTGCGGTTACCCGACAGCACCGCCGTCACCGACAGGTCCGCATCGTTGATCGCCTTGCTGATGTCCTCTGGCAGGGGGCCGGAGTTGCCGATGCAGGTTGTGCAGCCGTAGCCGACGAGGTAGAAGCCGAGCTTCTCCAGATACGGCCACAGGCCGGCCTTCTCGTAGTAGTCCGTGACGACCTGCGACCCCGGCGCCATCGTGGTCTTCACCCACGGCTTTGACGTCAGCCCCTTCTCGACTGCATTTTTAGCCAGCAGGGCGGCGCCCAGCATCACCTCGGGGTTGGAGGTGTTGGTGCACGACGTGATCGCCGCGATCACCACCGCGCCGTGATCGATGATGCAGTCGCCCCGCTCGGAGTTCTTGATCTCGACCGGCTTGCTCGGCCTGCCGTTCGAGTTGACCGCCGCGGACGGGATGACGGCGTCCTCGTCGGCGAAGGACAGCGACACGGGATCGCTGGCCGGGAAGGATTCCTCGACGGCTTCGTCGACCTTGGTGTGCTCGACGGGCAGGTTCTCCTCGACGTAATTGTGAATGTCCTTGCGGAACGCGGTCTTCGCGTCGGACAGCGCGATACGGTCCTGCGGCCGTTTCGGCCCGGCGATCGATGCCACCACGTCACCGAGATCGAGCTCGATGTACTCGGAGAACTTCGGCTCGCGCTTCGGGTCGTGCCACAGGCCCTGTTCCTTGGCGTACGCCTCCACCAACGCCAGCTGCTCGTCGCTGCGCCCGGTCATCTTCAGGTAGTCGATCGTGACCTCGTCGATCGGGAAAATCGCTGCGGTGGAGCCGAATTCGGGGCTCATGTTGCCCAGCGTGGCGCGGTTGGCCAACGGCACCTCGGCGACGCCCTCACCGTAGAACTCGACGAACTTGCCGACCACGCCGTGCTTGCGCAGCATCTCGGTGACGGTGAGTACCACGTCGGTGGCGGTGACACCGGGCCGCCGCTCGCCGGTCAGCTTGAAGCCGACGACGCGGGGGATGAGCATCGACACCGGCTGGCCGAGCATCGCGGCCTCGGCCTCGATACCGCCGACGCCCCAGCCCAGGACCCCCAGACCGTTCTCCATCGTGGTGTGGCTGTCGGTGCCGACGCAGGTGTCGGGGTAGGCGGTGATATTTCCTTGCGCGTCACCGCGTGCCATCACCACGCTGGCCAGGTATTCGATGTTGACCTGGTGCACGATGCCGGTGCCGGGAGGCACCACCTTGAAGTCGTTGAACGCGCCCTGCCCCCAGCGCAGGAACTGGTAGCGCTCACCGTTGCGCTCGTACTCGATCTCGACGTTGCGCTCGAACGCGTCGGCGCGGCCGAAGAGGTCGGCGATCACGGAGTGGTCGATCACCAGGTCCGCAGGCGCAAGCGGGTTGACCTTCTCGGGGTCGCCGCCCAACTCGCCGACGGCCTCACGCATGGTGGCCAGGTCGACGATGCATGGCACGCCGGTGAAGTCCTGCATGATCACCCGCGCGGGCGTGAACTGGATCTCGACGCTCGGGTCGGCCGACGGATCCCAATTGGCGATGGCCTCGATGTGGTCCTTGGTGATGTTGGCGCCGTCCTCGGTGCGCAGCAGATTCTCAGCGAGCACCTTGAGGCTGTAAGGAAGTTTCTCGGCACCGGGAACCGCGTCGAGGCGGTAGATCTGATAGCTCTTGTCCCCGACCTTCAATGTGTCGCGGGCCCCGAATGAATTAACCGAATCTTTGCTGCTCACATCAACTCCCGGCTCGATACCGCCGCGACGGGCTGTGTCGTCGGCGCTCACAACTCTAACAGTACGCTTGTCCTGCAACGCACCCGAGGGGTCCTCTCAGTCTCGTCCCCGAGAGCGCGTGCTGTCACCCGCATACCCACTCATCGCGTACCGTGCCCGTGTGACCGGACCGCACGTGATTCCGTTCCCGCCGACGTACATCCCGCCGCAGGTGTGCGCGACCGTGGGGAAGGACGCCTCGACGCCACCGGACGCCTGCATGGACCTCGTGCTTGCCGACGTTCGCGATGACGGTGTGAGCGCGTCGGCGACCCAGGACAAGGCCGGACTCAGCGCCGTCGTCGCCGATGCCAAACAGAAGGGCATCGACCTCAAGATCGTGGTGCTCGATCAGAGTCCGCCGATCGACACCCCGTTGCGCGATATCGCGACCGAGGTGGGCAAGGTATATCCGGGTTCGACCGTGTTGGTGATCAGCCCGGGGTGGGCGGGCACCTACAGCCCGACCTACGACCGGGTCACGCTCGAGGCGGGTCAGGACGTCGCGAAGACCCCGGATGCCGTGCAGTCGTCGAAGAATTTCGTCAGCGAGTTGACGACGCCACATTTCCCATGGACGCCATTCACCATTGTCGTCGTGCTTGCGGTGATTGCTGCGGTTGTCGGCACCCGCGCGCTGCAGGTCAAAGCGAAGCGCGCCGCTACCCGCGAGCAGGCCTGAACCCGCACATTTGTGCGATTTTTCGTCCGCCGGCAAATACAAATGTCACGGCGGGATAACGCTTAATTCAATTACAAACTTGTAATTTGTTACTAAAGTTTCCTTAGCGTCAGATGTGACGTAGCGTGCATTTGGTGGCCGATGTTGCAGTTGTGAATTGTGTGACTGCACACAGCTGCCCGCACAAGATGTGCCGACACGTTCGCGTGTGAGCCATAGGAGACACGAGCCGAATGAGACGCACCCCTCGGGTCAGCGCGGTGACGCTTGCCATCGGCATGCTGCTCACGACCCCCGGTCTCGCCGTTGCGCAACCGGGTAGTCCCGACTCCCTCGGTGCGCTCGTCGCGGCGGTCGCCAACGCCAACCAGAAGCTGCAGGAGCTCGGCGCAGCCATTCAGGCGCAACAGGAGAGCGTCAACAAGGCAATCGTCGACGTGCAGACGGCGAGGGACAACGCCGCGGCCGCCCAGCAGGAAGTCGACGCCAGCGCGCGGCGGGTTGCCGACGCCAACACCGCGATCGCGGCGGCGCAGCAGCGCTTCGACACCTTCGCTGCCGCAACGTATGTCAACGGACCGTCGAACTCATACCTGACCGCAGCCGATCCGGCGGACATGCTCAACACGGCCGCCGCAGGCCAGACCTTGTCGGCCAGCGCACAGCAGGTGATGACGAACCTGCAGCGGGCGCGCACCGAGCAGGTGAACAAGGAGTCGGCGGCGCGACTGGCCAAGCAGAACGCGGACAAGGCCGTCGCCGACGCCGAGGCCAGGCAACAGGACGCGGTGACAGCGCTGACCAATGCGCAGCAGACGTTCAAGAGTCAGCAGACGGATCTGGATCGGTTGACGGCCGAACGTGCCGCAGCCCAGGCCAAACTCGACGAGGCGCGCAACTGGTCGGCGCAGGCCGCCGGTAAACCGCCCGCCGCACCCGCCGCGGCGGCCGTCGGTGACGCGAACGCCAACTGGGATCGCGCGCCAGGCGCCCGTGCCGGCGCAGGCAACTGGGACTCGCTGTGGGATCCGACGCTGCCTGCGATTCCGAGCGCATTCGTCAGCGGCGACCCGATCGCGATCATCAACACGATCCTCGGCTACATGTCCACCTCGGCGCAGGTGACCCAGCAGATGGGGCGCAACTTCCTGCAGTCGATCGGCCTGCTGCCGACCCCGAGCGGCTACACCAACGGCGCGATCCCGCGGGTGTACGGCAGGCAGGCAACCGAATACGTGATCAACCGCGGCCTCGCGGTGCGCGGCACGCCGTACTCGTGGGGTGGCGGCAACGCCGCGGGAGCCAGCCGCGGTATCGACTCCGGCGCCAACACAGTCGGTTTCGACTGTTCCGGGTTGATGCTCTACATGTTCGCCGGTGTCGGCATCAAGCTCGACCACTACTCGGGCTCCCAATACAACGCGGGCCGTAAGGTGCCGTCCTCGCAGATGCGCCGGGGCGACATGATTTTCTACGGCCCCAACGCCAGCCAGCACGTCGCGATGTACCTGGGCGACGGCCAGATGCTCGAGGCTCCGTACACGGGGTCCGTGGTGAAGGTCTCGCCCGTGCGCACCAGCGGTATGACGCCATACGTGACCCGAATGATCGAATGGTGATTCTCCTGCGCCGCTTAACAATTGGACTATTGGTTTCCGTCGCGCTGCTGCTCGGCCTTGCGATACCCGCAGTGGCGGCCCCAGACGACGGGCAATGGGACCCGACCCTGCCGAAGATCATCAGCTCGGGTGCGCCCGGCGATCCGGTGGCGGCGGCGAACGCCGCATTCTCGGTGAGCCAGTTGGCCATTCAGACCACGCAGAACCTCGGCCAGCAGTTCCTGGCCAGCATCGGCCTCGGCGGAAGCCCCGCCACCGCGGCCATGCCTTCCGGTGGACGCGTGCGCGGCCCGCAGGCGATCGAGTACGTGATTCGCCGCGCCGGTTCGCAGATCGGTGTGCCCTACTCGTGGGGCGGCGGATCGTTGACCGGCCCCAGCGAAGGCGTGGACCAGGACGCGGGCAAGGTCGGCTACGACTGTTCGGGGCTGACCCGGTTCGCCTTCGCGGGTGTCGGCGTGCAGATCCCGAAGTATTCGGGCGACCAGTACAACACCGGCCGCCCCATCCAGCCGTCCCAGGCCAAGCGCGGCGACCTGATCTTCTACGGGCCGGGCGGCAGCCAGCACGTCGCGATCTTCCTGGGCGGCGGCAAGATGCTCGAAGCGTCCAGTGCGGCAGGCCACGTCACGATCAGCCCGGTACGCACCGCGGGTATGTCGCCCCATCTGTCCCGCATGATCGATTCCTGAGCGTGGCCTGAGTTAAACCTGAGCACTCGTGATGAATGCTTCGCGGGGCGCCGACACTTCGTCGGGCAACGTCGACGGATTCCGGACTGCCTGGAATAGTTGACGACGAGCGTGTGGCCAACTCCGGCCGACGCCGCTGCGACCAGCGTCTTAATTGATGTGGAAGGACCGTTGATGACGTCACCGAGTGGGCCACCGCAGGGCGCTGGGGGTTATTCCGGACAGGCGCCGACCCAGGCCTACAACCCCGGGACCCCCGGCACGCATGCCGCGCCGCCGACCAACGGAGGCCTGCAACAAGAGGTCCACACCCTCGAGCGCGCCATCTTCGAGGTCAAGCGGATCATCGTCGGCCAGGACCAGTTGGTCGAGCGAATGCTGGTCGGTCTGCTCGCCAAGGGGCACGTGCTGCTCGAAGGTGTGCCCGGCGTGGCGAAGACGCTGGCCGTCGAGACGTTCGCCAAGGTGGTCGGCGGCACCTTCGCCCGCATCCAGTTCACCCCGGACCTGGTGCCCACCGACATCATCGGTACCCGCATCTACCGGCAGGGCAAAGAGGAGTTCGACATCGAACTCGGTCCTGTGGTGGTCAACTTCCTGCTCGCCGACGAGATCAACCGCGCACCCGCCAAGGTGCAGTCGGCACTGCTCGAGGTGATGGCCGAGCGCAAGATCTCGATCGGCGGCAAGACCTTCCCGCTGCCCGCCCCGTTCCTGGTGATGGCCACGCAGAACCCCATCGAGCAGGAGGGTGTCTACGCGCTGCCCGAGGCCCAGCGGGACCGCTTCCTGTTCAAGCTCAACATCGACTACCCGTCGCCTGAAGAGGAGCGCGAGATCGTCTACCGGATGGGCGTCAAGCCGCCGGAGCCCAAGCAGATCCTCGCCCCCGGCGACCTGCTGCGCCTGCAGGACGTGGCGGCCAACACCTTCGTGCATCACGCGCTCGTCGACTACGTGGTGCGCATCGTCACCGCGACCCGCTCGCCGGAGAAGTTCGGCATGCCCGACGCCAAGGCGTGGATCGCCTACGGCGCCTCACCGCGTGCATCGCTCGGCATCATCGCGGCGGCCCGCGCGCTGGCGTTGGTGCGGGGCCGCGACTACGTGATCCCGCAGGACGTCGTCGAGGTCATTCCCGACGTGCTGCGCCACCGGCTCGTACTGACCTATGACGCGCTGGCTGACGAGATCTCGGCCGAGACCGTGATCAACCGGATCCTGCAGACCGTCGCGCTGCCTCAGGTGAATGCCATTCCGCAGCAAGGACATTCGGTGCCGCCGGTGATGCCCACCGCGGCGGCCGCCGCCGGTAATCGGTGACTACCTCGAGGCGAGGGGTCGATCTTCCGTCGCTCAAGCGCGGGGAGATCCGTGATCCCGCGCTGACGGCAGCTCTGCGCAAACTGGAGCTGACCGTGCGCCGCAAACTCGACGGGGTGCTACACGGCGACCACCTCGGGCTGCTGCCGGGGCCGGGCTCGGAGCCGGGGGAGTCGCGGCTGTATCAGCCCGGCGACGACGTCCGGCGGATGGACTGGTCGGTGACCGCCCGCACGACGCACCCGCACGTGCGTCAGATGATCGCGGACCGTGAGCTCGAGACATGGCTGGTGGTCGACATGTCCGCCAGCCTGGACTTCGGCACCACCGGCTGCGAGAAGCGGGATCTAGCCGTTGCGGCGGCGGCCGCGATCACGTTCCTCAACAGCGGGGGCGGCAACCGGATCGGCGCGATCATCGCCAACGGCGACTCGGTGCGCCGGGTGCCCGCGTTGTCGGGGCGCATACACGAGCAGGAACTGCTGCGCACGATCGCCACGATGCCCAAGGCGCCGCCCGGAGTGCGTGGCGACCTGGCTGCGGCCATCGACGCGCTGCGCAGGCCCGAGCGCCGCCGCGGTATGGCGGTGATCATCAGCGACTTCCTCGGCCCGATCAACTGGATGCGCCCGCTGCGGGCGATCGCCGGCAGGCACGAGGTGCTCGGCATCGAGGTCCTCGACCCGCGCGACGTCGAACTGCCGCCCGTCGGCGACGTCATCCTGCAGGACACCGAAACCGGGGTCACCCGCGAGTTCACCATCGACGAGCAACTGCGCGACGACTTCGAGAAGGCCGCGGCGGCGCATCGTGCCGAGGTCGCCCGCACACTGCGGCGCTGTGACGCGCCGCTGCTGTCGCTGCGCACCGACAGGGACTGGATCGCCGACGTCGTCCGGTTCGTGGCCAACCGCCGCCGCGGAGCGCTTGCCGGTCTGGGTTAAACCAACGAAATGACAACTGGCGCATGACATTACCGTTGCTCGGTCCGATGACGCTGTCGGGTTTCGAACACGCCTGGTTTTTCCTGTTCCTGATCGCCGTCGCCGCCATCGTCGTGTTGTACGTGCTGGTGCAGGTGGCCCGGCACCGGCGAATGCTGCGGTTTGCGAACATGGAGTTGCTGGAAAGCGTTGCGCCCAAACGGCCTTCGCGCTGGCGGCATCTGCCTGCGATCCTGTTGGTGGCCGCACTGCTGATGTTCACCGTTGCGATGGCGGGGCCGACGCACGACGTCCGGATTCCGCGCAACCGCGCGGTGGTGATGTTGGTGATCGACGTGTCGCAGTCGATGCGGGCCACCGACGTGTCCCCGAACCGGCTCGCCGCGGCGCAGGAGGCCGCCAAGCAATTCGCCGATCAACTCACGCCAGGCATCAATCTGGGGTTGATTGCGTATGCGGGCACGGCGACCGTGCTGGTGTCGCCGACAACGAACCGGGAGGCGTCGAAGGCCGCGATCGACAAGCTGCAACTGGCCGACCGCACCGCGACGGGGGAGGGCATCTTCACCGCTCTGCAGGCCATCGCCACCGTCGGCGCGGTGATCGGCGGCGGTGACGAACCGCCGCCCGCCCGCATCGTGCTGATGTCGGACGGTAAGGAGACGGTGCCGTCGAATCCGGACAACCCCAAGGGCGCCTACACCGCCGCGCGCACCGCCAAGGACCAGGGGGTGCCGATCTCGACGGTGTCGTTCGGCACGCCGTACGGCTACGTCGAGATCAACGATCAGCGCCAGCCGGTGCCGGTCGACGACGAGATGCTCAAGAAGATCGCCGAACTGTCCGGTGGCGAGGCCTACACCGCGTCGAGCCTGGAGCAACTCAAGGAGGTCTTCACCAACCTGCAGGAGCAGATCGGCTACGAAACCCGCAAGGGTGACGCGAGCGCGGGCTGGCTGCGGCTGGGCGCGCTGGTGCTGGCGCTGTCGGCGCTGGCGGCCATGCTGATCAACCGCCGACTACCCAACTGAGGCCCATGACACTTCCATTGCTCGGACCGATGACGCTGACGGGCTTCGACCACGTCTGGTACTTCCTGTTCCTGTTCGTGGTGGCCGGACTCGTCGTGCTGTACCTCGCCATGCAGCGGTCGCGGCGCAAACGGCTGCAGCAGTTCGCCAACACCGAGTTGCTGGAAAGCGTTGCACCCAAACGGCCTTCGCGCTGGCGCCATCTGGCGACGGTGCTGTTGATCGTGTCCCTGGTGTCGTTCACCATCGCGATGGCCGGGCCGACACACGACGTCAAGATTCCGCGCAACCGCGCCGTGGTGATGTTGGTGATCGACGTGTCGCAGTCGATGCGGGCCACCGACATCGAGCCGAGTCGGATGGCCGCCGCTCAGGAGGCGGCCAAGCAGTTCGTCGACCAGATGACGCCGGGCATCAACCTGGGGCTCATCTCGTATGCGGGCACGGCGACCGTGCTGGTGTCGCCGACCACCAACCGCGACGCGTCCAAGAACGCGATCGACAAGCTGCAGGTGGCCGACCGGACCGCGACCGGCGAGGCGATCTTCACCGCACTGCAGGCCATCAACACCGTCGGCGCGGTGATCGGCGGCGGTGACACGCCGCCGCCCGCTCGCATCGTGCTGATGTCCGACGGCAAGGAGACGGTGCCGTCGAACCCGGACAACCCCAAGGGCGCCTACACCGCCGCGCGGACCGCGAAGGACCAGGGCGTGGGGATCTCCACTGTCGCGTTCGGCACCCCGTACGGCTACGTCGAGATGAACGATCAGCGCACGCCCGTGCCGGTGGACGACGAGATGCTCAAGAAGATCGCCCAGCTGTCGAACGGCCAGTCCTACACCGCGGACAGCCTCGAACAGCTCAAAGAGGTCTTCACCAACCTGCAGGAGCAGATCGGCTACGAGACTCGCAAGGGCGATGCCAGCGCCGGCTGGCTGCGACTGGGCGCGTTGGTGTTGGCGCTGGCGGCGGTCGCGGCGTTGCTGATCAACCGCAGGTTGCCCAACTGACTAAGGCGATTTCTTAAGAATGTGCTCCAGGCACTAAGTTGGCCTGCATGCCCCAATTCGTGTCGCGCTCTGTTCTGGTGACCGGTGGAAACCGTGGCATCGGACTGGCCATCGCCCAGCGCCTTGCCGCCGACGGTCACAAGGTCGCGGTCACCCACCGTGGCTCCGGTGCACCCGAAGGACTGTTCGGTGTCGAGTGTGACGTCACCGACAACGCCGCCGTCGACCGCGCCTTCAAAGAGGTCGAAGAGCACCAGGGCCCGGTCGAGGTGCTGGTCTCCAACGCGGGCATCTCCAAAGACGCGTTCCTCATCCGGATGACCGAGGAGCGCTTCGAAGAGGTCATCAACGCGAACCTGACCGGTGCGTTCCGGGTGGCGCAGCGGGCATCGCGCAGCATGCAGCGCAACCGCTTCGGCCGCATCATCTTCATCGGCTCCGTGTCGGGCATGTGGGGCATCGGCAACCAGGCCAACTACGCGGCCGCCAAGGCGGGCCTGATCGGCATGGCCCGCTCGATCTCCAGGGAACTGTCGAAGGCGGGCGTCACCGCCAATGTGGTTGCGCCGGGCTACATCGACACCGAGATGACCCGTGCGCTCGACGAACGGATCCAGGCCGGTGCACTGGAGTTCATCCCTGCCAAGCGGGTCGGCACCGCCGAGGACGTCGCCGGGGCGGTCAGCTTCCTGGCGTCGGAGGACGCCGGCTACATCGCAGGCGCGGTGATCCCGGTCGACGGCGGCATGGGCATGGGCCACTAGAAAGGAAACCAGAACATGGCAGGACTTCTTGAAGGCAAGCGCATCCTCGTCACGGGGATCATCACCGACTCGTCGATCGCCTTCCACATCGCCAAGGTGGCGCAGGAGGCGGGCGCCGAATTGGTGCTCACCGGTTTCGACCGGATGAAGCTCATCCAACGCATCGCCGACCGGTTGCCGCAGAAGGCGCCGCTGCTGGAACTCGACGTGCAGAACGAGGAGCACCTCAATTCGCTCGCCGACCGGGTGCTCGAGGTGATCGGGCAGGACAACAAGCTCGACGGCGTGGTGCACTCGATCGGCTACATGCCGCAGACCGGGATGGGCATCAACCCGTTCTTCGATGCGCCGTATGCGGACGTCGCCAAGGGCATCCACATCTCCGCGTACTCCTACGCCTCACTTGCGAAAGCGCTGCTGCCCATCATGAATCCCGGCGGCGGCATCGTCGGGATGGACTTCGACCCGACCCGCGCGATGCCCGCCTACAACTGGATGACGGTGGCCAAGAGCGCGCTGGAGTCGGTGAACCGATTCGTCGCCCGGGAAGCCGGTAAGTACGGTGTGCGGTCGAATCTCGTTGCGGCCGGGCCGATCCGGACCCTGGCGATGAGCGCGATCGTCGGTGGGGCGCTCGGCGAGGAAGCCGGTGCCCAGATGCAGCTGCTCGAAGAGGGCTGGGATCAGCGCGCCCCGATCGGCTGGAACATGAAGGATCCGACGCCGGTCGCCAAGACGGTGTGCGCACTGCTGTCCGACTGGCTGCCCGCCACCACCGGCACCGTCGTCTACGCCGACGGCGGCGCCAGCACGCAGTTGCTCTAAATGGAATTCGATGCGCTTCTGCTCCTGTCCTTCGGCGGGCCGGAGGCGCCCGAACACGTGATGCCGTTCCTGGAGAACGTCACCCGCGGCCGTGGCATCCCCCGCGAACGGCTGCAATCGGTCGCCGAGCACTACCTGCACTTCGGTGGTGTATCGCCGATCAACGGCATCAACCGCGAACTGATCGCGGCGATCGAGGCCGAGATCGACCTGCCGGTGTACTTCGGCAACCGGAACTGGGAGCCCTACGTCGAGGACACGGTTGTTGCCATGCGCGACAACGGGGTTCGCCGCGCCGCCGTGTTCGCGACCTCGGCGTGGGGTGGCTACTCCAGTTGCACGCAGTACGTCGAGGACATCGCCCGAGCCAGGGCCGCGGCGGGCGACGGGGCGCCGCAACTGGTGAAGCTGCGCCAGTACTTCGACCATCCGTTGTTCGTGGAGATGTTCGCCGCGGCCATCGCGACGGCGAAGCAGACGGTGCCCGACGACGCCCGACTGGTGTTCACCGCGCATTCCATTCCGCTGGCGGCCCGAAACCGTTGTGGCGCAGACCTGTACAGCCGCCAGGTGGGCTATTCGTCGCATCTGGTGGCCACCGCTGCCGGCTACGACGACTATGACCAGGTGTGGCAGTCGCGCTCGGGCCCGCCGTCGGTGCCGTGGCTCGAACCCGACATCGGTGATCATTTGTCGGCACTGGCGGAAAGCGGCACCACGGCGGTGATCGTCTGTCCGATCGGTTTCGTCTCCGACCACATCGAGGTGGTGTGGGACCTGGACAACGAGTTGGCGCAGCAGGCCGCCGACCTCGGCATCGAGTTCGCGAGGGCGGCAACCCCGAACGCCGATCCGCGCTTCGCCCGGCTGGTCGCCGACTTGGTCGACGAGGTGGCCGCGGGCCGCGAGCCGTCGAGGGTGCCGGGGCCGGATGCGCCACCGCTACAGGGCTTTTCGGTCGACGGCGTGGTGTGCACGCCGAACTGCAGCTAGCAAATTTCAGGTAGGGCGACGGGGCGGAGCAATCGAGCGGCCGTTGCGCGCAGGCCACCGGCGATCGTAGCCACCCAGCACCGTCATCGTTTGCCAGTTTCTTGCGACGACAACAAAATCCCTCTACTTCGCTTCCTCGGCCAGCCGAGCACGATTGCGCGATGAGCGTGTCGCGTATCCGTGCTCTCGTATTTCGTGACTGGGATAGCCGAAAACAGCTAATTATTCTGCGCGTCAATTACTTGACTACGCAATTATCGATGTACACCACGCCCGGGATTGCGGCATATTTCGCCGTTCCACAGGAGGTTTTCAGCTACCTTCTGGCAGATCATCAGTTAACTTCTGCCCGGGGGTCATCATGCAACTCAGCCTCAAGCCCTACGTCACGAATGGCATCGTCATCGCTGGTGCAGCCGCCCTGGTCGCCGCACCCATCACCATTTCGCCGCCTGATATCAGCCAGCCCATTGCCGTCGCCGAGCGAACGATAGCTGTCGAGCAGAAGGCGTTGGTCAACGATTTACTCGACGCGTTCGCGCTCGTGGCAGACGCCACCGGCGAAACCATCAGCAACGCCATTTTCTTTGTCGGGGTTGAACCGAACTTCGAGGCCCGCTGGGTGCAGGCGCTGATTCATAACCCGGGATTGGCGGCCAGCATCGCGAGTGGCGTCGTCACGCTGGAACTGCTCGATCTCTTGGACATACCGTCTCCGCTGATCGGTGCACTCACGTATTTGCTGCCGGCGCAGTTGGGTCAACCCATCGCCGATGCGTACGCAGCGTTGTTCGAATTCATCGATCCGGGTCGACTGGGCGGCCTGCTGCCTGATCCGACAGCAGGCATCAACGCCATCAACTCGGCGCTGCTTTCCCCGCTCGTCGACAACTTGACCAACGGAATCGCCACTGCGTTCGACAGCGTCGGCGTATCCATATGGGGCGGCTTGGGGTTCTTGGGCGCGGCGCCGAACGCGGTGCTGAGTGTCGCGCAGTCCGCCATTGCCAACCCCGGGGATATCCCTGGACTGGCCAGCTTCCTCGCGTACAGCTTGATAAATCCGTTCTCGAACCCCGTGCCGATCGACTCGCTGTATTCGCTAGGGATCGAGCCGGTCATCGACGGCGTGATCAAGACCGCCGTGCCGCCCATCGGGAGTCTTGTCGCTGCCGTCAAGAACGGGCTCGACGGCGCGTTGACGGCCGTGCTGAACGCACTGCCTGCGCCCGTTGCCCCGTCGCCATTCGTCTCGCCATTGCGAGTGCCGGCGAATGACGTGTCGAGCACTGAGGTGGTCGACCCGGCGGACAACGCTCGCCTGGTCAACGTCACGGTCGCCGACTCCGATGCGGAGCCCGGCCTCAAGGATTCAGGCGTCAAGGATTCGGGCGACAGCGGTGATGGTGCGAAAGGCGCGGCCGCGCAACAGGACCCGTCGGAGGCAGATGATCCGGGCACCACGGTGAAGAAGGCGCCCGCTACGCGTGCCAACGGGCATGTGCGGCTCAACGTGAAAAAGGTCAACCCGCTGGTCGGCAAGCGCGACAACACGAAGGCCGTCAGTGCGGATCCGTCGAATCAAGCGGACTCCAACACGACCGACAGCGTGACCCCGGTGAAAGCGGATGCCGGCAGCCCCGACGCCGCAGGCACACCGGACAACAGCCCCGCCGGCGAGAACACCAACGAAAACGGTGACACCGGCCAGGACGCCAAATAGCGCTACTGCCAGGCTGAGTACAGGATCGCGGTGACCGCTGCCATCCGCGCCTCGCGCACCACCGAGGACAGCGGACGCAGCGCGTCGCTGGCGATCTGAACCTCCGACGACGTCTGCAACCCGATCGGGATCAGCCCGGAACTCACGGTGATGATTGCGTCGATGTGGGCGGCGTTCTCGAGCACACGCACCGCCCGCGACGGCGCATGATCGGGCACCCGATGGCCCCGATTGCTTTCGAGTACCTGCTCGACGAGACCGCGGGGATCGGCCACGTCGCTGCCCGCGGCGCGGATGGCCCCGAGCGCATCGGCGGCTGACCGCACGGCATTTCGCAGCGTGAGTTCGGCGTCACCGAGGTCGTGGTATTCGTCGGGCACTCCCGCGGACACGGAGTACACCGTCCACGACAACGACGTCGGTTCCGGTTCGTAGTCGGACTCGTCGTCGAGTTCGTCGTACTCGAATTCCGGCACCAGACCCACCGCGGTCGACGCGTCCCGCCCGATGATGACGGCCTCACCCGCTGTCACCGCATCGCGTTGGAATTGGGTGCCAGCAGGCAGTCCGCGCACGTCGCCGGGCACCGGCAACGCCACGCCGATGGCGGGTGCCGACAATCCCGTTCCCGCACTGGTGCGCACCGTCTGCAGCAGCGAAACCGCGCCAGCGTCGTTCAGATCGGGCCATGGCAAACCGGTGCGGCCTGCCGCAACGGAGTCGTAGGCCGTTACCGAATGCCTTGGTGCCCATTGCGATAACGCATCGAGCACATCGTCAGGCGCGGCTGCGCCTGCGAGCCAGGCGTTGGCCCACACAGAGAGGGAGACACTGGGGCACCACATGATGCTCGCAGTGTAGTTGTTAACCGCTCATTGAGTCGGCTACGCGCTAGGCTGACGGCATGCCCGTCCCGCTGATCTGGCTAATCGCCGCACTGGGTCTTGCCGGGGCCGAAGCGCTGACCGGCGACCTGTTTCTGCTCATGCTCGGCGGCGGTGCGCTGGCCGCGGCCGGGTCCAGTCTGATCTTCGACGACCTGTGGGTGCACGGCGCCGTTTTCCTCGTTGTCTCAGTGCTTCTGCTGGTGCTGGTGCGGCCCGCGCTGAAGCGACACTTCATGTCGGGCAAGGGGCTGCCCGAACCGGTGAAGGCACTCGAGGGCAAGAGCGCTCTCGTGCTCGACCGGGTGGCGCGCCATGAGGGCCAGGTGAAACTCGACGGCGAAATCTGGACGGCGCGCCCGTACAACCAGGACGATGTCTACGAACCCGGCGACCACGTCACCGTCGTGCACATCGACGGCGCCACCGCGGTCGTCCAAAAGGTCCTCTAGAGAACATCGGGCAAACGAGGGGAAGGAACCCGCATGGAAGGTGCCGTCGCCGGCCTCATTCTGGTCGGGGTGTTGGTGGTGTTCGCCGCCATCATCGTCGCCAAATCGATAGCGCTGATCCCGCAGGCCGAAGCCGCGGTGATCGAACGGCTGGGCCGCTACAGCAAGACCGTGTCGGGCCAACTGACACTGCTGCTGCCGTTCATCGACAAGATCCGTGCCAGGGTGGATCTGCGTGAGCGGGTGGTGTCCTTCCCGCCGCAGCCGGTGATCACCGAGGACAACCTGACGGTCAACATCGACACGGTGGTCTACTTCCAGGTCACCAACCCGCAGGCCGCGGTGTACCAGATCAGCAACTACATCGTCGGCGTCGAGCAGTTGACCACCACCACGCTGCGCAACGTGGTGGGCGGTATGACGTTGGAGCAGACGCTGACCTCACGCGACCAGATCAACGCTCAGTTGCGCGGCGTGCTCGACGAGGCAACCGGCCGTTGGGGTTTGCGTGTCGCGCGCGTCGAACTGCGCAGCATCGATCCACCCCCGTCGATCCAGGACTCGATGGAAAAGCAGATGCGCGCCGACCGCGAGAAGCGCGCGATGATCCTGACCGCCGAGGGCACCCGGGAGGCGTCGATCAAACAGGCGGAAGGCCAGAAGCAGTCGCAGATCCTCGCGGCCGAGGGCGCCAAACAAGCGGCGATCCTGGCCGCCGAGGCTGACCGCCAGTCCCGGATCCTGCGCGCCCAAGGCGAGCGCGCCGCCCAGTACCTGCAGGCGCAGGGCCAGGCCAAGGCCATCGAGAAGACGTTCGCCGCGATCAAGGCGGGCAGGCCGACGCCGGAGATGCTGGCCTATCAGTATCTGCAGACGCTGCCCCAGATGGCCAAGGGCGAGGCCAACAAGGTCTGGGTGGTGCCGAGCGACTTCGGTTCGGCGCTACAGGGTTTCACCAAGTTGCTCGGCGCGCCGGGCGAAGACGGCGTGTTCCGCTACACGCCGTCACCGATCGAGGAGAACCTGCCGAAGCCCGAGGACGATTCCGAAGAGGTGGCCGACTGGTTCTCGACGCAGACTGATCCGGCGATCGCCCAGGCCGTCGCCAAGGCCGAGGCCGAAGCGCGCACGCCCGTGGCGGGCCCTGCCTACTCGCCGTCGCCGTCGTTGAACCCGCCGCCTCCCGGCGCCACCGCGCCCGTCATCCGTGACGGCGGTGGCGGCGCGCACTCGCGGTAGTCGGCGAGGCGCTGCCGGTGGTGACGCCGGTGGGTGCGGATCTCGTAGATCAGGCCTGCGATGCCGATGCTGGCCGTGCACAGCGAAACGACGAACAGCAGCGGACTGACATTGCCGGTGAGCGCGTCGCCGAGGATGACCACCGCGGCCGTCCCCGGCAGCAGACCGACCAGGGTGGCCAGCGTGTACGGCAGCACCCGCACCGCCGACGCACCGCATGCGTAGTTGACGACCGAGAACGGCATCGCGGGGATCATCCGCATCGAGATCACAGTGGGCCAGCCACGCTCGCGAAGGCGTGCGTCGACGGATTCCACCCGGTCGTGTTTGACCAGTCGGCTCAACTGCCAACCCGCGGCGCGCACCAACAGCAAGGCGATCACCGCACTGACGGTGCTTGCCAGCACCGCCAACGGAACGCCGAGGTAGGGCCCGAAAAGCAGGCCTGCGGTCAGGGTGAACACCGTGCGCGGAAACGGAAACACCGTCACCAGGATGTGGGCGGCGAGGAAGGCCAGCGGGAACCACGGGCCGACCGACTTCGCCCAATCCCGCATCTGAAGGGCCGTCGGCAACGGAATCAGCACCGCAACTGCGATCAGAATCACAATTGCTGTGAGGATCGCGATGAACCGGCGGGGCGACACCGACGACGCCGTCGAGATCACCGCGGCACGCAGCGCGCGAAGGGTGTTGACGACGGGTTTCACGCCTTCCAAGACTACGGGCAGCGCGGCGCCGACACGCTCTCAGCGCCAGTGTGAGTTGGCCGACCAGCAGGCGATCCTGTGAGCGCGATCAATTAGCCTGATGGCCGTGCAGAAACGCGGCGTTGCGGATTCCGATATCGCGAGCTGGCGCACGGCGGTCGCCGGTGTGCTGGCCAAGAGCACCAGGCGCGACCCGGCGGATTTGCCCGCCGAGCCCGAGCGGCTGCTCGATTCGCCGACCTACGAAGGGTTTCCCGTCCGCCCGCTGTACACCTCGCTCGACGCGTTGCCGGAAGCCGCGCTGCCGGGGCAGTGGCCGTTCGTCAGGGGCGGTGACGCGCTGCGCGACGTCAAGTCCGGATGGCGGGTCGCCGAGGCGTTTCCCGCGAACGGGTCGGCCGCCGCTGACGCCAACGGCGCGGTGCTGCTGGCGCTGACCGAGGGCGTCAGCGCGCTGGTGCTACGCGTCGAGGGTGCGGCGACGCACCTCGACCGGTTGCTCGACGGGGTCTTCCTGGACCTCGTCCCTGTCGTCCTCGACGCCGGTGCCGACTACGCGGCCGCGTCGGATGCGTTGCTCGCGCTGTTGACCGACCTCGACAACGACCAGCGGTCGCGGCTGTCGGTGGATCTCGGCGCGGACCCGCTGATCGCGCCGTTGAGTGGGCGACCGGCACCCGGCGTCGCCGACGTCGTCGCGGTGGCGGGCAAGGTGACCGACTACGACGGCGGCGTGCGTGCCATCACCGTCGACGGCCCCGCGTTCCACAATCTCGGCGCAAGCGCATCGTGGGAACTCGCCGCGGCCGTCGCCGCCGCCGTCAGCTATCTGCGCCTGCTCGTCGACGGCGGGCTGGCGGCGCGAGATGCGCTGCGGCAGATCAGTTTCCGTTTCGCCGCAGACGACGACCAGTTCATGACAATCGCCAAACTGCGTGCGGCGCGGCAACTCTGGGCGCGGGTGGCCGAGGTGGTGGGGGAGTCCGACGCGGGCGCAGCGCGTCTGCATGCGGTCACGTCGCTGCCGATGATGGCGCAAAGGGATCCGTGGGTGAACATGCTGCGCACCACGGTGGCGGCGTTCTCCGCAGGCGCAGGCGGTGCGGACACCGTGCTGGTCCATCCGTTCGACGTGGCGATACCCGGCGGTTTTCCCGGCACCGCGCCGAGTTTCGCGCGGCGCATCGCCCGCAACACCCAACTACTGCTGCTCGAGGAGTCGCACATCGGCCGCGTGCTCGACCCCGCAGGCGGATCGTGGTTCGTCGAAGACCTCACCGAAAGCCTGGCCGAACAGGCGTGGAAACACTTCCAGGACATCGAGTCCCGCGGCGGCTTCGAGGCGGCCCGCGACTACGTCGTCGATCAGATCAAAGAAGTCGCCGACCGCCGCGCCGACGACATCGCCCACCGGCGCACATCGCTCACCGGCGTCAACGAATATCCGAATCTCGCGGAACCGCCACTCCCGCAAGGTGATGCCCTCGAAACAGTGGTGCGCTACGCCGCCGGGTTCGAGGCGCTGCGCAACCGGTCGGACGCCTTCCTGGAGAAGACCGGTTCACGGCCGAAGGTGTTGCTGCTGCCACTCGGCCCGCTGGCCGAGCACAACGTCCGCACCACGTTCGCGACGAACCTACTGGCGTCCGGTGGCATCGAGGCGGTCACCGAAGACACCACCGCCCAGATCGCGGTGATCTGCGGCACCGACGCCCGCTACGCGGCCGAGGCGTCCGCCGCAGTCGACGCGGCACGCAAAGCGGGGATCTCACACGTTCTGCTGGCAGGCCCGGAAAAGGCTGTGGCCGAAGCGGATTCGAAACCCGATGGCTACCTGACCGCCAAGATCGACGCGGTCAAGACGCTCTCGGACCTGCTCAGCCGATTGGGGGCATGACATGACTGCGACTACCGGCATCGGGAGTTTCGCCGACGTTCCGTTGCACGGCGAGCACAGCAGCGCACCGGCGACCGACGCTGCCGTCGCGAAAGCCGTCGAAGCCGCGGCGACCGCCCACGGTTATTCGCCCGACCAACTGGACTGGGCCACCCCGGAGGGCATCGACGTCAAGCCGGTCTACATCGGCGCCGACCGCGATGCCGTCGTCGACGCCGGCTATCCGCTGGACAGCTTCCCTGGCGCGCCGCCGTACATCCGCGGTCCCTACCCGACCATGTACGTCAACCAGCCGTGGACCATCCGGCAGTACGCCGGGTTCTCCACCGCAGCCGAGTCCAACGCGTTCTACCGGCGCAACCTCGCAGCGGGTCAGAAGGGCCTGTCGGTGGCCTTCGATCTGGCCACCCATCGCGGCTACGACTCCGACCATCCGCGCGTGCAGGGTGACGTCGGAATGGCAGGCGTGGCAATCGACTCCATCCTCGACATGCGCCAGCTGTTCGACGGCATCGACCTGTCCACGGTGTCGGTGTCGATGACCATGAACGGCGCGGTGCTGCCGATCCTGGCGCTGTACGTGGTGGCCGCCGAGGAGCAGGGGGTGCCGCCGGAGAAGCTGGCCGGGACCATCCAGAACGACATCCTCAAAGAGTTCATGGTCCGCAACACCTACATCTATCCGCCCAAGGCGTCGATGCGGATCATCTCCGACATCTTCGGCTACACCAGCGCCAAGATGCCGAAGTTCAACTCGATCTCGATCTCCGGCTATCACATTCAAGAAGCCGGTGCGACAGCCGATCTGGAGCTGGCGTACACGCTGGCCGACGGGGTCGAGTACATCAAGGCGGGCCTGGCCGCCGGCCTGGACATCGACAAGTTCGCGCCCCGGCTGTCGTTCTTCTGGGGCATCGGGATGAACTTCTTCATGGAGGTGGCCAAGCTGCGGGCGGGTCGGCTGCTGTGGAGCGAGCTGGTCGCGGAGTTCGGTCCGAAGGACGCGAAATCCCTTTCGCTGCGCACACATTCGCAAACCTCCGGCTGGTCGCTGACGGCACAGGATCCGTTCAACAACGTCGCGAGGACCTGTATCGAGGCGATGGCCGCCACCCAGGGGCACACCCAGTCGTTGCACACCAATGCGCTCGACGAGGCGCTGGCGTTGCCCACCGACTTCTCGGCCCGCATCGCACGCAACACCCAGCTGCTGCTGCAGCAGGAGTCGGGGACCACGCGGCCGATAGATCCGTGGGGCGGCTCGTACTACGTCGAGTGGCTGACCCATCAGCTGGCGCAGCGGGTGCGCGCGCACATCAAGGAAGTCAACGAACACGGCGGTATGGCGCAGGCCATCAGTGACGGCATCCCCAAGATGCGCATCGAAGAGGCCGCGGCACGCACCCAGGCGCGCATCGACTCCGGCCAGCAACCGGTGATCGGCGTCAACAAGTACCAGGTGGACGAGGACCACGAGATCGAGGTGCTCAAGGTCGAGAACAGCAGGGTGCGCGCCGAGCAGATCGCCAAGCTCGAGCAGTTGCGCGCCGACCGGGACCCGAACGCCGTCGAGGCCGCCCTCGCAGAGCTGAGCAAGGCAGCCCAGTCCGACGGTCTCCGCCGGGGCGGCTCCGAAGGGACAGGCAACCTCCTCGAACTGGCCATCAACGCGGCGCGGGCCAAGGCCACCGTCGGCGAGATTTCCGATGCACTCGAGAAGGTTTGGGGACGCCATCAGGCCGAGATCCGTACCATCGCCGGGGTTTACCGCGACGAATTGGGAGTAGGAAACATCACTCCATTTTCTAAAGCCAACGCCGTCGTCGAGAAGTTCGCCGAGGCCGACGGCCGCAGGCCCCGCATCCTGGTCGCCAAGATGGGCCAGGACGGGCACGACCGCGGGCAGAAGGTGATCGCAACAGCGTTCGCGGACATCGGGTTTGACGTCGACGTCGGCTCGCTGTTCTCCACCCCGCAGGAGGTCGCGCGGCAAGCCGCCGACAACGACGTGCACGTGGTCGGGGTGTCCTCACTGGCGGCGGGGCACCTGACGCTGGTGCCCGCGCTGCGCGACGCGCTCGCCGAAGTCGGCAGAGAAGACATCATGATCGTGGTCGGCGGTGTGATCCCGCCCGGTGACTTCGACGAGCTGTACGCCGCGGGCGCGACCGCGATCTTCCCGCCGGGCACGGTGATCGCCGATGCCGCCATCGGCCTGCTGCAGAAGCTGGCCGAGCGACTCGGCTACGACCTGAGCTAGATGGCCAGCTCGGTCGAGGACCTGGCGGCCGCCGTCCGCGCCGGCGACCGTGCCGCGCTGCCGAAGGCCATCACGCTGGTCGAGTCGACCCGGGCCGATCACCGGGCGCAGGCCCAGCAGCTGCTGCTCGAGTTGACGGGTGACGCCGACTCCGCCGAGTCCATGCATGTCGGCATCACCGGGGTGCCCGGCGTCGGCAAGTCGACCACCATCGAGGCGCTCGGCATGCATCTGATCGAGCAGGGCCATCGCGTGGCCGTGCTGGCCGTCGACCCGTCGTCGACCCGCACCGGCGGGGCGATACTCGGCGACAAGACGCGGATGGCCAAACTCGCGGTGCACCCGGACGCCTACATCCGGCCGTCGCCGACCTCCGGGACGCTCGGCGGAGTGGCCAGAGCCACCCGCGAGACGATCGTGTTACTGGAGGCCGCCGGCTTCGACGTCATCCTGGTCGAGACCGTCGGCGTCGGACAGTCCGAGGTGACGGTCGCGAACATGGTCGACACGTTCGTCTTTCTGACCCTGGCGCGCACCGGCGACCAGCTGCAGGGCATCAAGAAAGGCGTGCTCGAACTCGCCGACATCGTGGTGGTCAACAAGGCCGACGGCGAGCATGCGGCCGAAGCCAAGAAGGCGGCCCGCGAACTCGCCGGCGCCATCCGTCTCATCTATCCGCGCGAAACCCTTTGGCGTCCACCGGTCTTGACGATGAGCGCGGTGGAGGGCCGCGGTTTGACGGAGCTGTGGGACACCGTGCTCAAACATCGGCAGGTGCTCACCGAGGCGGGGGAGTTCGAGGCGCGCAGGCGTGCGCAGCGGGTGGAGTGGACCTGGTCGATGGTCCGCGACGCGGTGCTGGACCGGGTGCTGTCTCATCCCGGTGTCCGCGAGATTCGCGCCGAGGTGGAACGCAAAGTACGCGACGGCGAACTGACCCCCGCGCTTGCTGCACAACAGCTGCTCGACGCCGCTGACGTGCCGGGATCTAACTAATTGGTAACACTTCGTTTATTTGCCGGGGTTGCAGGTAAATTCAATACATTGTGACGGGTGTCAAGAACGGGGAGCGCAGCGCGGCGCTTCCGCACGGCGTACAGGGCGCGGCCGACTCGAGCTTCGCCTGCACGGTCCGCGCGTTTCGTCAGCTTTTTCCGGGTAAGCGGTTCGGTGGCGGCGCGCTGGCGGTGTACCTGCACGGTGAGCCCGTCGTCGACGTCTGGACCGGATACGCGGACCGGCGCGGCACGCAGTACTGGACCGCCGACACCGGCGCGATGGTGTGGTCGGTGACCAAGGGTCTGGCCTCGACGGTCATCCACCGGCTGGCCGACCGCGGCCTGATCGACTACGACACCCCTGTCGCCGAGTACTGGCCGGAGTTCGCCGCCAACGGCAAGAGCCACATCACCGTTCGCGACGTGATGCGCCACCGGGCCGGGCTGTCTCAGCTCAACGGCGTGAGCAAGACCGAGTTGATGGACCATCTCGCGATGGAGGCCCGCCTCGCGGCCGCGTCGGTGAACAAGGTGCTCTACGGCAAGCCCGCGTACCACGCGCTGACCTACGGCTGGCTGATGTCGGGACTTGCCCGCGCCGTCACAGGCAAGGGCATGCGGGTGCTGATCCGGGAGGAATTGGCCGAGCCGCTGAACACCGATGGGCTGCACCTGGGCCGGCCGCCCGCCGAGTCGCCGACGCGGGCTGCGCAGATCCTGGCGCCCCAGGGCACGTTCAGCAATCCGCTGTTCAACTTCGTCGCACCCCGGGTCGCCGCGCTGCAGTACTCCGGCGGCTTCGGCTCGATGTACTTCCCCGGAATGAAGGCGGTCGTGCAGGGTGACACGCCGTTCCTGGACTCCGAGATTCCCGCGGCAAACGGGGTGGCCACCGCCCGCAGCCTGGCCAAGGTGTACGGGGCGCTTGCCAACGGTGGCCGCATCGACGGCACCCACTTCCTGTCCGAGGAGCTGGCCGCCGGGTTGACCGGCAAGCCCAGTTTGCTGCCCGACCGGAACATCCTGATGCCGTTGAGCTTCCACCTCGGCTACCACTCGCTGCCGATCCCGCCGGGGCTGATGCCCGGCTTCGGACACGCCGGCCTGGCAGGCTCTGTCGGCTGGGCTGATCCGTCGTCCGGGCTGTCCTTCGGGTTCGTGCACAACCGCCTGCTCACCCGAATGGTGCTGGACCAGGCGGTGTTCGCCGGCCTGCACGCCCTGATTCGCCGCGACGCCGCACAAGCCCGCAAGCGGGGCTACCAGACCACGCCCGCGTTCGGCGCACCGTACGAGATGCCGAAGCCCGTCGCGGGTTAGTTACTGGCGCGGGTGAACCACTTGGTCTTGATCCGCCAGGACTGCGCCGACGTCAGCGCGAATCCGGCGCCGCAACCGCAGGCGAAGATCCACACCAGCGTGCCGCCCTCGATGGTCTGCAGCGGCGGCACGTAGGCGGTGACGATGCGCACGGCGCAGGCGAGGATGCCGCTGGCGGAGGCGATCAGATAGATGTTCGCGATCTTCCGCGACCGCGGGTCCTGGCGCAGGATCAGCAGTGCGCGCGCCCCGTAGGTCAGCAGATAGATCAGCATGCCGCAGAGCAACAGCCAGTACGTGTTGAGCCAGAAGTCGGTGGGGACCTCGAAGAAGTCGGGCCGGTACACGGAGGCGCCGTTGCCGAGTGAGAACGTCACCAGCAACAGCGGAATGCACAGCGTGGCGGGACGCTCGACGTACTGCTTGAACGACGTCTGCATGGCATGGTCGTCGGCGAGGCGCCCGAGCGCGTTGTAGACGACTGCGGACGCGGCGACGATGTAGGCGTCGTGGCCGATGTAGTCCTCGAGGTTCCACATGCCGGTCAGGGCGTACAACCAGTGACCGAGGGTTTCCGAGGCCAGCGGTGACATCAGGATCACCGCGATGCCTTGCAGGGCGATGTTGAGGGTCGCGGCGACTTCCCACCGGCACGACCATGTGACGCGACGGATCCACAGACTCCACGCGATACACCCGAGGGTGATCGCTATGAGTGTTGCCAGAGCCATGAGAGTTGCCTTCGTACTGAACCTGTCAGCAAAGTGTACGGCCTGTCCGTCCTAAAGAGGAGGAGCGTCCGCCCTCGGCTTCATCTCGGACAGTTTCGGCGGCCGCGTGGTCTGCTTGGTTTCCACCGCGTCCTGCACGGCCGTCATCGTGAACGGGGCCGACTCGATATAGCTCCACACCTCTTGGCGGCTCATCAAGCCGAACTGGATTTGCAGGTCGGGATAGCTGAGCGCGAACCTGTCGGCTACTCGACGCAGCTCCTCGGCATTGGGATAGTCGGCTTCTTTGATTCGCCGGTAATAGGTGCTACTGGAGATGCCGAGGGCGTCATAAATGTCTTTGGCATCGATCTCGCCGTCGAGGAGATAGTCGAGCAACGCCTTGAGCTGTCTGCCGTTCTCATCGGTCCGGGGCATTCATACACCATAAAGCGTGCATCCCGGGTTTGGGTAGCGACGTTCGCAAATCGGAGGGATTAGCCGTTATTGACACTGGCGTCACAGTTTTGGGAGGAGTCTCCCATTTTTGGGAAACGGGTGTACGGTTAGCTACATGGTTGCTCCGTATGTAGCTGATCACACCCGTGACTTGACGTATCCGGTCGACACCACGGCCTCGCCCACGTTGCGGGTCGCCGACCATGACATTGCCGAAGGGACCGCTCCGGTCCTGGACAAACTGTCCATCGCCCCGTCCGACGAGGTGACCGCGGAAGTTGACGGAGCAACCGAATGGCTGGGGGTTGCCGCCGACGAGATCTTGCTTGCCGCGCTCGGGCGGACGATTGCTCGCACCATCGGTGAGGGTGTCGTCGCCATCGACGTCACCGGCGAACGGCGTTGGCTGCTGCACGCGATCCCGCTGCTGTGCGCGTCCAACCGGCAGGCGAGCCCGACGGACATGCTGCGCGAGGTGCACCGCACGCTCAATGCGTCGCCCGCCCCGTCGGCGCAGCTGTCGTCGGAGCTCTTCCTCAACTACATCGGCGTGCTGGCCGACGGCACCGACCCGTCGTACGAGACGCCGCCCGGCCTGGGCTATGCGCTCGAATTGCGGGTCTACCGCGTCGACGGGCTGCTGCACCTGGACTGGTGGTACGACACCACCCGGTTCGACCGCTACACCATCGAAGAGCTCACCGAGCAGTTCCCGCTGGCGCTCTTCGAGATGACGTCAGACGCCGCCGCTCCGGTGTGAGGTCATCAGGCGTCTTCGAGGCGGAAGCCGACTTTCAGCGTGACCTGAAAATGCCCGATGGCGCCGTCTTCGAGATGGCCGCGTACTGACTGGACCTCGAACCAGTCCAGGCCGCGCATCGTCTCCGAGGCGCGGGATATCCCGTTGCGGATCGCCGCGTCGATACCGTCGGGCGAGCTGCCGACGATCTCGATGATTCGGTACGTGTGATCGCTCATGTCGCGACGCTACGCGGTTTAGGGTGCGGCTATGCCGAAGTCGGCGAGCGCGCGCGCCCTGGTGTTGGAGCGGCCGCACCGCCTGGTGCTTCGCGAACTGCCGCTACCCGATATCGGCGACGAGGACGCGCTGGTTCGGGTTCAGGCCTGCGGGCTGTGCGGCACCGACCACGAGGAGTACACCGGCCAGCTCGCGGGCGGCTTCGCGTTCGTCCCCGGCCACGAGACCGTCGGCATCATCGACACGATCGGGCCGCGCGCAGCGCAACGCTGGGGCGTGGCCGAGGGGGACCGGGTGGCGGTCGAGGTCTTTCAGTCGTGTCGTGACTGCAAGGCGTGCGTCGACGGACAGTATCGCCGCTGCGAACGCCACGGGCTAGCTGATATGTACGGGTTCATCCCCGTCGACCGGGCACCCGGGCTGTGGGGCGGTTACGCCGACTATCAGTACCTTGCCCCGGATTCGATGGTGCTGCCGGTCCCCGCTGGCCTCGATCCGGCGCTCGCGACCGTGTTCAACCCGCTAGGCGCTGGAATCCGTTGGGGCGCAACGATACCCGCTACGGGACCCGGCGACGTGGTCGCCGTGCTCGGGCCCGGTATCCGCGGGCTGTGCGCCGCCGCGGCGGCCAAGGAGGCGGGCGCCGAGTTCGTGATGGTGACCGGACTCGGGTCCCGGGACGCCGACCGGTTGGCGTTGGCGCCGCAGTTCGGTGCCGATCTGGTCGTCGATGTCGGCGCGAGGAATCCGGTGGCGGCTTTGCGCGCTGCGGCAGGTCGACTCGCCGACGTCGTCGTCGACGTCACCGCCAAAGCGCCCGCGGCATTCGCGCAGGCAATCGAACTCGCGCGCCCTGCGGGCACCGTCGTCGTGGCGGGAACCCGCGGATTCGACGGCGGCGCACCGGGATTCAGACCCGACATGGTGGTGCTGAAGGAGCTTCGTGTCATCGGCGCTCTCGGCGTCGACACGACCGCGTACCGGGCCGCGCTGGAACTGTTGGCGTCGGGCCGGTATCCGTTCGCACAGCTGCCGCGACGCTGCGTCGGGCTGGATGAGGCGGAAGACCTGTTGGCCACGATGGCGGGGGAGCGTGACGGTGTCCCGCCCGTACACGGGGTGGTGGTGCCTTGACCGAGGCTCGTGTTCCGCGATTGCCGATCGACGAGGCCAAGGCCGCCGCCGATGAGGCGGGCGTGCCCGACTACATGGCCGAATTGTCGATCTTCCAAGTGCTTTTGAACCATCCGACGCTCGCGCGTGCCATCAACGACCTGCTCGCGACGATGCTGTGGCACGGCAGGCTCGCGCCGCGGCTGCGGGAGTTGGTGATCATGCGGATCGGCTGGCTGACCGCCTGCGACTACGAATGGACGCAACACTGGCGGGTGGCGTGCGGGCTCGGCGTTCCCGCCGACGACCTGCTCGGCGTCCGGAATCCCGCGACGCACGCCGGCTTCGGTGCCGCCGAGCGCGCGGTGCTGGCCGCCACCGACGACGTGATCCGCGACGGCGCGGTCAGCGCGCAGACGTGGGAGGTGTGCGAGCAGGAACTCGGTGCGGATCCGGCGGTGCTGATCGAGTTGGTGACCGCGATCGGGGCATGGCGGATGATCGCCTCGGTGCTGCACAGCCTCGAGGTGCCACTGGAGGACGGGGTCGCCAGCTGGCCGCCGGACGGTCAGCCGCCGAGCCGATAGGTCTGCACGGCGTGCGCGACGACGTGGCCGTCGGCGTCGGTCGCGGTGATCTCGGTGAACGTGAGTTCCTTGGCCCGACGCACGGTGCGGCCGTGGCAGATCAGATCTGAGCGTTTCGCGGCGCCGACGTAGTTGACCGTCATCGAGATCGTGGAGGCGCGCGTGCCCTTCTCGAAGTCGTGGTTGGACCACGCCGCGGCCGCGCCGGTGGTATCGAGCGCCGCGGCGATCACCCCGCCGTGGTAGTACGTCCCGTCGTTGGTGAGGTCCTCGCGAAACGGCAGGCGGACGGTGACGTCGTCGGGTTCGTAGCGTTCGAACGCGATGCCGAGCCAACTCATGTACGGCGTTGACGGCATCAGTTCGACGATCGCCTGCCTGCGCCGTTGCTGCTGCTCCTCAGTCAATGACTCGCCCATGACCGAGCACGTTACTGGTAGGGTCCGAGTTTCCGAACCATTTGGTTTGGGAAAGGGGACGGGAGTGGACATCGACAAGGCGCGGACACGCTTCGCCGAACTGCGCACGCAGCAGCACGTGAGCACCGCCGAGTTGGACGAGATCTGGGCGGCACTCGACACGGTCCGGTCCGCCGACATCGTCGGCAGCTGGAAGGGCGACGAATTCCACACCGGACACAAGATGAATGGTCAGCTGGCCGCCGCCCGTTGGTACGGCAAGAACTTCAACTCGGTCGACGACGTCGAGCCCATCGTCTGCTACGACGACAACGGAAACCTGTTCTCCAACAACGAGTTGAGCCGCGGCGGGGCCAGCCTGTGGGACGTCGAGTTCCGCGGCGAGGTCACCGCGACGATGGTGTACGACGGCCAGCCCGTCCTCGATCACTTCAAGAAGGTCGACGACGACACGCTGATGGGCATCATGAACGGCAAGCGGCAGCGCGCCAGCGGCAACTTCCTGTACTTCCTCCTCGAACGCGCCTGATGCGGATCACGGCCGCGGTGAGTCGGTCGCCGGATTCGCCGTTCACGGTCGAAACGGTCGATCTGGACGCGCCGCGGGCAGACGAGGTACTGGTCCGGATACGCGCGACCGGGGTGTGTCACACCGACCTGTCGTCAAAGGCCAGGATCCCGGTTCCGGCCGTGCTCGGGCACGAGGGCGCCGGGGTGGTCGAGGTGGTCGGCGCCGCGGTGGCCGGACTGGCGCCCGGTGACCATGTCGTGCTCAGTTACCGCAGTTGCGGCGAATGCGGCCAATGCCGCGCAGGGCATCGGCCGTACTGTGTCCGCAGCCAGCAGCTGAATTCGTCGGGCCGCCGCGTCGACGGCTCGGCGACGTTGTCGCAGAACGGAACTGCGCTCTTCGGCGCGTTCTTCGGGCAGTCGAGTTTCGCCCAGTATGCGCTGGCGTCACCGGACAACGTCGTCGTGGTCGACCCGTCGGTCGACCTGACGCTCGCGGCTCCGCTCGGCTGCGGTTTCCAGACGGGTGCCGGCGCGGTGCTGAATGTCCTGACGCCAGAACCGGATTCCCGGCTAGTGGTGTTCGGCGCCGGCGGTGTGGGGTTGGCCGCGGTGATGGCGGCCAAGGCGATCGGCGTCGAGACCGTCGTTGCGGTCGACCCCGTCGCGTCGCGCCGCGCCAAGGCCGCCGAACTGGGCGCGAGCGGAACCGTCGACCCGGCGACCGAGGACGTGGCGGCGACGGTCCGTGGCGCCACGCACGCGCTGGACACCACTGCGCTACCGGATGTCGTCGCGACGGCGCTCAGTGTGCTGCAGGCGCGCGGAGTGCTCGCGGTGGTAGGCCTTGGCGCCCGGCACGCGAACGTCGACATGATCGATCTGATGTTGCAGGGCAAGACGATTCGCGGGTGCGTCGAGGGCGACGCGAATCCGTCGACGTTCATCCCGCGACTGCTCGACCTGCACGCCGACGGCAGATTCCCGATGCAGGCGATCGTGCGTCGCTACGACGCGCACGACATCGAGACGGCTGTCGCCGATGCGCGGTCCGGCGACGCGATCAAACCCGTCCTGGTCTGGTGAGCGCCATGAGGGCCGCCGGGCACGCGACGCGGGAGCGCATCCTGGCTGCGGCCAAAGCCGAGTTCACCCAGTACGGTTTCGCGGGCGCCCGGCTGAACCGGATCGCGTCGAACGCGCGCGCAAGCAAGGAACGGCTGTACAGCTACTTCACCAGCAAGGAACATCTGTTCGAGGCCGTCGTGGCGCAGTGGATCGAGGATGCGCCCTACCGGGTGCCGCTGACGGCCGAGGACGTAGCGGGCTACGTCGAGGCGCTGTTCGACAACTTCGTCGCCGACCCGCGAGGGGCCCGGCTGCAGCGCTGGATAGAACTCGAAGCCCCGTCGGCGTTGTCCGACGACCACCCGCTTCGGCGGCTGTTCCGGGCCAAGCTGGCCGAGGTGCGTCGCGGGCAGCGGGAAGGCCTGATCGACCCCGGCTGGCATCCGATGGACCTGTTGACGCTGCTGACCGAGATCGTGCAGTCGATGGCGGCGGGCGAGACCGTCGTCGGCGGCATCGTCGGAACAGCCAGGGCCGGCGACACGCTGGACGAACGCCGCGCCGCGACCGTGGAGGCGGCGCGGCGCCTGGTCAGCCCGGATTTGCGGCGCCCACTAGAATCGGGCTAGCGGCGTCGATCCGGCCATCACCGGGGAGCCTTCGGAAGAACAGCTGAACCAGCCAAGTAGACCCGAACGGGTGGGCCCGTCATCGCCCGCAGTTGAGCGGCGCACAGCCTTGTGCGCAAGCGGGGTGGTACCGCGGCGCTCGCGCACCGGCGCGACGTCGTCCCCGTGCCTAGGACATTTGGGCTTCCGAGGCCGGAGGCCGCCGATTGGGCATGGAGACTACGCACCACAGTGACCGCATATCCGAAGCCGACATCCGGAGCTCCGAAGTTCCCGGATCTCGAACTCGACGTTCTCGACTACTGGGAGTCCGACGACACCTTCCGCGCCAGCGTCGCGCGGCGTGAGGGCGCGCCGGAATACGTCTTCTACGACGGCCCGCCGTTCGCCAACGGCCTGCCGCACTACGGGCATCTGCTGACCGGTTATGTGAAGGACATCGTGCCGCGCTATCGCACGATGCGCGGATACAAGGTGGAGCGCCGGTTCGGGTGGGACACCCACGGCCTGCCCGCCGAACTCGAGGTGCAGCGCCAACTCGGCATCGCCGACAAAGCGCAGATCGAAGAGATGGGCATCGAGAAGTTCAACGAAGCCTGCCGCGAGTCGGTGCTCAAATACACCAACGAGTGGCGCGCCTACGTCACCCGCCAGGCCCGCTGGGTCGACTTCGACAACGACTACAAGACACTGGATCTCGGCTTCATGGAGTCGGTGATCTGGGCGTTCAAGCAGCTGTGGGACAAAGGCCTTGCCTACGAAGGCAATCGGGTGCTGCCGTACTGCTGGAACGACGAGACGCCGCTGTCCAACCACGAACTGCGGATGGACGACGACGTCTACCAGAGTCGTCAGGACCCGGCGATCACGGTCGGTTTCAAGGTCAGCGAGGGCCCACTCGAGGGCGCCTACCTGCTGATCTGGACGACGACGCCGTGGACGCTGCCGTCGAACCAGGCCGTCGCGGTGGGACCCGACGTCACCTACGTGTTGGTGGCGGGCCCCGACGACCGGCGTTACGTGCTGGCGCAGGCACGGCTTGCGGCCTATGCCCGCGAACTGGGCGAGGAACCGGAAGTGCTGGCCACCTACACCGGTCGTGATCTGCTGGAAACCCGGTACCTGCCGCCGTTCCCGTACTTCATGGACGCGCCGAACTCGTTCCGGGTGTTGGCCGCCGATTTCGTCAGCACCGAGGACGGCACCGGGATCGTGCACATGTCGCCGGCGTACGGCGAGGACGACATGGCGACCACCCAGCCCGCGGGCATCACCGCGGTCACGCCGGTCGACGCCAAGGGCCGCTTCGACAAGACCGTCCCGGACTACGCGGGCCAACACGTGTTCGACGCGAACCCGCAGATCATCCGGGACCTGAAGAACCAGGGTCGGGCGGCGGCGGCCAACGGCGCGGTGCTGTTGCGCCACGAAACCTACGAACACTCCTACCCGCACTGCTGGCGGTGCCGAAACCCGTTGATCTATCGGGCGGTGTCGTCGTGGTTCATCAAGGTCAGCGACTTCAAGGACCGGATGGTCGAACTGAACCAGGACATCACCTGGTATCCCGAGCACGTCAAGGACGGCCAGTTCGGTAAGTGGCTGTCCAATGCGCGGGACTGGTCGATCTCGCGAAACCGCTACTGGGGCAGCCCGATTCCGGTGTGGAAGTCCGACAACCCGGACTACCCGCGGATCGACGTCTACGGCAGCCTCGACGAACTGGAGCGCGACTTCGGGGTGCGGCCCGACAACCTGCACCGGCCGTACATCGATGAGCTGACCCGCCCGAATCCCGATGATCCGACCGGTCGCTCGACGATGCGGCGCATCGAGGACGTCTTCGACGTGTGGTTCGACTCGGGGTCCATGCCGTACGGGCAGGTGCACTACCCGTTCGAGAACCAGGACTGGTTCGACACGCACTTCCCCGGCGACTTCATCGTCGAGTACATCGGCCAGACCCGCGGCTGGTTCTACACACTGCACGTGCTCGCGACGGCGCTGTTCGACCGGCCCGCATTCAAAACCTGTGTGGCACACGGCATCGTGCTGGGCAACGACGGCCAGAAGATGAGCAAGTCGCTGCGCAACTACCCCGACGTGACCGAGGTGTTCGACCGCGACGGCTCCGACGCGATGCGGTGGTTCTTGATGGCCTCGCCAATCCTGCGCGGCGGCAACCTGATCGTCACCGAGCAGGGCATCCGCGAGGGTGTGCGGCAGGTGCTGCTGCCGTTGTGGAACGCGTACACGTTCCTGGCGCTGTATGCGCCGAAGAAGGGCACCTGGCGCACCGACTCGCCGCACGTGCTGGACCGCTACATCCTGGCCAAGCTCGCCGAGTTGCGCGACGACCTGACCGCGTCGCTGGACGTGTGCGACATCTTCGGCGCATGCGATCAGTTGCGGCAGTTCACCGAGGCGTTGACGAATTGGTATGTGCGACGGTCGCGTCAGCGGTTCTGGGAGGAGGACGCCGACGCGATCGACACGCTGCACACGGTGCTCGAGGTGACCGGCAGGCTGGCGGCGCCGCTGCTGCCGCTGATCACCGAGGTGATCTGGCGCGGCGTCACCGGTGAGCGGTCGGTGCACCTGACCGACTGGCCGGAGCCCGGTGTGGTGCCCGCCGACCCTGATCTGGTGGCCGATATGGACCTGGTCCGCGAGGTCGCGTCGGCGGCGTCGTCGCTGCGCAAGGCGAAGAAGCTGCGGGTACGCCTGCCGCTGCCGAAACTAACTGTGGCAGTGGACAATCCACAGCGGCTGGCACCGTTCGCGGACCTGCTTGCCGATGAGCTCAACGTCAAGGCGGTCGAGTTGACCGACGACATCGACACCTACGGGCGTTTCGAGCTGACCGTCAACGCCAAGGTGGCAGGGCCGCGGCTGGGCAAGGATGTGCAGGCCGCGATCAAGGCCGTCAAGGCGGGCGAAGCGGTGGTCAACGCCGACGGCACGTTGACGGCGGGGCCGGCCCTGCTGCAGCAACAGGAGTACAGCTCGCGGCTGGTGGCCGCCGACCCCGAGTACACCAGCGCACTGCCCGACGGCGCCGGCCTGGTGGTCCTCGACGGCACCGTGACCGAGGAGCTGGAGGCCGAAGGCTGGGCCCGCGACCTGATCCGGGAGCTGCAGGATCTGCGCAAATCGACCGGTCTCGACGTGTCGGACCGGATCCGGGTGACCATCGCGGTGCCCTCCGACCGCGAGCAGTGGGCGCGGACGCACGCCGACCTGATCGCAGGCGAGATCCTGGCGACCAGTTTCGAATTCGGCCAGCCCGCCGACGGCGCGGAGTTGGGCGGCGGCGTGCGGGTGGCGATCGCCAAGGCCTAGCCCGCCGAGTGGGAAGTTGAGCCACGCTTCGCGCCGATTTGCGTGTCTTAAGTGGCCACTCGCCGTAGCGGACCGGTCAGCCGACCCGTGCACTGCGGCCGTCGAACGACACGGTGTCGCCGGAACGAAGCTGCCTGCCCCGGCGGCGCTCGATCTCGTCGTTGACGATGACCAGCCCGTCGGCGATGACGGCCTTGGCGTCTGCCCCGCTGTCGATCAGCCCCGCCAGTTTCAGGAACTGACCCAGGCGGATCGTCTCGTCGCGAATCGGCACGTCGTGCATTCCCGTCACGCTAGCGCCCTAGCATCGGCGGTTGTGGATCGCTGGGTGCTGCACTTCGACATGGATGCGTTCTTCGCATCCGTCGAGCAGTTGACCCGGCCCACGCTGCGGGGCAGGCCGGTGCTCGTCGGCGGTCTCGGCGGGCGCGGTGTGGTGGCGGGCGCCAGCTACGAGTCGCGGGTGTACGGCGCGCGCTCGGCCATGCCGATGCACCAGGCCCGCCGCCTGGTCGGCGCCACCGCCGTCGTGCTGCCGCCGCGCGGCGTGGTCTACGGCGTGGCCAGCCGCCGCGTGTTCGAGACGGTCCGAACCCTGGTGCCGGTCCTCGAGCAGTTGTCGTTCGACGAGGCGTTCGGCGAACCCCCGGAACTTACGGGTGCGACCGCCGCCGACGTCGAGGCGTTCTGCCGACACCTGAAGACCAGAATCCGCGACGAGACCGGGCTGATCGCGTCCGTCGGCGCCGGCTCAGGCAAACAGATCGCCAAGATCGCGTCCGACCTGGCCAAGCCCGACGGCATCCGGGTGGTACGCCGCGACGAGGAAACCCTTCTGCTGCACGGCCTTCCGGTGCGCCGGCTGTGGGGTATCGGGCCGGTGGCCGAGGAGAAACTGCATCGGCTCGGCATCGAGACCATCGGCCAACTCGCCGCGCTGTCCGACGCCGAGGCCGCGAACATCCTCGGCACGGCCGTCGGTTCCGCGCTGCACCGGCTCGCGCAGGGCATCGACGACCGGCCCGTCGCCGAGAACGCCCCCGCCAAACAGATCAGTGCGGAATCCACCTTTCCCGAAGACCTGACCACGCTCGATCAGCTGCGGGAGGCGTTGGGGCCCATCGGCGAACACGCCCACGCCCGGTTGGAGAAGGACGGTCGCGGCGCCCGCACCGTCACGGTCAAGCTGAAGAAATCCGATATGAGCATCCTGACGCGGTCCGCGACGCTTCCGTACGCCACCACCGATGCGTCGACGCTGACCGCGATGGCCCGGCGGCTGCTGCTCGACCCCCTCGAGATCGGCCCGATTCGTCTTGTCGGCGTTGGGTTTTCGGGGTTGTCCGACGTCCGCCAGGAATCGCTGTTCCCTGACCTGGAATTGGCGGCCGAGGACGTGTCGAACAGCACCAGCCTGCCGCCGACCGTCACCGAACTGGCGGCCACCCCGCCCGCATGGCGGATCGGCGACGACGTGGTGCACACCGACTACGGCCACGGCTGGATTCAAGGGGCGGGACACGGCGTGATGACCGTGCGGTTCGAAACGCGCGGCACGGGCCCAGGACCCGCGCGCACGCTTCCCGACGACGAGCCACGGATCGCGCGGGCCAACCCCGTCGACAGCCTCGACTGGCCGGACTACATCGAGGAGCTGAGCCGCTACCAGAGTTCGCCGTGAGAAGGGGCCAGCAGGAAGCCGTGGCTGTTGTACGTCTCGCAGCGCACCGCGCCGTCGTCAACGACGGCGCAACTCGCGCCCCAGTTCTCCAGCCGTTGTCCCGCAGGCAGGACGTCGACGTCACGGGTGAACGACCCGGTGTCCGAGTGGCGGTATTCCGCGGGCGCCCAGCTGTTGACGACGGTCTGGTTGGTGCCAGGCGGCGCATCAGTGGGCACGGCGTCGCAGCCCACCGGCCCGCCGTTCGGCCCGATGCCGCATGAGCGGCCGTCGGGTGTCCTGAAGAATACGTAGTAGAAGTCGTCAGGCGTGGTGTAGTGGCCCTGCGCGATCGGGTAGGCGCGAATGTCGTCGGCAGGCGGATCGGCGCCCGCAGGCGGTGCGGCGGCCAGCGCCAGACCGGCGATCGCGGCCGCGGTCCACCTCGACTCCATCGTCTTGTTCTATCAGCCCCAGCGGGCGACGACGTCGCCGACGGGCGAGCCCGCCGCCAGCGCGGCCATCACCAACACCCTCGCCTGCGCGGCGTGTAGTCGCGGCACCACGACCGCCCCGGCGTCCACCAGTTCGCGGCCGGGTCCGTAGCCGGCGCTGACGTGCCCGCCGGGCACCCGGGTCGACAGCGCCACCGTGACACCGTCGCGGCAGTGCCGCCGCGCCCCGTCGATCACGGCCGCGCCCGCATTGCCCGAACCGACGGTCTGCAGCACGATGCCGCGGGCGCCTGCGGCCACGCACGCATCCATCGCGACGGCGTCCGACCCGGCGTACACCGCGACGGTGTCGACCCGAGGCGCCTGCGCCGCCGACAGCGGCCCCAGGTACGGCCGGGCTTTGTCACGCTGCGGCAGATACCGACCGTCGACGACGGTGCCGACCACGTGGCCGGTGAACCCGCGCAGGTCGCCAGTCGCGGTCTTCTGCAGGCCCAGCGGCTGCCACACCGTGCCCGCCAGGCTCACCAGCACGCCGAGGCCGCGGGCATCCGGGCTGCCTGCCAGCGCCAGCGCGTTGCGCAGGTTCGCAGGCCCGTCGGCGTCCGGCGCGTCGGCGCTGTGCAGCGCACCGGTCATCACCACGGGCATCGCGCCGTCGTAGGTCAGTTCCAGCCAGAGCGCCGTTTCCTCCATGGTGTCGGTGCCGTGCGTGATCACGACGCCGTCGGCGCCCGCGTCCTTGCAGGCAGTCAGCACCGCATCGCGAATTCGAGCCCAATGCGCCGGTGTCAGCTGCGAGCTGTCGACCGACATCACATCGACCACGTCGACGTCGAGGCCTGCGGTCAGATCGGAGCCGCTGCGGGTCGGCCGCTTGATCCCGTGTTCGTCGCTGCTGGTGGCGATGGTGCCTCCGGTGGTGACGACGACCAGGCGACCCATGGGGGAAATCATCGCAAAACGACTCTCCTGCGATGATGGGGGAGTGACCGATGAATCCCCGGGGACGGCCGAACCCGTGACTGACGAGGCGGCCCCGTCCGAGCCTGCACCGAAGAGGCTGCGCCTGCTGCTAGGCGTCGCCGCGGTGGTGCTCATCCTGGACATCGTCACCAAGGTGCTCGCGGTCCGGTTGTTGACCCCCGGCCAGCCGGTGTCCATCGTCGGCGACACCATCACCTGGACGTTGGTGCGCAACTCCGGTGCCGCGTTCTCGATGGCGACCGGCTACACCTGGGTGCTGACCCTGATCGCCACCGGCGTGGTGATCGGCATCATCTGGATGGGCAGGCGCCTGGTCTCGCCGTGGTGGGCGCTCGGCCTCGGCATGATCCTCGGCGGCGCGATGGGCAACCTGGTCGACAGGTTCTTCCGCTCACCGGGTCCGCTGCGCGGGCACGTGGTCGACTTCCTGTCGATCGGGTGGTGGCCGGTGTTCAACGTGGCGGACCCGTCGGTGGTCGGCGGGGCGATCCTGCTGGTTGCGTTGTCGCTGTTCGGTTTTGACTTCGACACGGTCGGCCGTCGCAAGGCCGACTCGTCCGAGTGACGACGCGGTCGATGCCGGTCCCCGAGGGGCTGGCGGGTATGCGTGTCGACGCCGGGTTGGCGCGGCTGCTCGGGTTGTCGCGGACCGCTGCGGCGGCGCTGGCCGAAGACGGCGGCGTCGAGGTGGACGGTGCGCCTGCGGGCAAGTCGGACAAGTTGACGGCGGGCGCCTGGTTGGAGGTGCGGCTGCCGGAAGCGCCTGCCCCGGTGGAGAACACGCCCGTCGACATCGAGGGCATGGCGATCCTGTACTCCGACGCCGACATCGTCGCCGTCGACAAGCCGCCGGGGGTGGCCGCGCATGCGACGGTCGGGTGGCACGGCCCGACGGTGCTCGGCGGACTTGCCGCCGCAGGCTTCCGCATCAGCACCTCGGGCATCCACGAGCGGCAGGGCATCGTGCATCGCCTCGACGTCGGCACCTCCGGCGTCATGGTGGTGGCGCTGTCCGAGCGTGCCTACACAGTGCTGAAGCGGGCGTTCAAGCAGCGGACCGTCGAAAAGCGTTACCACGCACTGGTTCAGGGGCACCCGGATCCGTCGAGCGGAACCATCGACGCCCCGATCGGCAGGCACCGCGGCCACGACTGGAAGTTCGCGGTGACCGAACACGGCAGGCACAGTGTCACGCATTACGACACGCTGGAAGCGCACCAGGCGGCCAGTCTGCTCGACATCGAACTGGAGACCGGACGCACGCACCAGATCCGGGTGCACTTCGCCGCACTGCACCACCCGTGCGCCGGGGACCTCACCTACGGCGCCGATCCGACCTTGGCGAAAAAGCTTGGCCTGGAACGGCAATGGCTGCATGCACGGTCGCTGGCGTTCGCTCATCCCGCCGACGGTCGTCGCGTCGAGATCACCAGCCCCTATCCTGACGATCTGCAACACGCGCTGGACGTGTTGCGTAACCACGAACTGTGAGCGAGCAGCGTAGAGCGGGGTTGTTGTTCGGGGTCGGCGCGTACGCGTCGTGGGGACTGTTTCCCGCGTTCTTCCCGCTGCTGGAACCCGCGGGCGCGTTCGAAATCCTGGCCCACCGCATCGTGTGGTGTTTCGCGTTGATGGTCGTGGTCGTCGCGGCGGTGCGCCGACTCTCCGATATTCGCGCGATGTCGGGGCGCACCTGGCTGTTGCTGACCTTCGCGTCGGCGCTGATCTCCGCCAACTGGCTGATCTACATCTACGCCGTCAACAACGGTCACGTCGTCGACGCCGCCCTCGGCTACTTCATCAACCCGCTCGCCACCGTCGCGCTGGGCCTGCTGATCTTTCGTGAGCGGCTCAACCGAGCCCAGTTCGCGGCCCTGGCGGTCGCGGTCGTGGCAGTGGTGGTGCTGACGGTGGAGGTGGGTCAGCCACCGCTGATCGGGCTGGGGCTGGCGCTGTCGTTCAGCTCCTACGGCGCGGTGAAGAAGGTGGTCCCGGTCGATCCGCGGGTCAGCGTCGGCATCGAGGCGGCTATCGCGACGCCTTTTGCGCTGGCCTTCCTCGTCGTCATCGAGGTCACCGGCCACGCGACGTTCACCAGCCTCGGCGCGGGCCACATCGCGCTGATGGTGATGTCCGGCGTACTGACCGCGGTGCCGCTGCTGCTGTTCGCGGCCGCCGCACAGCGGCTGCCGCTGGTCACGCTGGGGCTGCTGTTCTACCTGACCCCGGCCATGCAGTTGACCTGGGGCGTGGTGGTCGGCCACGAGCCGATGCCGCCCGCGCGCTGGCTCGGCTTCGGGCTGATCTGGGTGGCGCTGGCCGTTTTCAGCGCCGACGCGCTGTGGCGGGCCCGTGTCGATCGGCGCGCACTCGAATCGTCATCCCTGTGATGACACCATCGAGTCAGGAGGAAACCAGTCATGCGCTACGGCCTGTTGATGCACTACCAGGAGGGCTCTGAGATCGGGTTGACGGAGGAGGACATGGCGCCGGCCATGGCCGCCTTCCAGCGGTACGCCGACGACCTGTCGGCCGCAGGCGTGCTCGTCAGCACCGACGTGTTCGAGTCCGTCGTCGCCACCACCACCGTCACCGCCAACAGCGGCACCCTCGAAATCCAGGACGGGCCGTTCGCCGACACCAAGGAGAAGCTCGGCGGCATCTTCGTCATCGAGGTCGACAATCTGGACGAGGCGCTGAAGTGGGCGCAGCGCAACCCCGCCAACAGTTGGGGCTGGATCGAGATCCGCCCGGTGGGACGGACCTACGCCGCGGACCGCGGGTGGTACACCCCTGAGTGAGCCTGCCGACGTAGGAGCCCGGGTGGCGGCACTCACCCGGGACTCCTACGGCAAGCTGCTCGCCGTCCTGGCGGCGCCGACCCGCGACATCGCCGCCGCCGAGGACGCGCTGGCCGACGCGCTGGAACGCGCGCTGGTCCGCTGGCCAGACGACGGCGTCCCGGCCAACCCGGAAGGCTGGGTGCTGACGGTAGCGCGCAATCGACTGCGGGACCTGTGGAAGTCTGCGGGGCATCGGATGACCGAATCGCTGGGTGAAAGCGACTACGCTGCAACGGCTTTCGATGATCACACGCCCGCCGTCCGCGACCGGAGGCTGGAGCTCATGCTGGTCTGCGCGCATCCGGCGATCGCGCCGAACATCCGGACGCCGCTGATGCTGCAGTGTGTGCTCGGCGTCGAGGCCGCCGCCATCGCCACCGCGTTCGCCGTTGCGCCTGCGACGATGGCGCAGCGACTGGTGCGCGCCAAGAAACGCATCCGCGACGCGGGCATCCCGTTCGTGCTGCCGGAGCCCGAGGATCTGGCACGGCGGCTACCGGCCGTGTTGGAGGCGGTCTACGGCGCCTATGCGATCGACTGGCAGTCCGCGCCGCAGGGCGCACCCGTCGAATCCCTGGCAGCCGAGGCGCTGCACCTGGCACTGGTGCTCGCCGAGTCACTGCCCGACGATCCGGAGGTGCTCGGCCTCGCGGCGCTGGTGTGCCTGTCGGAGGCGCGCAGACCGGCCAGGCGCACCGCCGACGGCTGCTTCGTCCCTCTCGACGAACAGGACAGCGGACTGTGGGATTCGGCGTTGATCACCCGCGGCGAGGCGTTGCTGCAGCGCGCCCATCGACACGGTGCCCCTGGCCGGTTTCAGTACGAGGCGGCGATCCAGTCGGCCCATTGCGCCAGGGCGGTGCACGGCACCGTCGACCTGGCCGCGCTGCGGAAACTGCACCGTGCCGTGCTGCGGGTGGCACCGTCGCTCGGCGCGGCCGTCGCGGCGGCGGCCGTCGACGGCCAGATCGACGGCGCGCCAGCAGGGCTGCGTGCGCTGGACGGCATCGACGACGCGGCCGTGGCGCGGTTCCAGCCGTACTGGACGACGCGGGCGCATCTGCTCGCCGAGGCGGCACGCCCCGCGGAGGCCGCGGGCGCCTTCCGCAGAGCGATTGCACTGACCGCCGACGCGGGGGTGGCCGAGTACCTTTTGCGGTGTTTGCGTACGATCACCGGTTGACCGGCCGATAGCTATGCCATAGCGTTTGCTCGTGGAGTCTGACGCGGAGCCGCTACCTGCTGCCAGGGGGCGGGGCCGCCCCGTAGGTGCCGATTCGGCCGAGACACGTGCGCGCATCCTTCGCGCGGCCCGCGATGTGATCAACGAACGCGGCTTCGAAGGCGCCAATTTCCAGGCCATCGCCTCCCGCGCCGGACTCAGCAGGCCGACCATGCACTACTACTTCCACGCCCGCGAAGAGATCTTCGAGTGTTTGATCGCGGAGTCGTATTCGATTGTCGCCGACTGCATTGCGCGAGCGAAACGCGAAGACACCCTGTTGAATCAGCTGTCGAAGTTCGTCATCACAGCACACCGGTCGGGACTAGCGGACCGGTCGATGCTGCAGTTCACGATCACCGCCAGGTTGGAATCCCAGCGCAGCTCCAGCCTGCGCGAGCAGCGCAGTCCGGTGCTATCGGCGGTCCACGGCTTCTACACCACGATCGTCGAACAGGCCGTCGCCCGTGGTGAGATCGCCGCAGACACCGACGTCGGCGCCGTGGTGAACATGCTGCTCGCGCTGTTCCTCGGAATGGGGTTCTACGCCGGATTCATTGCCGATGAAAACGATATGCCGGCCGTTGCCAAGCAACTTCATCGGCTGATGACGCACGGATTGCTGGATCGCCGCAGGAACGGTCGTCCGCTCACCGTCGCGCCGCCGGTGTCCGCCGGGGCGGGTGTCGACGCACTGACGGGCTGACGACTCGCGCGATCTTCTTTTCGAGGGAAACACCCGATTTCTTTCGGCGCCGGCCGCAATACCGTTCTGGGCATGGTTGGCATCTGGTTCGCAATCCTCGTCGCGGCATTCATCGCGGCCGGGATTCTCACCCAAGTCGGCTGGGAACTGCGTCCAATGCCCGCGGTGAAACGGATGCTGCGGCGCGGACGCTCACGCGTCGACTAACTCGCGTCGCGGGGAACCGCCGCACCCGCCCAGCGGTCGGCCCAATCCTGTAGTGGCTCAAGGGCAGTCATCAACGCCCGGCCTTGCGCGGTCAGACGGTAACCACCGGTGTCATGGTCGACTATGCCGAGGTCGCGAAGCTCGCGAAGCCGGGTGTTGAGGGACCCGGGGTTGGAGTCGCAGGCGTCCTGCAGGGCGCGGAAAGTCAGCGGCTCGCCGCGAAGCTCCCACAGCACCCGTAAGGCTCCACGCCGGCCCAACATGTCCAGTGCCGCCATGATCGGCCTGCCCGACGTCGACCCCCGCACCGGCGAACCGAATTTCGGTGAAGTCATGCTTCACATTTTGTAGCACGACCGCGTAGGGTGCCAGCATGACATGCTACAAATTTGATAGCGCCAGGATCGCTCCGCCGCCCGCGCCGCTCGACCCGGACATGCACGACGCGATCGATGCGGTCATGAAAGGCGCACCACCGCTGCAGTTTTTCCTGGTCATGGCCCGTGATCGACGGCTGTTCTTCAAGTTCTTCAACGCCGGCCTGCTCGACCGCGGGCATCTGACCATCAGGCAGCGCGAGATCGTCATCGACCGGGTGACGGCGTCGTGTGGTGCCGAATACGAGTGGGGAGTGCACGTCACGGCGTTCGCGGCGAAGGCCGACCTCACCGAGGCCCAGATCCTCTCGCTGGTCACCGGCGGACCCGACGACGACTGCTGGGCCGACGACGACCGAGTGCTCATCAGGTTGTGTGACAGCCTCCAGCAGACGTGCGCGATCGACGACGACCTCTGGGCTGAATTGACCGCGCGCCACAGTGACGAGGCCATTCTGGAGTTGCTCATGCTGGCAGGCACCTACCGGACCGTGAGCTACTTGGTGAACGGTCTGCGGCTGCCGCGGGAACCCGGCGCCCGCCGGTTCCCGGAACAGCGAACCGCCGCAAAAGACACGCACCTCGACACGCCGGGATCTGTCGGCGCTCGGTCATAGACTGGCGTCCCTATGAACTCCTTCGTGCACCTCCACAATCACACCGAGTACTCGATGTTGGACGGTGCGGCGAAGGTCAAGCCGATGCTCGCCGAGGCGCAGCGGCTGCAGATGCCCGCGATCGGGATGACCGACCACGGAAACATGTTCGGCGCCAGCGAGTTCTACAACGCCGCCACGGAAGTGGGCATCAAGCCGATCATCGGCATCGAGGCCTACATCGCGCCGGGTTCGCGCTTCGAGACCAAGCGCATCCTGTGGGGCGATCCGAGCCAGAAGGGTGACGACGTCTCCGGCAGCGGCTCGTACACCCACATGACCATGGTGGCCGAGAACGCCACGGGTCTGCGCAACCTTTTCAGGCTGTCGTCGATGGCGTCGTTCGAAGGCCAGCTCGGCAAGTGGGCGCGCATGGACGCCGAACTGATCGCCGAGCACGCCGAGGGCATCATCGCCACCACCGGCTGCCCGTCCGGCGAGGTGCAGACCCGGCTGCGGCTGGGCCACGACCGCGAAGCGTTGGAGTCGGCGGCGAAATGGCGCGAGATCTTCGGTGCCGATAACTATTTCCTCGAGCTGATGGACCACGGCCTCGACATCGAGCGCCGGGTCCGCGAGGGGCTGCTGGAGATCGGCCGCAAGCTCGGCATCCCCCCGTTGGCCACCAACGACTGCCACTACGTCACCCGCGACGCCGCGCACAACCACGAGGCGCTGCTGTGTGTGCAGACCGGCAAGACGCTGTCGGATCCCACCCGGTTCAAGTTCGACGGCGACGGCTACTACCTCAAGTCCGCCGCCGAGATGCGCCAGATCTGGGACAACGACATCCCCGGCGCGTGTGACTCCACCCTGCTGATCGCCGAGCGGGTGCAGTCCTACGCCGACGTGTGGGAACTGCGCGACCGGATGCCGATCTTCCCGGTGCCGGAAGGACACGATCAGGCGTCGTGGCTGCGTCACGAGGTCGACGCCGGCCTCGCGCGTCGGTTTCCCGACGGTGTGCCGCAGGAGTACATCGACCGCGCCGCCTATGAGATCGAGGTCATCTGCGCCAAGGGCTACCCGTCCTACTTCCTGATCGTGGCCGACCTGGTGAGCTACGCCAGGTCGGTCGACATCCGGGTCGGGCCCGGCCGCGGTTCGGCCGCCGGGTCACTGGTCGCCTACGCACTGCGGATCACCGACATCGACCCCATCGAGCACGGGCTGCTGTTCGAGCGGTTCCTGAACCCCGAACGCGCATCGATGCCCGATATCGACATCGACTTCGACGACCGCCGTCGCGGTGAGATGGTGCGCTACGCCGCCGACAAGTGGGGCAGCGACCGGGTCGCCCAGGTCATCACCTTCGGCACCATCAAAACCAAAGCGGCGCTGAAGGATTCGGCCCGCATTCACTACGGCCAGCCCGGCTTCGCGATCGCTGACCGGATCACCAAGGCGCTGCCGCCGCCCATCATGGCCAAGGACATCCCGCTGTCCGGTATCACCGACGCCAACCATGAGCGGTACAAGGAGGCCGCCGAGGTCCGCGGGCTGATCGACACCGATCCCGACGTCCGCACCATCTACGAGACCGCCCGCGGTCTCGAGGGTCTGATCCGCAACGCCGGCGTGCACGCCTGCGCAGTGATCATGAGCAGCGAGCCGCTGACCGAGGCCATCCCGCTGTGGAAACGGCCGCAGGACGGCGCGATCATCACGGGCTGGGACTACCCGTCGTGTGAGGCCATCGGCCTGTTGAAGATGGACTTCCTCGGCCTGCGCAACCTGACGATCATCGGTGACGCGCTGGAGAACATCAAGGCCAACAGGGGAATCGAGCTCGATCTGGAGTCGGTTCCGCTCGACGACCCCGCCACCTACCAACTGCTCGGCCGCGGTGACACGCTCGGCGTGTTCCAGCTCGACGGCGGGCCGATGCGTGACCTGCTGCGCCGCATGCAGCCCACCGGTTTCGAGGACGTCGTCGCCGTCATCGCGCTGTATCGACCCGGCCCGATGGGCATGAACGCGCACAACGACTACGCCGACCGCAAGAACGGCAAGCAGGCCATCAAGCCGATCCATCCCGAACTCGAGGAGCCGCTGCGCGAGATCCTGGCGGAGACGTACGGCCTGATCGTCTACCAAGAGCAGATCATGCGCATCGCGCAGAAGGTGGCCAGCTACTCGCTCGCTCGAGCAGACATTCTGCGAAAAGCCATGGGCAAGAAGAAGCGCGAGGTGCTCGACAAGGAGTACGAGGGCTTCTCCGAGGGCATGAAGGCCAACGGGTTCTCGGCGGCGGCCATCAAGGCGCTGTGGGACACGGTGCTACCGTTCGCCGACTACGCGTTCAACAAATCGCATGCCGCCGGGTACGGACTGGTGTCGTACTGGACGGCGTATCTGAAGGCGAACTACCCGGCCGAGTACATGGCGGGCCTGCTGACGTCGGTCGGCGACGACAAGGACAAGGCCGCGGTGTACCTGGCCGACTGCCGCCGGTTGGGCATCACAGTGCTGCCGCCCGACGTCAACGAGTCGAGCCTGAACTTCACCTCGGTCGGGGAGGACATCCGCTACGGCCTCGGGGCGGTGCGCAACGTCGGCGCGAACGTCGTTTCCTCCCTTGTCGCTACCCGCACCGAGAAGGGTAAGTACATCGACTTCTCGGACTACCTCAACAAGATCGACATCGGCCCCTGCAACAAGAAGGTGACCGAATCGCTGATCAAGGCGGGGGCGTTCGACTCGCTGGGGCATCCGCGCAAGGGGCTGTTCCTGATTCACACCGACGCGGTCGACTCGGTGCTCGGCACCAAGAAGGCCGAGGCGATGGGCCAGTTCGACCTCTTCGGCGGCGCGGACACCGCGACCGACGCGGTGTTCACCATCAAGGTGCCCGACGAGGAGTGGGAGGACAAGCACAAGCTGGCGCTCGAGCGCGAGATGCTGGGTCTCTACGTGTCGGGGCATCCGCTGAACGGCGTCGCGCACCTGCTGGCCATGCAGGTTGACACGCAGATCCCGGCCATCCTCGACGGGGACGTCGCCAACGACGCCCAGGTGGTGGTCGGCGGCATCCTCGCGTCGGTGAACCGCAGGGTCAACAAGAACGGTTTGCCTTGGGCGTCAGCGCAATTGGAAGACCTCACCGGCGGCATCGAGGTGTTGTTCTTCCCGCAGACCTACTCGATGTACGGCGGCGAGATCACCGACGACGCGGTGGTGCTGGTCAAGGCGAAGGTGGCCGCGCGCGACGACCGGATCGCGTTGATCGCACACGAACTCGTGGTGCCGGACTTCTCCAGCGCGCAGGTGGACCGACCGCTGGCGGTCAGCCTGCCGACGCGGCAGTGCACCGTCGACAAGGTGTCGGCGCTCAAACAGGTGCTGGCGCGGCATCCCGGCACGTCGCAGGTGCATCTGCGACTCATCAGCGGTGAGCGGATCACCACGCTGGAACTGGATGCCTCGCTGCGGGTGACACCGTCGTCGGCGTTGATGGGCGACCTGAAGGCACTGTTGGGACCCGGCTGCCTCGGCGGCTAGCACGCATACGGACCCGAGACTACGGTTTCTGACGAGATTCGGCCCAGAATTCGTCAGAATCCGTAGTCTCGCGGGTCATAAGTGAAATCAGAACGCGTAGCGCAGGATTCGGGCCTTACGCGCGCCGGCCTTGCTCGTGCCGGCCAGTTTGGTCGCCACCCGGATCCAGCCCGGGAACAGGTCGATCTCCGGTTGGTGGGTCAGACTGGCCTCCTCGACCAACGTCATCCGCGGGTTCCACGTCTCGGGGTGGTGCGCGTCCTTGAATCCTGCGTAGCCCCACTGGCTTCCGACGTCTTTGAACATCTTCTGCGGTGCGACCCTGATGGCCAGCTTGCTGAACCAGCCGATGCGTCCGTAGTCGTTGAATGCCAACTCGCCGGTGCGGAAGTGCTCGGTGATCCGCAGGAACACGTCGACGATGACCGCTTCTGGAAGGAAGGCGAACAACCCGTCGGCGATCAGTATCGTCGGGCGATCCGCCGGAATCGTTTCCGGCCAACGCTTTTCGGTCAGCGACACCGGCACCGAATGCGAATGCGGGTCGGCGGGCAGCACCTCGTCGCGCAGCGCCATGACGCCGGGCAGATCGACGCTGTACCAATCCACTGAGGCCGGTGGCTGCACCCGGTAGAAGCCGCTGTCGAGGCCGGCGCCCAGGTCGACGACAACGGCATCCGGATGCCGACGGATGAACGCGCGCACTCGATCGTCGAGCATTCTTGCGCGCAGCGCGGTCTGGCAGATCACACTGGTCTGCACGCCCAACCCGGCGAAGTCGTAGTCGATCTTGCCGACGACGTCGTCGGCAAGCGTGTCGCCGAGGATCGGTCGCGCCCAGCGGCTGTCCAACGCTCTGGCGTATTCGGTGAGAAATGCGGTCTGTTCGACGGGTGTCAGTGCAGCGGTTGCGATTCCCATGACCGTGAACGTACTCCTGTTTCTCGGCTGAACGATCAGCCCAAAACGTTCACCGCCCTTGCGATTACGAGTCCGGCGGTGGTCAGTGCGACCATCGCCTGCACCGTCATCATCATCTTCGCCCACCGCGACAACGGCATGGTGTCGGTCGGCGAGAACGCCACCACGTTGGTGAAGCTGACGTAGAGGTAGTCGACGAACATCGGGCGCCACCCGGGCCTGGCCAGCTTCGCGGTGTCGGGATCCATCTGAGGGAACATGAAATCGGGGTACGGACGCGTGCCCGCGCGCCGCGCGAACGGCCCGCCGCGGTCCAATTCCCAGTACCAGATACCGAACACGATGATGTTGGTGACGAATATTGCCGAGCCGCTGCCAAGCAGCAGGGCGGCGTCATTGCTCACTTCGCCGGTGATGATGCGGGCGTCCAACACGATGGCCGACAGCGTGTTGTCCAGCGTGATGGCGCCCAACAGCACCCACGTCGCGTACTTGCCGAGCAGCGTGGAACGGGTCAGTCGCAGCGGGTTGAGCACCACAAGGACGGCCAGCAGGAGCACCTCGGCGATGACCAGCGGCCAGCGCGGAACCAGCACATAACTCTTCGAGATCACCATTTGCAGCGTGATCGCGGCGATCAACGCGGCCAGCACCGGCAGCCGGCTTTCCGGATCGCCCGGCCGCAGCCACGACGGGATGTGGCGCTCGGTGTGCGAGGCAAGGAGTTCGGCGCGCTTCACGAACTCGTCGACGGCCTTCGACGGTTCCGGTGTGGTGTCCATCAGGTCAGTGTGTGCGCCACGATGGACAGATGGAGTCGCGACACGTCAGCAGATGGATCGAAGCCGGGCCAGGCACCGTCTACGAATTCGCCGCCGACCCGCACACCTGGCCGAGGTGGGCGGCCGGGTTGGCCGAGGGCGGCCTGCGGCAGACCGCCGACGGGTGGATGGCCAACTCGCCGATGGGACAGGTCACCGTCGAGTTCACGCCGGCCAACGCGTTCGGCGTGCTCGACCATGTGGTGCGACTGCCGACCGGCGAAGCGGTCTACAACCCGATGCGGGTGATTCCGGGCGGCGTCGGCGAGGACCGCTGCGAGGTGCTGTTCACCGTGCGCCGACGCGACGGTATGACGGAGGAGCAGTTCGACGCCGACGTCGCGGCGGTGGCCGCGGACCTGGAGACGCTGCGGCGGCTGGTGGAGGCCTAGCGGCGCTGGAACGCGCCCAGCGTCAACCAGACCATGGTGCCTGCGGCCGCGGCGGCCAGTACCGACGGCGCGGCGCTGCCGGTCGCGACGGCGACGATCACCAGGACGACGAACGCGATGGCAAGCGCGAGCAGCTTGTACACCGGCCATGGCACGCCGGCGATGCTGACTTCGTCCCGCACGGTCATGTTTTGACGATATCTCGCAATTGAGTTTTCGGTCAACCGAAACACGGGTCGGTGGCCTGCTTTGCTAGCGGGTCTAAGCTGGCGGAATGCCACTTTCCGGAGACTACGAACCGAGCCCATCCGACTGGGTGCGCGACCACGCCGACAAGATCATGCAAGCCGGCACCACCGACGGTGTCGACATGAAGGGCAAGCCCCTGATTCTGCTGACCACGGTCGGCGCCAAGACCGGCAAGATCCGCAAGACGCCGCTGATGCGGGTCGAGCACGACGGCCAGTACGCGGTGGTGGCTTCGCTGGGTGGGGCTCCGAAGAACCCGGTCTGGTACTACAACATCAAGGCACACCCGCGCGTCGAACTGCAGGACGGCGAGGTCACCAAGGAATACGAGGCCCGCGAGGTGGTCGGCGACGAGAAGGCCGTCTGGTGGGAGCGCGCCGTCGAGGCCTGGCCGGACTACGCCGAGTACCAAAAGAAGACCGACCGGCAGATTCCGGTCTTCGTGCTCACTCCGATTTCCGGATAACCGCTGGTTGGTGGCACCATTGATCGGTGTCCGCTGAACTGAGCCAGAGCCCCTTGACGTCACCGCTGTCCGCGGCCGACATCGACGAGGCCGCTCAGCGAATTTCCGGCGTGGTGCTGCGCAGCCCGCTGCAGTACAGCGAGCGGCTTTCGGAGGCCACCGGCGCGACGGTCTACCTGAAGCGCGAGGACCTGCAGGCGGTCCGGTCGTACAAGCTGCGCGGTGCGCACAACCTGCTGATGCAGTTGTCCGACGAGGAGATCGCCGCTGGTGTGGTGTGTTCGTCGGCGGGCAACCACGCCCAGGGTTTCGCGATGGCGTGCCGCTCGATGGGCATCCACGGCCGGGTGTACGTGCCCGCCAAGACGCCGAAGCAGAAGCGTGACCGCATCCGCTACCACGGCCGCGAATTCATCGAGCTGATCGCGGTCGGCAAAACCTACGACGAGGCCGCCGCGGCGGCGCTCGATGACGTCGCCAGGACCGGCGCGACATTGGTGCCGCCGTACGACGACCTGCGCACGATGGCGGGTCAGGGCACCATCGCCGCCGAGATCCTCGACCAACTCGACGAGGAGCCGGACCTGGTGATCGTGCCGGTCGGCGGCGGTGGCTGCATCTCGGGCATCACCACCTATCTGGCCGAGCGGACGACGAACACGTCGGTGCTCGGCGTGGAACCCGCGGGGGCGGCGGCGATGATCGCGGCGTTGGCCGCGGGGGAGCCGGTGACGCTGGAGCACGTCGACCAGTTCGTCGACGGTGCCGCGGTGAACAGGGCCGGGGCTCGGCCCTACGCGGCGTTAGCCGCGGCCGGGGACATGGTGTCGATCACCACGGTCGACGAGGGCGCGGTATGCACCGCGATGCTCGACCTGTACCAGAACGAGGGCATCATCGCCGAACCGGCGGGTGCGCTCTCGGTGGCCGCGTTGATGGAGGCCAACATCGAGCCGGAGTCGACTGTGGTGTGCCTGATTTCGGGTGGCAACAACGACGTGTCGCGGTACAACGAGGTGCTCGAGCGCTCGCTGGTGCACCTCGGTCTCAAGCACTACTTCCTGGTGGACTTCCCCCAGGAGCCAGGGGCGCTGCGCCGGTTCCTGGACACCGTGCTCGGGCCGAACGACGACATCACGCTGTTCGAATACGTCAAGCGCAACAACCGCGACACCGGTGAGGCGCTCGTCGGCATCGAGTTGGGTTCGGCGGCCGACTTCGAGGGTCTGCTGGAGCGGATGAAGGCGTCCGACATCCACGTCGAGCCGCTGGAGCCGGGCTCGCCGGCGTACCGCTACCTGCTCTGATCGGCGCGGCGCAGGACCGCGAACGAATGTCCGCCCAACCGGGTGGCTTTTGCCTGTACCGCGGGCTCGCCCGACGCCAAAGCCACTTCACCGGCGACGGGGACGTCGACGGGCTCGGTGCCGAGATTGCATGCGATGGCCAACGAACCGCGGTGCATCACGATCCATCGGGCGTCCTCGTCGTAGTCGACGGTCATGTCGTCCAGCCACGGATCGGCCATGTCGGGTTCGTTGTGCCGCAACGCGATCAGCTGTTGATAGAGCCTGCGCAGCCGACCGTGCTCGCCGTCGTCGATCTCGGACCAGTCGAGCTTGGACCGCTCATAGGTGGCGGGGTCCTGCGGATCGGGGATCTCGTCGGCGTTCCAGCCGTGTTCGGCGAACTCCCGCTTGCGGCCCTCCGCGGTGGCCCTCGCCAGCTCGGGTTCGGGATGCGAGCTGAAGAACTGGAACGGGGATGACGAACCCCATTCCTCGCCCATGAAAAGCATTGCGGTGTAGGGGGATCCGATTGCCAGCGCGGCCTTGACGGCCAGCTGTCCGAAGGTGAGGTTCTGCGACGGCCGATCGCCGGTCGCGCGGTTGCCCACCTGGTCGTGGGTCATGGTGTATGCCAGCAGCCGGGTGGCGGGGATGCTCCCGGTGTCCAGCGGGCGGCCGTGGCGCCGGTGCCGGAACGACGAGTAGGTGCCCGCATGGAAGTAGCCGTGTTTCAACGTCTGCGCCAGCGTCTGCAACGATCCGAAATCGGCGTAATACCCCTGCTGTTCGCCCGAGACCGCCGCGTGGATCGCGTGGTGGATGTCGTCGTCCCATTGCGCCGTCATGCCGTAGCCGCCGCGGTCGCGCGTGGTGATCAACCGCGGATCGTTGAGATCGCTTTCGGCGATCAACGACAACGGCCTGCCGAGTTCCTCGGCGAGCGCGTCGGTTTCGGCGGACAGTTCCTCGAGGATGTGGATCGCCGTGGTGTCGACCAGTGCGTGCACCGCGTCCAGGCGCAATCCGTCGGCGTGGAAGTCGCGCATCCACCGCAGCGCGCAGTCGATGATGTAGCGGCGCACCTCGTCGGCGTCGGCATCGGAGATGTTGATCGATTCGCCCCACGGGTTGCTGCCCGTCGACAGGTACGGCCCGAACTTCGGAAGGTAGTTTCCCGACGGGCCGAGATGGTTGAACACCGCGTCGATCAGCACGCCGAGGCCGCGTCGGTGACAGGCGTCGATGAACCGGATCAGACCGTCGGGGCCGCCGTAGGGTTCGTGCACCGCGTACCAGAGCACGCCGTCGTAGCCCCACCCGTACGTCCCGCCGAATGCGTTGACGGGCATCAGCTCGACGAAGTCCACACCCAGATCGACCAGATAGTCCAGTTTCTCGATGGCCGAGTCGAAGGTGCCCTGCGGGGTGAAGGTGCCGACGTGTAGCTCGTAGATCACCCGGCCCTCGATCGAGCGGCCCGCCCAGTCGTCGTCGGTCCACGCATCGGTGGCGGGCTGCCACAGCTGCGACCGTTCGTGTACACCGTCGGGTTGGCGGGCCGACCGTGGATCGGGCAGCACCTTCGGGTCGTCGTCCAGGACGAAGCCGTACCGCGCGTCGGGCGCCGTGTCGACCGAGGCTCGCCACCAGTCGTCGTCGGACCGGTTCATCGGATACAGGGTGCCGTCGACGTCGAGGCGTACTTGCTGCGGCCGCGGCGCCCACACTGCGAAATCAGTCATCGGTTCGCTCCAACAACGCGACCGGAGCCGCTGCGAAGAGGTCGGGTGCCGCGACACGTCCTGACCACCGGTTGCCGCTGATGCGGTCGGTCCATTCGCCGTCGGGTAGCACCAATGTGGTATCGCCCCAGCCGGTTTCGGCCAGCCGGACAGAATGCCGGGTCACCGCGGTCACTACGTCGTCACCGCGAAGAAAGGCCACGAGGTGTTCGGCGCCCGCGCCCTGGGGCAGCAGCGGCGTGTAGCCGCCGTCGACGAACGTGTCCGGACGGTCGCGACGCAGCCGCAGGGCGGCGCGCGTCACCGTCAGCTTCGGATGTTGCGAAGCCTGCTGTCGCGCAGCGTAATCCACCGGCCGCCGGTTGTCCGGGTCGACGAGGCTGTCCTCCCACAACTCGGTGCCCTGATACACGTCGGGCACCCCCGGCGCGGTCAGCGCCACCAGCTTCTGGCCGAGGCTGTCGTTGTGGGCGTGTTCGTCGAGTCGGCCGACCAACGACGTCAGGCCGGCCCCGATCGGACCGTCCAGCACCGCGTCCAGCCACTCGTGCACGGCTTTTTCGAACGCGATGTCGGGATCGTTCCACGACGTGTGCGTCGCGGCTTCCCGGATGGCCTTCTCGGCGTAACCGTGCAACCGGTCGCGCAGCTCGTCGGTCACCACACCGTCGACCGGCCACACGCCGAACATGTTCTGCAACAGGAAAAGCCCGGTGGACGCGTCCGGCGGGGGTGTCTGTAGCGCCCACTTGCCGACCAGCTCCGCCCACAGCGACGGCACCTGCGACAGCAGCCCGATACGGGCCCGCACGTCTTCACCGCGTTTGGTGTCGTGGGTGGTCAACGCCACCATGGCATGCGGCCAGAGCCGGGCCCTTGTCGCGGCGCGCTCGTGGAACTCCGCGACGCTGACCCCGAACCGCTTGGGCTCTCCGCCCACCTCGTTCAGCGACACCAACCGGGCGTCCCGGTAGAACAGGCAGTCTTCCATCGACTTCGCGGTCGCCGCACCACACAGCTGCTGCAGTCGCACCGCCGACTCGGTGCTGGCCGACACGGCCGACGCCACGATGGTCAGCGGTTCTGCCAATTCCGGGACGGTCGTGACTGTTTCGGCCAGCGCCTCGGACAGCACCAGCGACAGCGACCGGTAGTCGCAGCGGTAGACCGGCACCCGGCTGATCAGTTCGGCGACCGCCCTTGGGATTTCCGGGTGGTCGGTGCCCGTCGCGGAGACGATCGTGCGGTGCAGCCGCGCCAATTCGCTTCCCAGTGTGTCGGTGACCGCTTCGGCCTTCAGCCTGCGGGCCAACACCGGCATCTCGTCGTAGTCGGCGCCGGTCGAGTTGAACAGCGCGGTGAGCGGTTCGGCGCCCGCCGGATCGAGGAACAGCCCACCGATTTCGCGCAACGCGTCGTAACCGGTCGTTCCCGCCACGGGCAGCGTCGTCTCCAGTGGCTCGTCGACGGCCAGGATCTTCTCGATCACGATCCACGCCTGCGGCCCGACCAGTTCCCGCAACCATACGAGATAGCCTGCGGGATCTGACAATCCGTCGGGGTGGTCGATCCGGATGCCGTCGACGAGGCCGTCGGTGAACCAGCGCTTGACTTCGGTGTGGGTGGCGTCGAACACCGCGCGGTCTTCCTGGCGCAGCCCCGCAAGCGACGTGATGGAGAAGAACCGGCGATATCCGCAGATGCCGTTGCGCCACCCGATCGGGCGGTAGTGCGTCTGGTCGGCGGGATAGTTCGGCGGGGCGTCGTCGTCATCGGAACCCAGCACCGGCAGCACGATCCGGCCTTGCGGATCGAGGTCCCAGTCGATGTCGAAATACGAGGCGTAGGGCGAATTCCGGCCCTTCTCCAGCACGTCGCACCACCAGCGGTTCTGGGTCGGATCGTCGACGCCGACGTGGTTCGGCACGATGTCCACGACCAGGCCCATGCCGCGTTGTCTGGCCGCGGCCGAGAGCCGCGCCAATCCCTCCGCGCCGCCGAGGGCGGGGGAGACGGTGGTGGGGTCGGTGACGTCGTAGCCGTGTGTCGAACCGTCGGCGGCGGTGAGGATCGGCGACAGGTACAGGTGAGAGACGCCGAGGTCGTCGAGATAGTCCAGCACCGCGATGGCGTCGTCGAAGGTGAAGCAGTCACCCCGCATCTGGAGGCGATACGTCGAAAGCACTCGAGAAGCCATGTGTCAGGCGGTCTTACGCAGCACAAGCAGGGACCTCGAGTGCAGCGAGATCTTCTTGCCTGCCGTGACGACCAGTTCGGTGGATCCCGTCGCGTCGGCGGTGTCGAGCACGGCGGTCCACTCCTTGGCGTAGTTGCCCTTCGGGGTCACGAAGTCCTGCGGCTTGTCGTGTGCGTTGAAGCACAACAGAAATGAGTCGTCGACGACCCGCTCGCCGCGTGCATTGGGGGTGGGGATGGCCTCGCCGTTGAGGAACACCGCGACGCACTTGCCCAACCCGGTGCCCCAGTCCTCGGGCGTCATCTCCTTGCCCGCCGGTGTCAGCCACGAGATGTCGCGGACCTGGCCGCCGGTGCGGATCGGTTTGCCCTCGAAGAAGCGCCGTCTGCGGAAGACGGGATGGTCGTGCCGCAGCTTGGTGACGCGACGGGTGAAGTCGAGCAGGTCGGCGTTGGTCTCGCACAGTGACCAGTCCATCCAGGAGATCTCCGAGTCCTGGCAGTAGACGTTGTTGTTGCCGCCCTGGGTGCGCCCGATCTCGTCGCCGTGCGAGATCATCGGGGTGCCCTGCGAGATCATCAGCGTGCCCATGATGTTGCGCATCTGCTTGGCGCGCAACGCCAGGATCTCCGGATCGTCCGTCGGGCCTTCCACGCCGCAGTTCCACGACCGGTTGTGGCTCTCGCCGTCGCGGTTGTCCTCGCCGTTGGCCTCGTTGTGCTTCTCGTTGTAGGACACCAAGTCCGCCAACGTGAAGCCGTCGTGGCAGGTGACGAAGTTGATGCTCGCGCCAGGGCGGCGGCCGGTGGCCTCATAGAGGTCCGAGGAACCGGTCAGCCGCGAGGCGAACTCGCCGAGGGTTGCGGGCTCGCCCCGCCAGTAATCGCGCACAGTGTCGCGATACTTCCCGTTCCATTCGGTCCACAAACCTGGAAAATTGCCGACTTGGTAGCCGCCTTCGCCGACGTCCCACGGTTCTGCGATCAGCTTCACCTGGCTGACCACCGGATCCTGCTGCACCAGATCGAAGAACGCGCTCAATCGGTCGACCTCGTAGAACTCGCGGGCCAGCGCCGCTGCGAGATCGAACCGGAAGCCGTCGACGTGCATCTCCAGCACCCAGTACCGCAGCGAGTCCATGATCAACTGCAGCGTGTGCGGGTGGCGTGCGTTGAGGCTGTTGCCGGTGCCGGTGAAATCCCGGTAGAACCGCAGGTCACCGTCCTCCAACCGGTAGTAGGCGGCGTTGTCGATGCCGCGAAAGTTGATGGTGGGGCCGAGGTGATTGCCCTCGGCAGTGTGGTTGTAGACGACATCGAGAATCACCTCGATGCCCGCTTCGTGGAACGACCGCACCATGGTCTTGAACTCGGCCACCGCACCGCCGGCGTGCTTGTTGGCCGCGTACTGGTGGTGCGGCGCGAAGAAGCCGAAGGTGTTGTACCCCCAGTAATTTCGCAACCCCAGGTCGATCAGCCGGTGATCGTGCAGGAACTGGTGCACCGGCATCAGCTCGATCGCGGTGACGTTCAACGACTTGAGGTGGTCGATGATCGCCGGATGGCCCAGCCCGGCGTAGGTGCCGCGGAGTTCCTCCGGGATGCCCGGATGGGTCTGCGTCATGCCCTTGACGTGAGCCTCGTAGATGATCGTCTCGTGATACGGCGTGCGCGGAGCGCGATCCGATCCCCACTGGAAGAACGGGTTGATCACCACGCTGGTCATCGTGTGGCCCAGCGAGTCGATCCGCGGCGGTGTGCCGCCCGACGCCAGGTCGTCGGCCTGCAGGTCGTAGGAGAACAGCGCCTGGCTGAAGTCGAAGTCGCCGTGGAATGACTTGCCGTACGGGTCGAGCAGCAGCTTGCTTGGATCACACCGGTGGCCGGCCGACGGATCCCACGGGCCGTAGACGCGGTAGCCGTAGCGCTGGCCGGGAGTGACCGTCGGCAAATAGCAGTGCCAGACGTACCCGTCGACCTCGTCCAGGTTGATGCGCTGCTCGCTGCCGTCCTTGGCGAGCAGGCACAGCTCAACCCGCTCGGCCACCTCGGAGAACAGCGAGAAGTTGGTGCCTGCGCCGTCGTAGGTGGCCCCGAGTGGGTAGGCCTCACCAGGCCAGACGGTCGGCACCGATGCAGGCCCCGGGGATGACATCAGGGCTGCCACCAGCCGGTGGCCAGGCCGATCTGGCGCCCCAGTTCGTTCGTCATGGTGCGCATGTAGGTGGTCGAGATGTGGTGGGAGTCGCGGTACAGCAACACATTCCCCTCCACGGCGCGGCAGATGTCCTTCCGACACACCGCATCGCTCATGTCGAGCGGCTTCAGCAACGGAAACTGCCTGACGAAGTCCAATGTCTGGTTGTGCTCTGACAGTACGTCGGATCGCTTCATGCCGCAGGAGTTCGCGTTACCGCCGCGGGCCAGACAGTCGGCGGGGAAGAACGGTTTGTTGTTACGGACCATCCACGGGGTGTCACGCATCGCGAGGATCGGAATGTTGTTGTCGGACAACGCTTGCCAGATGCCGATGTAGAACGACGGCATCACGTCACCGGGTTTGATGTTCCACGGCCTTGTCGACGTCGTGAACACGAAATCGGGACGATCGGCGATCAACTTCGGCAGCACCCGGTTGTTCCACACCCGGCAGCCCGGGTACGGGCGGTTGTCGCCCATCACCAACGGCAACTGTTCGGTGGTCAACGGGCAACCCATCTTCAGGTAGGTGACGACCCTGAAGTGGTGCATCTGGCCGAGCAGGTCCAACGCGGTGATCCAGTGCTCAGCATGGGAACTGCCCGCCAGCGCGATGGTGCGGGTGGCTTCCTTGTCGCCGAACGTGCAGTCGACGACGTCGCTGTTGTCGAAGTCGCTGATGCAGCCGTCGAGCGTGGTTTCCGGCAGGTCGTCCTTGGCCTCGAGCACCGTCGGGCGCATCGGCAGCTTGGGCACCTTCGCGTGATTGATCAACGCGGTGGCGCCGGGATAGTCGCGCAGCGAAAGGTTCGCCAGCTCTTTGCCGTTCGCGCGTTGCACGGTGACGTGTTCGCGCCATCCGAACGCGGTCGCCGTCAACGCGACGCCCAGCAGTCCGACGATCGAACCCATCACGATCGTCGGGCGGCGCAACCGGGTCCACAACGGCACGGCGGGCGCAGGCTTGGCCGCCTTCGCCGAGGCGCGGTACCGCAGCGGTGTCTCCACGTACCGCAGCGTCAGCCAGGCCAGCAGACCGGAGACCAGTAGCACCGCGGCGCCCTCGACGAAGTTGACCTTCGGCTCACCGGTGTACGACAGCCAGAAGATCAGCAGCGGCCAGTGCCACAGGTACAGCGAGTACGCCATGCCGCCGAGCGTCACGAACGGGGCGGTGGCCAGTAACCGGTTCGGAGCGGGCAGGCGCTCCGCGGTCTTCGGATCGGTCTGCCGATTGGCCGCCGACAGGATGAACAGCATGGTGGCGCCAACGGGCACCAGGGCCAGCGGACCGGGGAACTCCTTGACCCCGTCGATCAGCGCGCCGCACGACAGAATCGCCGCCAACGACACCACGGCGACCGTCGTGCGCAACCACATCGGCCAGCGCACGTACGGCACCACGGCGCCAAGCAGCGCACCCAGCAGCAACTCCCACGCCCTGGCGAAACTGTTGTAATAAGCGGTCGCCTGATCGGCGTTGTGAGCAAATATCGCGTAGACGAACGACGCGATGGTCAACGCGCTCAGTAGGAGCACGAACGTAATCCGCATGTACTTGCCGAGTCTGCGACGCAACAGATAGGCGAACCCGAAGATCAGCGCCAGGAAGCCGATGTAGAACTGCCCCTGCACCGACATCGACCAGATGTGTTGCAGCGGGCTGACCGCCTCGCCCGCGCGAAGGTAGTCCGAAGCGGTGTTGGCAAGCTCCCAGTTCTGGAAGTAGCCGAGACTGGCCAGACTCTGGTCAGCAAACGTCTCCCAGCGCGTCTCCGGCTGCACCAGGATGGTGAGCACCGCGGCGGCGGCGAGCACCACGACGAGAGCGGGCAGCAGCCGACGAACAAGTCGGGTCACTTCGGGCACGGGGGACAGCGACGTGCCGGGCTTCAGCGCGGTGCGCAGCAGGCGGCCACCGAAGAAGAAGCCGGACAACGCCAAGAAGACGTCGACGCCGCCGGAAACCCGGCCAAACCACACGTGGAACACCGCGACCAGCGCGATGGCGATGCCACGCAGGCCGTCCAAATCGTGGCGGTAGAAACCCGATTCACGCGTCCCCATGGCGACGCGCGAGTTGGCACCCGGATCGGTGACGGCCGCAGGCCGGGCAGGAGCGAGGGTCATCATGGTCGACGGTTAATCTACCCAAGATCGGCTGCCGCCTCATGCCGCAGCCGACCGGTCGCAGCCACCGAGCAAAGGATCAGGGTGGTTTTACAGAAGGCGTTGACCCCCGCGGAGATCAGCGCGATCGACGCCGCGCACGTCTGGCACCCGTACAGCACCATCGGTGCCGAGGCGCTGGCCCCGGTGGTGGCGGTCGGCGCCAAGGGCGCCTGGTTGACACTGATCGACGACGGTGAGCGGATCGAGGTGCTCGACGCGATGGCGTCCTGGTGGACCGCGATCCACGGCCACGGACATCCCGCGCTGGATGCGGCGATCACCCGCCAACTGGCGACGATGAACCACGTCATGTTCGGTGGGCTGACGCACGAACCGGCCGCCCGGCTGGCCGAGCTGCTGGTGCAGATCACGCCTGACGGGCTCGACACGGTGTTCTTCAGCGACTCCGGTTCGGTGTCGGTGGAAGTCGCGGTCAAGATGGCGCTGCAGTACTGGCGCAGCATCGGACGTGGCGACAGGCATCGGCTGATGACGTGGCGCGGTGGCTACCACGGCGACACGTTCACACCGATGAGCGTGTGCGACCCGGACGGCGGCATGCACCAGTTGTGGACCGACGTCCTGGCCCGCCAGGAGTTCGCACCCCAGGTGCCCACCGACTACGACGACGGCTACGTCGCGGCGTTCGAGAAGCAGTTGGCCGAACACGCCGACGAACTCGCCGCGGTGATCGTCGAACCCGTCGTGCAGGGCGCGGGCGGGATGCGGTTTCACGACCCCCGGTATCTGGTCGATCTGCGCGCGATCTGCGACCGCCACGGTGTGCTGCTGATCTTCGACGAGATCGCCACCGGCTTCGGCCGCACGGGTGAGCTGTTCGCGGCCGATCACGCGGGGGTGCGCCCCGACATCATGTGTGTCGGCAAGGCGATCACCGGCGGTTACATCACGCTGGCCGCGACGCTGTGCACCCGCGACATCGCGGACACGATCAGCACGCATGAGCCCGGTGCGCTGATGCACGGTCCGACGTTCATGGCCAACGCGCTGGCGTGCGCTGTCGGTGTGGCCGCGGTCGAGCTGCTGGTCGAACAGGATTGGCGGGCAAGGGTTTCCACGATCGAGGCAGGGTTGCGGCAGGGGCTGGCCGGCGCGGCGGACCTGCCTGGGGTCGCCGATGTGCGGGTGCTCGGGGCGATCGGGGTGCTGGAGATGACCAAACCGGTCGACCTGCGCATCGCGACACCCGCGGCGCTGCGGCACGGCGTCTGGCTGCGCCCGTTCCGCAATCTGATCTACGTGATGCCGCCCTACATCTGCACCGATGCCGAGATCGCGCAGATCACCTCGGCGATGTTGGGCGTCGCCGATGCGCTAACCTGAACACCGTTCAATTGTCGGCTCAGCCGACGCGTTCAATTGTCGGCTCAGCCGACGCGTTCAATTGTCGGCTCGGCCGACGCGTGCAAGTCCGTCCGGAGGTGACCAGGTGACGCGTGTCGGTCTTTCCCCGCTGGCCTGGCTCGACGACGTCGAGCAGCAGCGCCGCGCGGCCGGGCTTCGTCGCTCCCTGCGCACGCGTCCGCCGGTCGGCGCCGACCTCGACCTGGCCTCCAACGACTACCTCGGGCTGTCGCAACACCCCGCCGTGATCGACGGCGGCGTCGACGCGCTGCGCACCTGGGGCGCCGGTTCGACCGGGTCGCGACTGGTCACCGGCAACACCGAACTGCACGAAGGCTTCGAGGCCGCGCTCGCGGAGTTCGTCGCCGCGGAATCGGCACTCGTGTTCTCGTCGGGCTACACCGCCAACCTCGGGGCGGTCGTGTCGCTGTCCGGGGCGGGGTCGCTGTTGGTGTCGGATGCGCTGACCCACGCGTCGCTGGTGGACGCCTGCCGGTTGTCGCGGGCCCGCGTCGTGGTGACGCCGCATCGGGACCTCGCCGCTGTGGAGGCGGCACTGGCCGCCAGGGATGAAGAGCGCGCCGTCGTGGTGACGGACTCGGTGTTCTCCGCCGACGGTGTGCTGGCACCGCTGCGCGCCCTGCACGACGTGTGCCGCAGGCACGGCGCACTGTTGATCGTCGACGAGGCGCATGGCCTCGGCGTGCGCGGCAGCGGAGGGCGGGGCCTGCTGCACGAGGTCGGCCTCGCCGGTGCGCCCGACGTGGTGATGACGACGACGCTGTCCAAAGCGTTGGGCAGCCAGGGTGGCGTGGTGCTCGGGCCCGCCGCGGTGCGGGCGCATCTGATCGACGCGGCGCGACCCTTCATCTTCGACACCGGCTTGGCGCCCGCCGCGGTCGGCGCCGCGTGGGCCGCGCTTCGCGTGCTGATCGACGAGCCATGGCGAGCCACGGCGGTGCTCGATCACGCGGCCGCGCTCGCCGAGATGTGTGGGGTGGCCGAGCGTCCGGATTCGGCGGTGGTGTCGGTGATCCTCGGCGAACCCGAGGTGGCCTTGGCGGCCGCCGCGGCCTGCCTGGAGCGCGGGGTGCGGGTCGGCTGCTTCCGCCCGCCGACCGTCCCCGCTGGGACATCACGGCTGCGGCTGACGGCGCGGGCGTCGCTGTCCGACGACGAAATGGCTTTGGCGCGCGAGGTTCTCACCGAAGTACTCGCAGATCTGCCGTGAGCACGCTTGTCGTCACGGGCACCGACACCGGGGTGGGCAAGACGGTGGCCACCGCCGCGCTCGCATGTGCGGCCCGACAGGCCGGTGTCGACGTCGCCGTGTGCAAACCCGTGCAGACCGGTAGCCCCCGAGACGACGACCTCGCCGACGTCGCCCGACTTGCGGGCGTGACTGCGCTTTACGGCACGTGGCGGTATCCCGAACCGCTGGCACCGGCCGCTGCCGCCGAGCGGGCGGGTATGGCACTGCCCACCCGCGACGAGCTGGTCCGGTCGGTGACCGCGGTCGATGCAAAGCTGACGTTGGTCGAGGGCGCGGGCGGTCTGCTGGTCGAACTCGGCCAGGGCGGGGTGACGTTGCGCGACATCGCACGCGACCTGGCCGCCCAGGTGCTGGTCGTCGTCTCACCCGGCCTCGGCACGCTCAACCACACCGCGCTCACGCTGGAAGCGCTTGCCGCGCAGCACATTCCATGCGCCGGCCTGGTGATCGGGGCGTGGCCGCGCGAACCTGGCGTCGCCGAGACAGGCAACCGTGACGCGCTGGAACGGATGGCTGCAGTGCGCGCGGTGCTGCCTGCGGGTGTCGGAGCCTCGAGCGCCAGCGACTTCGAATCGATGAGCGCCGCCGCCTTCGACACCCAGTGGGTCACGAGCCTGGCGGGCTGATGGTCCACTCCGTCGAGGTGGTCTTCGATCCGGACACCGAAGAGGCCGTCCGGCACATCTGGGACGGGCTGCGGGAGGCGGGAATTCCCAGCCAGGCTCCCGCGAGCAGGCCGCATTCGACGTTGACCGTCGCCGAGCACATCGACAGCGACGTCGACGCGGTGCTGCAGTCGCTGACGACGCGGTTTCCCCTCCCGTGCCGGATCGGCGCGCCGTTGTTGTTCGGCCGGTCCCAGTTCATCCTGACCCGGCTGCTGGTACCGACGGCGGCGCTGCTGGACCTGCATGCCGAAGTCTGCCTGCGCTGTCTGCCGTTTCAGCGCCCCGAGCCGATGGCAAACTCGCTGCCAGGGCAATGGACCGCACACGTGACGATGGCCCGCCGACTGCACGCCAGCCAGCTGGGGCGCGCGCTGCGGATAGCCGGTCGACCGTCGGAGATCGTCGGTCAGGTGATCGGCATTCGTCGCTGGGACGGCAACGCCAAACGCGAATACCGGATCAGTTGACTTCTGCGGCAACCTTTTTGGGTACGCACATCCGCCATGCATCGACGACGAGTTCGCGTACCTCGTCGAGGTCGATGGCGTCGAGTCGGACGGCGATCCAGTTGTACCGCATATCCGATGGACGCGGCAGCATGAACTTGTCGGGCTCGGCGGCCGCCATCGCCGCCCGTTCTTCCTTGGGGAAGCCGACGCCCATCACCGTCTCATCGCGCGAAAACGCGACGAAAACGATCCGCCCCACCCGGAACTTGATCCGGTCGCGCACCACCACCTCGTAGGCCCGGGGCAATCCCGCGGCGATGCGCCGCACGTCGTCGACGGTGATCACATTTCGAGACGCTAGCCCAGCCATCCGACAACATCCGGGCTGACTGGGAAATTGGTTGCGCTGACAACCTCAGCAAAACCTGAGATTCTTCTGTACGTGTCGGGGATTATTAGCCGACCTGATGAAGAACGGGCAGTTGACGACTTCTTGGGTTTGGCGAGTAAAAGCCCGGCGGCGTTGCTGGTCGAGGGTGCAGCCGGGATAGGCAAGACCACGTTGTGCCTGCACGCTCTCGATGCGGCGCGCGGGCGTTCGATGCAGGTGCTCACCACCCGACCCGCGCAGGCCGAATCCGTCGTCGCGTACAGCGCGTTGGCCGACCTGCTCGGGGGAACCGAGGCACGGTTACTCGAGCATCTGCCGCAACCCCAGATGAAAGCCGTCGACCAGGTGCTCCTGCGAGCCGACGAAACCGACGGAGTCACCGAACCCCGCGCGGTCGCGGCGGCCTTCCTGGCCCTCGTCGAAGCGCTCGCCGCGGAGACCCCGGTGCTCGTCGCCATCGACGACGTGCAGTGGCTGGACCCTTCGTCGCTTTTTGCAGTGAGTTTCGCTGCGCGGCGGTTCATCGGCAGGGTCGGCGTGCTGGCCACTCGTCGCACCGAGCCCGGTACGCGGGCGGCGACGGAACTGCTTCAGGTCAGGGACCCGACGGCGATGCGGCAGATCGCATTGTCTCCGTTCTCGATCGGTGAGTTGTCAGACCTGCTCACCGGTCGCCTGGGCAGGCACTTCACCCGCTCAGAGGTCAGGCGGATACACGAAATCTCGGGCGGCAACCCCTTCTACGCGCTCGAGTTGGGCCGTGTTTTTCACGGTGCGACATCCAGCGGAGAGGTATCGCTTCCTGATTCGCTTTCGGACGTGGTCGAGGCGCGCATCCACGGGCTGAATCCGGACACTCGGCACATTCTGCTGGCGGCCGCATGTCTGTCCGCACCCTCGACCGAGGTCATCGCGAAGGCGATGGGGACCTCGACGGAACGCGTCGCGAAACTGCTCGAACCGGCTGAGGCGGACGGGATCGTTCGCCTCAACGGAGGTAGCCTGACTTTTTCTCATCCACTGCTGGCGCACGGCGTCTACGCCGGCTTCGCGCCGTCCGAACGCCGGGCGATGCACCGCGCCATCGCCGACGTGGTGGAGCAGCCGGAGCTGCGTGCGCGCCACCTCGCCCGCGGGGCGACGAGCGCCGACGCGACGACGCTCGCGGCTCTCGACGAGGCCGCCCAGATGGCGCGGAACCGCGGCGCACCTTCGGCCGCCGCGGAGCTGCTCGACCTCGCGATCGCGCTCGGTGGCGACGACCCCGATCGGCAAATACGCTCTGCGACACATCACTTCGAAAGTGGGGCTGCGGAGGCAGCGCGGTCGCTGCTCAACGTTGCGATCAAGCGGCTCAAACCGGGCCGGACCCGTGCCGCCGCGGCCAGCCTGCTCGCCACCATTGTCATGTATGCCGACGGATTCGGTTCGGCGGCAAGCCTTTTGGAAGGCTTCCTGCCGGAAGCCGCTGACGACGCGGGGTTGTCGGTTCAGATGCTGATGGCACTCGCATACGTGCTGATCAACATCGGGCGCAAGCGAGACTCGGCAAACCGCATCGACGAAGCCGTCCAGCGCGCAGAGGCGCTCGGTCAGCCCACGTTGCTGAGTCGCGCCCTCGGCCTGCAGGTCGTGTTGCGGTTCATGTGCGGCGCAGGGGTAGACGAGGCGAAGCTGCAGCGCGCGTTGGCGCTGGAGGACGACAAATCACCGGCGCAGGTCGCGTTTCAGCCCAGAGTGCAGAACGCGATCCTGCGGGCGTGGATCGGTGAACTCGCTGTCGCGCGCCGAGAGCTTCGGTCGATACACCAGCAGCGGATCGAGAACGGCGAGGAAAGCGAGTCGATCTTCATCTCGTATCACCGCGCGATGGTCGAGATCTGGAGCGGCGAGTTCGACGAGGCCCGGCGCATCGCGGACGACGCCATGGACCGCGCGGCGCACCTCGACGGCGATGTCCATCTGTTCAGCGCGATCGCGATCCGCTCGTCACTCGCCGCATTCGCGGGCGAGGTGGAGGCGGCCCGCAGCGACGCGAGGGTCGCCCTCGATGCGTCTGATCGTAGCGAGGGCCGTGAATTGGGCGGCTGGATGGTGGCGAATCTCGGTTTCCTCGAGACGTCGCTGGGCCGTTATGCGGAGGCCGTTGCGGTCATGCAACCGGTCATCGACGGCCTGCTCGCGGATCCGGACTACTCCGAGATCATCGTGGCGTCCTGCGTCGGCGACGCGGTCGAGTCGATGGTCCAGTTGGAGCGACTCGGCGAAGCGCAACGCCTGACCGATCTGATGGGGCGCAACGGCACTCGACTGGATCGTGCGTGGATGCTTGCGGTGGCGGGGCGGTGCAGTGGAATGCTGCTCGCCGCCAGGGGTGACCTGGCCGGCGGGATACGCGCCGCCGAGGCGGCAATGACGCAGCACGACCGGGTCCCGATGCCGTTCGAGCGTGCCCGAACTCAGTTGCTGCTCGGGCAGTTACAGCGCCGGTTGCGAAAGAAACATGCGGCTTCGGCATCGCTGCGCGAGGCGCTGGACACGTTCGAGCGGCTGGGGACTCCGTTGTGGGCCGACCGCGCGCGTGCCGATCTGGCCAGGGTGACGGTCAACGCCGGTGTCGCGGTGCTGACGCCGTCCGAACGACAGGTCGCCGAACTCGTCGCGTCGGGCATGACCAATCGTGCCATTGCCGCCGAACTGTTCATCAGCCCGAAGACCGTCGACACCAATCTCTTTCGCATCTACCGCAAGCTGAGCATCCACTCGCGCGCCGAATTGGCCCGGTGGGTGTCCGAGCAACTGGGATGACCTACAGACGATGGCTTTGCCGCGCTTCGATTCCCGCGAGGAGCAGGCCGATCCCGAACGCGAAGCGACCGGTGTCGTCATCCGACCAGATCGACTGCGCTTCCGGTAGTTCGGCGCCCGCCGCGTCCCACTGAAGCCGCGACTGCTCGTCGGCAGTGAAGCCGAGGACGTAGTACAGGATGGTGCGGGCAGCAAGCCCGGCGTGCGCGGCTTCCACGCCGGCGTCGGTGACCGCATCGGTCAGCCGCAGCAGGATGTGCGCCATCGCGGTCGACTGTCCTGACGCGAAACTCGCCGACACCAACTCGGCACCGTCGGTGTGGGACAACAGCGCGTCACGCAACCGGCCGCACGTCCCGGTCACCCGCTGCTGCCAAGCGCCGGGCTGGTCGTCGACCGACTCGAGGATCCGGTCCGCGACCGCACCCAACAACTGCTGCTTGTTGGCGAAATGCCAGTACAACGCGCCGGGGGAGACGGTGAGCTCCCGGGCCAGCCGCCGCATCGTCAGGTCCGCGATCCCGTAGGAGTCGAGCAGCGCGGTCGCCGCGTCGACCACGTCGCGTTTGTGGAGCTGCACACCGGTACCCTAACCTGAACGGTGTTCAACTGTCGGCCCGGCCGACGTGTTCAACTGTCGGCCTGGCCGACGTGTTCAAGTCACGATGGAGGACCGGTGAGCGACATTCTGGCGGAGGCCCGCGAGCAGGTGCTGGAGCGCGGCGAGGGCCTGAACCAGGATCAGACGCTGCGAATCCTGCAACTGCCCGACGACAGGCTCGACGACCTGCTCGAACTGGCCCACGAGGTGCGGATGCGCTGGTGCGGGCCCGACGTCGAGGTCGAGGGCATCATCAGCCTCAAGACCGGCGGCTGCCCCGAGGACTGCCACTTCTGTTCGCAGTCCGGGCTTTTCGCCTCACCGGTGCGCAGCGCGTGGCTGGACATCCCGAGCCTGGTCGAGGCGGCCAAGCAGACCGCCAAGACCGGTGCGACCGAATTCTGCATCGTGGCCGCTGTACGCGGACCCGACGAGCGACTGCTGGCTCAGGTCGCCGCAGGCATCGAGGCCATCCGCAACGAGGTCGACATCCAGATCGCGTGTTCGCTCGGCATGCTGACCGCCGAGCAGGTGGACCGCCTCAAAGAGATGGGTGTGCACCGCTACAACCACAACCTGGAGACCGCGCGGTCGTTCTTCACCAACGTCGTCACCACCCACTCGTGGGAGGAACGCTGGGAGACGCTGCAGATGGTCCGCGAGGCGGGCATGGAGGTGTGCTGCGGCGGCATCCTCGGCATGGGCGAAACCCTGGAGCAGCGTGCCGAATTCGCGGCGAACCTGGCCGAGCTCGATCCGCACGAGGTGCCGCTGAACTTCCTCAATCCGCGGCCGGGCACCCCGTTCGGCGACCTCGACGTGCTGCCCGCATCGGAGGCGCTGAAGGCCGTGGCCGCGTTCCGGCTGGCGTTGCCGCGCACCATGCTTCGCTTCGCGGGCGGCCGCGAGATCACCCTGGGCGACCTCGGCGCCAAGAAGGGCATCCTCGGCGGCATCAACGCCGTCATTGTCGGCAACTACCTGACGACGCTCGGCAGGCCGGCCGAGGCCGATCTGGAACTGCTCGAGGATTTGCAGATGCCGATCAAGGCGCTCAACGCCAGCCTGTAGATGGCGGCCAAGTTCAACGTCTACACTGGCGAGCCCGCGGGCGGAGCCGTTCCCACGGCCGCCCAACTCGGTTTGGAGCCACCCCGGTTCTGCGCGGAGTGCGGCAGGCGCATGGTGGTGCAGGTGCGTCCAGACGGCTGGCTGGCGAAGTGCTCGCGCCACGGTGAGCAGGATTCGAAGGACCTAGATGAGCGACGTTGAGGCACCCCGCATTTCGCGAGCCAGAGCCGCGCTGACCACGGTTGCGGCGCTGACTGCGACCGGCGCGGTGGTGGGTGCGCTGTGGGCGTGGCTGGCGCCGCCGATCCACGGCGTCGTGGCGCTGACCAAGAGCGGAAACCGGGTCACGGCGTATCTCGGCAACGAGGGCGATCACTTCTTCATCGCGGCGTTCATGGTGGTGGGGATGGCATCTGCGGTGGCCGTCGTCGCCGCGGTGCTGGTGTGGAAGTGGCGAGCCCACCGGGGTCCGGTGATGACCGCCGCGCTGACGCTCGGTTGCGCCGCAGCGGCTGGCGCCGCAGCGGGTGTCGGTGCGGCCCTTGCACATTGGCGCTACGGCTCGATCGACGTCGCGGCCGCTCCGGTCACACCGGAACATCGGGTGCATTACGTCGTCGAGGCGCCAGCGGTGTTCTTCGGCCACGGGCCGCTGCAGATCGCCGCGACGATCCTGTTTCCTGCCGCCGTCGCGGCGCTGGTTTACGCGCTGATGGCCGTATCCACCCAGCGCGACGATCTGGGGGCGTGGCCGCCGGTCGAGGAACCCGTGCCGGCCCCGGCCGTCACAGCGGAGAACGCTCTACCGTCCGCCCAGTGACGACCTTCGCGGCGATCTTGAGCAGCCGCGCCATGCCGACATAGGTCATCGGGTTCAGCAGCGTCGGCCAGGTGGTCCGCACCAGGTGCTCGTCGAGCGGCTTGCCGTTGAAGCGGTCGGTCAGCCAACGCAGCGTCATCGGCGCCGACATCGGGTGCAGCAGCATGTGCTCGCTGAACATGTCGCGGTGGTAGGTCACCGACGCGCCGCCGGACTGGTAGGTGTGCGTCAGTTCGTCGATGTCGTCGACGGAGACGATTCTGTCGTGCACGGCCTGCACGATCAGCACCGGCGGCGTCGGCACCGCGGTGCCCAACTTGATGCTGTCGAACACGTGCTGGACTTCTGGTGTCTGCAGGATCTGCTCGAGCGGCTGATCGACCAGCTTGCCCATGTCCATACCGACGAAGCGCAGCACCGCGTGGGCGGTCGTCATCTTCTCGATCCGGGTCAGCATCGCCTTGCCCTGTTCGGTGGCGTGCTCCTGGATGACCTTGTCGAGTTCCGGATAGACATGGGTGAGCGCGGCCACCACCATGCCGGGCAGCCCGGAGTAGAAGCTTCCGTTCAGGCGCCGGAACGCGTGGCCGAGGTCGGCGACCGGCGACCCGAGCACCGCCCCGACGATGTTGAGCTCGGGCGCATACGACCCGCTGACTTCGGCGGCCCATGCGGTGGCCAGGCCGCCGCCTGAGTAACCCCAGAGGCCGACCGGCCCGCCCGCGGACAATCCGAGACGGTCGTAGTTCAACGCGGCGCGGACACCGTCGAGCACGTGATAGCCGGGCTCATACGGCGCGCCCCACAGTCCGCCCGGTCCCTCGTGGTCGGGTACCGACACCGCCCAGCCTTCCGCCAGTGCAGCGGCCACCAGGAAGAACTCGATCTGCGCCAGCGCGCCCAGCGCCTTGGCGCCGCGCCGCATCGCGTACGACGGGAAACAGCGGCCCGCCACCGCGTCGATCGCGCACTGGTAGGAGATGAGCGGAATCGGACCCGCTGACGCGCGTTCCGCAGGCACGATCACCGTGGTAGCCGTGGCCTGCGGCAGGTCGTTGAGGTCGGTCGTGCGGTACAGCAACTGGGTGGCGGTGAACCGCTGGGGAACCAGGCCCATGAACGCCAGTTCGACGTCGCGCGAGCGCAGCACCGTGCCGGGCCGGGCGTGCTCGAAGCCGGCAGGCGGCTGGTAGAAGGGGTCTTTCGCGGGGACGACGGGCCGGGCCCTGCGCTCTAGCTCCTCGTGGAGTGGCTGGCCGATCCATTCGGCGCCGGTCGACCGCGCCGCGCTGCCCAAGTCCATCCGGTCATTCTTACCTTAAGAGGCCGTTAAGAATCCAGCCGACTCACCCGGGCGGGCGCAACGCGGCGAACTCGTCGGTCACCCGGTAGTGCGAGTCGGTGAAGCGGTACAGCGCGGCGGGCCGACCGCCGCTGCGGCCCGAGCGTGCAGTGGTTCCGGTCCGGGTGATGACGTGCCGACGCTCGAGGACGCGTTGCAGGTTCGTTGCGTCGACCTGGTAGCCCAACGCCGCGCTGTAGATGTCGCGCAGCGTGGACAGCGCGAATTCCGTTGGCGTCAAACCGAATCCGATGTTCGTATAGGACAGCTTGGCGACGAGGCGGGTGCGGGCGTGCTCCACCATCGGGGCGTGGTCGAACGCCATCGGCGGCAGGTCGCTGACCGGATGCCAGCGGGTGTCCGGCGGGAGTTCCGGCGTTGCGGCGGAGGGCACCAGACCGAGGAACGTCGACGCGATCGTGCGCACGTCGGGCACGCGCTTCGGGTCGGAGAACACAGCCAACTGCTCCAGGTGAGCAAGTTCACGCAGGTCCACCTTCTCGGCGAGCTGCCTGCGAACCGAACTGGTCAGATCCTCGTCGACGCCGAGACGGCCACCAGGAAGCGACCACTTTCCGGCCTCCGGTTCCAGTGCACGCTGCCACAACAGCACGTGAAGTGCGGGTTTCGGGGGCCTTGCGGAAGTCGGGCCCCGAACCTGAAACACGACGGCGAGCACCTCGTGGGCGGTGCTAGTATGTGACATGTTTTCGATTATAAGTCGAAAACCTCGACGGATTGGAGAGTTGGCTATGACGGTTCTCGACCGTATGGCTACGAACGATCTCGCGGACCGCATCGTCGCTGGCCCGACCGGATATTCCGGGGTGGACGGCGACGAGAAATGGGCCGCGGAGGTGCGCCGCCTCGCCGACCTGCGAGGTGCGACGCTGCTCGCGCACAACTACCAACTGCCGGCCATCCAGGACGTCGCCGACCATGTCGGCGACTCCTTGGCGCTGTCGCGGATCGCCGCGGACGTACCCGAGGACACCATCGTGTTCTGCGGTGTGCACTTCATGGCCGAGACGGCCAAGATCCTCAGCCCGGACAAGAAGGTGCTGATCCCGGACCAGCGCGCAGGCTGCTCGCTGGCCGACTCGATCACCGCCGACGAGTTGCGGGCCTGGAAGGCCGAACATCCCGGCGCAGTCGTGGTGTCCTACGTCAACACCACCGCCGCGGTGAAGGCCGAGACCGACATCTGCTGCACGTCGTCGAACGCGGTCGAGGTCGTCGCGTCGATCCCCGAAGACCGTGAGGTGTTGTTCTGCCCCGACCAGTTCCTCGGCGCACACGTGCGTCGCGTGACTGGTCGGCAGAACCTGCACGTGTGGGCGGGTGAATGCCATGTGCACGCCGGCATCAACGGCGACGAACTGGCCGACCAGGCCCGCACCCATCCCGACGCCGAACTGTACGTGCACCCCGAATGTGGTTGTGCCACATCGGCTCTCTACCTGGCAGGCGAAGGCGCCTTCCCCGAGGACCGGGTCAAGATCCTGTCCACCGGCGGCATGCTGGACGCCGCGCGCGAAACGAACGCCCGCCAGGTGCTGGTTGCCACCGAGGTTGGCATGCTGCACCAATTGCGCCGCGCCGCACCGGAAGTCGACTTCCGCGCGGTCAACGACCGGGCGTCGTGCAAGTTCATGAAGATGATCACCCCCGCAGCGCTGCTGCGGTGCCTGGTGGAAGGCCGCGACGAGGTCGACGTCGATCCCGAGACCGCCCGATTGGCGCGCGCCAGCGTGCAGCGGATGATCGAGATCGGTACACCCGGCGGCGGCGAATGACCGGCTGCGGAGGTCGCGGATACTGGCAGCAGCGTGCCGACGTCGTCGTCCTCGGCACCGGCGTCGCCGGTCTGGTCGCGGCATTGGCGGCGCACCGCAGCGGCCGAAAGGTCATGGTGCTGAGCAAGGCAGGCGACACCGCCACCTTCTACGCCCAGGGCGGCATCGCCGTGGTGCTGCCGGACGCACTGCGCGACGACGGCGATTCGATCGACCGGCATGTGGCCGACACGCTGGCCGCGGGCGCCGGACTCTGCGATCCGGTGGCCGTGCGCTCGATCGTGGCCGACGGTCACCGTGCGGTCCGCGAATTGGTCGACGACGGAGCGCATTTCGACGAGGCGGCACCCGGACAGTGGGCGCTGACCCGCGAGGGTGGACATTCGCGGCGGCGGATCATTCACGCCGGCGGCGACGCGACCGGCGCCGAAGTCCAGCGCGCACTCGACAACGCGGCAGCGCGGTTGGACGTCCGGCGCAACCACGTGGCGCTCGAACTGCTGCACGCCGACGGCGCCGTGACCGGGGTGCTCGTCCTCAACGAGGACGGACTGGGCATCGTGCATGCGCCGTCGGTGATCCTGGCGACCGGGGGACTGGGCCACCTGTACACCGCGACCACCAACCCCGAGGGGTCCACCGGTGACGGTGTCGCGCTGGCGATGTGGGCGGGCCTGCCCGTCAGCGACGTGGAGTTCATCCAGTTCCACCCGACCATGCTGTACGACGGCGACGCCGGCGGCAGGCGGCCGTTGATCACCGAGGCGGTCCGCGGCGAGGGCGCGGTTCTCGTTGACGGCCAAGGACGTTCGGTGACCGCAGGCGTCCATCCGATGGGTGATCTGGCGCCGCGCGACGTGGTGGCCGCAGCCATCGACGCCCGCCTGGTTCAGACCGGCGACCCGTGTGTGTACCTCGATGCACGCGGCATCGACGGCTTCCCGGCCCGGTTCCCCACCGTGACCAAGGCCTGCCGCGCTGCCGGTATCGACCCCACCCGCGAACCGATCCCCGTCGTTCCCGGGGCACACTACAGTTGCGGCGGCGTGGTGACCGATCTGCACGGGCGCACCGAACTCCCCGGATTGTTCGCCGCGGGCGAGGTGGCGCGCACCGGTCTGCACGGAGCAAATCGACTGGCGTCCAACAGCCTTCTCGAGGGGTTGGTCGTCGGTGGCCGTGCGGGTAGGGCCGCCGCCGACCATGCGCTGGCCGCCGGTCCAGGTCGCGCGGAGTACCCGGAACCGTCGAAGCGACGCGCGTTGCCGCGGGGCGACCTGCAGCGCGCGATGACCCGGTACGCATCCGTCGTGCGCGACGCAGACGGCCTGGAGCGGCTTGCCAAGGAGATCGACACCGCGCGGCCGCGAAACATCCTGTCCCGCAGTGACTTCGAAGATGTCACGCTGACCACCGTGGCGGGCGCGGGCGCCCCCGCGGCGATGGCCCGCACCGAATCCCGCGGCTGCCACCACCGCGCCGACTTCCCGGACACCGATCCGGCGTTCGCCCACAGTCTGCTTCCGGCGGTGGCGTGCTGATGGAACTCAGCGCCGACGAGCTGACCGAAGCTCGAAGGGTGATCGCCCGCGCCCTCGAGGAGGACCTGCGCTACGGGCCGGATGTCACCACGTTGTCGACGGTGCCTGCGGACGCGACGACCACCGCGTCGATGGTGACGCGTGAACCCGGCGTCATCGCAGGCGTCGACTTCGCGCTGCTGGTGCTCGACGAGGTGATCGGGCCCGACGGCTACCGCGTCAAGGAGCGGGTCGATGACGGGGCGCGGCTGGATGCCGGCGGGGTGCTGCTCGTCGTCGAGGCGCCGACCCAGGGTCTGCTCACCGCCGAGCGCACGATGCTGAACCTGGTGTGTCACCTGTCGGGCATCGCGACGACCACTGCGGCGTGGGTCGCCGCCGTCGAGGGCACCAAGGCGAAGATCCGCGACACCCGCAAGACCCTGCCCGGTCTTCGCGCGCTGCAGAAATACGCGGTGCGCGTCGGCGGCGGTGTCAACCACCGGATGGGGCTGGGCGACGCGGCGTTGATCAAAGACAACCATGTCGCGGCCGCCGGTTCGGTGGTGGCGGCGCTGCGTGCCGTTCGCGGTGCCGCACCTGAGCTGGAGTGCGAGGTGGAAGTCGACTCGCTCGAACAGCTGGACGAGGTGCTCACGGAGAACGTCGAGCTGGTTCTGTTGGACAACTTCCCCGTCTGGCAGACCCAGATCGCCGTGCAGCGCCGCGATTCCCGTTCTCCCGCAACGAAACTCGAGTCCTCTGGGGGCCTGTCGCTGGAGACCGCGGCCGAGTACGCGGGTACGGGCGTCGACTATCTGGCGGTCGGTGCCCTCACCCACTCCGTGCGTGTGCTGGATGTCGGACTAGACGTCTAACCGGCCTTGCCGTCTGCGCCGTCGCCGCTTGCCGGGGTGGTGCCGGTTCCCGTTCCGCTTTACCGGATGAATTGGCTAACCGCTAAACCAATCTGAGCAACGTATTTAGCACTTTCTGGAGAGGGGAAAGGCAATTCATTGGTGTAATTGTAATTATTCTGCAAATGGGGCAGCGAAACCGTCCGCCGCGACTCGCAGGGCGCGACGCGACGCCTGATCGGCTGCTCGCGCCGTTACTATCGCCTCATGCCGGAGTCATCATCGATCGAGTCCACCGCCGACTACCCCGAATCCGGCGGGTCGCGCTGGACCCGAATTCTTCTTCCCATCACTCTTGTCGTGGCCGTCGCAGCGGTCGTTCTGGCCGGTTGGGCGTTGTACCGCCTGAGCCAGGAAGGCACTCCCGAGTCACCGAATTACTCAGGGGCACAACGGACTGACGCCAAGACAAAGGTCTGCGCCGCCGCGGATGTGGTCCGCAAGGGCGTCTCGTTGAACACCAATCTGCAGCCCCCCGGCGGGCCAGAAGACGTGACAGGCACCCTGGCAGTGGCGGCCAACGCACGCGTCTCGCTGTACGACGGGGGCCAGTATCTGCTCGCCAGGATCGACCCGGCCACGCCGCCGGAGCTCGCCGACGCGGCAAAGAAGTTCGCGAACCTGTTGATGGACATCGGCGCAAACGCCACCGCAGGATCGCAGAATTCGGAGCCCGAACAAGCCGCGCGGCTGAAGGAAGCGGACGCCAGCAATGCCTCAATTATGCAATTGTGTAAATGACACTTCCGCAATTAACTGAATTCTGCATCGCAATTTAACGACAGCGGACGTCAATTTCAAGATCTCGCCGATACGCGATCGACGGCGTAGTCAGCTAACTTTGCTCGGGTGACCCGGCCTCAGCTCCCGTCGTGAGCTCCGCGCGCTGGGCTGAGCAGCGTGCGCGCCGCGGCTTTCGCCGCGGTCAGGGATCCGGTGTTGCCCGCGATACGGGACAGAATCAGCGCACCCTCGAGCAGGGCGATGACCGCGAGCGCGGTCTGTTGCGCGTCGTCGTCTGGCCACCCGTCGGCCGTCAGCCTGTCGGCGACAGCGGCGCACCAGCCCGCGAACGCCCTGGCCGAGGCATCGCGCACTTGCCGGCTGGCGTTCACGGACTCGGTGGCTATGGGCTCGATGGGGCAGCCGTCGCGGTGATCGGACGACAGCCCGGCGCTCATCAGGTCGATCCACGCGTCGACGATGTCCGCGACCGGCAGGTCGCTGTCGAGGAACGACCGCAGCCGTCGCTCGATCCCGCTGCCGACGATGTCCACCACCGCCGCCGCGAGCTGCTGCTTGCCCTCGGGGAAGTGGTGATACAGCGAACCGGCCTTGACGTCGGCCGATTCCAGGATCTGGTTGACACCCGTGGCGGCGTAGCCCTGCCTGCGAAACAGCAGGGCGGCGCTGTCCAGCAGCGCGGCGCGGCTTCGATCCGGACGAGGCATGCCCTTGACTTTACTTGAATGGTCGCTCAACAATACTTGAAAGGTCGCTAAAGAAAGGCCGGTCATGCAGCAGTTGATGTTCGAGGCGGCGGGCGAATACGCGTGGCGAGACGCTCCTGACCCGCAGCTAACCGCCGCTGAACAGGCGATCGTCCGACCGGTCGCGGTGGCGTGTTGCGACCTGGACGTGGCAGTCGCCGAGGGGCGGCTGCCGATGCCGCCCGGGCACGCCGTCGGCCACGAAGGGGTGGCGGAGGTGGTCGCGGTCGGCGACGCCGTGCGCGACGTGAGAGTCGGCGATCGGGTGATCGTGCCGTTCCAGATCAACTGCGGCACGTGCGCCGCCTGCCGGCGCGGCGTCACGGGGTCGTGCGCCTCGTTGCCGTTGATGGCGATGTACGGCATGGCGCCGCTGGCAGGTCTGGACGGCGGCGGCTTCATGGCCGACCTGCTGCTGGTGCCCTACGCCGACGCGATGCTGGTGCGGCTTCCCGACGACGTCGACCCAGTGGCCGTCGCGTCGTTGTCCGACAACATCCCCGACGGCTGGCGCGCCGTCGGGCCGTATCGGCGTGAGCTGGATGCGCTCGATCCCGCCGAGCGCCGGGTGCTGGTCGCGGGCAGGCTGTCGATCGGCCTGTACGCCGCGGCGTTCGCATCGGCCTACGGCGCACAGGTCGACTACCTGGACACCGACCCGCAGCGGCTGGCGATGGCCGAGAAGCTGGGCGCCACCGTGCACGACCGGGTCAAGCCCGACAAGTCCTGGGAGCCCTATCCGATCACCGTGCACACCACCGCCGACCCCGCCGTGCTGGCGGCGACGATGCGCGCCACCTGGCCCGACGGGGTGTGCACCGATACCGGCATCTACTACCAGGGTGGCGTCGAACTGCCGCTGCTGTCGATGTACACCAGGGGCCTGCGGTTCGTCACCGGCCGGGTGAACGCGCGCGCGGTCATTCCCGAGATCCTCGAATTGCTCACGGCGCGTTGTGATCTCGCCCCCGCAGTGGACCGCGTCGTCGCGTTCCAGGACGCCCCGTCGGCCTGGCCGGCGATGACGGGTAAGACGGTGTTCACGCGGTGATCGGCCCGCGGCGCACCAGTGACAGCACGACGGCCGCGCCCGCGAACAGCCCGGAGAACACGCGATTCATCACCGTTTGCTTGCGCGGCGTGTGCAGCCACTTCAGCAGGCGCACCGACAGCCCGGTGTAGAACCCCATCACCACGAGGTCGACCGCCACCATCGTCACGCCGACCGCGAGGTATTGCGGAAGCAGCGGTTGGGTGGGCACCACGAATTGCGGCAGCACCGCCAGGAAGAACACCAGGCCCTTGGGGTTGGTGGCGTTCACCAGGAAGCCACGCACCAGCAGCGCGAGGCGGCCGCCGTCCATCGCCTTGCCGACCTGCTCGCGCAGGTCGATGGTCGCGGTACGCCATTGGCGCACAGCCAGATACACCAGATACGCCACACCGATCCACTTGATGATGTTGAACGCCAGGATCGAGTTGGCCACCGCCGCACCCAGGCCGATCGCGACGAGAGCGAGTTGCAGCATCAACCCGATCTCGAGTCCGAGGATGCTCCAGTAGCCGCGCCGCACACCGTGTGTCAGGCCGGTCGCCATCGACTGGATGGCGCCTGCGCCCGGTGACACGCTGATCGCGATCGCCGCACCGAAGAACGTCAGCCAGACTTCCCACGCCATGAAGTCAGTCTGTCAGCGCGGTCAAGCGATATCGGCGACGAAGATGGCCATGTTCTTCACCTGCGCGCGGGCCATGAACGGCAACCCGTCGGCGCTGCCGCCCGCCGGCACGATGCGTGGATTGGTGAGGTGCACCTCGCGGCGAATGAACTTCAGGTCGGCCTCACCGGCCGCCAGCACGTTCTTCACCCAGTCGGTCTTGCCGTGGCCGAGCGCGATCGCGACGAGGTTTCCCTTGCGATACGCGGTGACGATGGTCTCGTACGGCTTACCCGACTTGCGGCCGCGGTGCTTGATGGTCGCCATTCCCGGCAGGAACCGCGCGATCGGCTTGAAGACCGGGTTGAAGTACTTGACCTGGAAGTTCTCCACCGCGACCGGAAACACCATCGGCACACCGGGCGCGTTATTGGGGTGGTCTTTACGAGATACGGCGGACATGGTCATGAAAGTAATGGATTTTTGTTCGCGCAGGCCGATCAGGGACAATTGAGCCGATGACCCCGTTCACGATGACCCGCGTCGACCTGCGCAACCGCACACTGAGCGCTGCGCAACTCAGGGCCGCGCTGCCACGCGGCGGCGTGGACGTGGACGCGGTGGTGCCCAGGGTGCGGCCCATCGTCGACGCGGTCGCCGAACGGGGCGCCGCCGCCGCCCTCGAGTACGGCGAATCGTTCGACGGGGTGCGGCCGGCAACCGTCCGGGTGCCCGCCGCCGAATTGGAGGCGGCACTGGCCGCCCTCGACGTCGACGTCCGCGCGGCCCTGCAGGTGTCGATCGACCGGGCCCGCGCCGTGCACGCCGACCAACGCCGCACCGACACCACGACCACGTTGGCGCCGGGTGCCACCGTCACCGAACGCTGGGTACCGGTCGAGCGGGTGGGCCTCTATGTGCCCGGCGGCAACGCCGTCTACCCGTCCAGCGTGGTGATGAATGTGGTGCCTGCACAACTGGCGGGCGTCGACTCGTTGGTGATCGCCAGCCCGCCGCAGGCCGACTTCGGCGGCCTGCCGCACCCGACCATCCTGGCCGCCGCCCGGCTGCTCGGCGTCGACGAGGTGTGGGCCGTCGGCGGCGCACAGTCGGTGGCGCTGTTGGCCTACGGCGGCACGGACACCGACGGCAGCGAGTTGGCGCCGGTCGACATGATCACCGGGCCGGGCAACATCTTCGTCACCGCCGCCAAGCGGATCTGCCGTTCGCAGGTGGGTATCGACGCCGAAGCCGGCCCCACCGAGATCGCGATCCTCGCCGACCACACAGCCGACCCGGTGCACGTCGCCGCGGACCTGATCAGCCAGGCCGAGCACGACGAGATGGCGGCCAGCGTGCTGGTGACCGACAGCGTGACGCTGGCCGACGCCACCGACCGGGAACTGGCGAACCAACTGCAGACCACCGTGCACCGTGACCGGGTGACCGCCGCGTTGACGGGCAAGCAGTCCGCCATCGTGCTGGTCGACGACATCGATGCCGGTGTCCGAACCGTGAACGCCTACGCCGCAGAACATCTGGAGATCCAGACCGTCGATGCGCGCGAGGTGGCCACCCGGATCCGTTCGGCGGGGGCGATATTCGTCGGCGCGTACTCGCCGGTGAGCCTCGGCGACTACTGCGCCGGGTCCAACCACGTGCTACCCACCGCCGGCTGCGCCAGGCACTCCAGCGGGCTGTCGGTGCAGACCTTCCTCAAAGGCATCCATGTCGTCGACTACGACGAAGCAGCGCTCAAAGACGTGTCCGGGTACGTGATCACGCTGTCGCAGGCCGAGAATCTGCCCGCCCACGGCGAGGCGGTCCGACGGAGGTTCGAGGCGTGACCATCGGCAAGAACGTGACGCTCGACGACCTGCCCCTGCGGGACGATCTGCGGGGCAAATCGCCGTACGGCGCACCGCAACTGGACGTCCCGGTGCGGCTGAACACCAACGAGAACCCACATCCGCCGACTCAGGCGCTGATCGATGACGTGACGGCCTCCGTGCGCGCGGCGGCGGGGGATCTGCACCGCTACCCGGACCGTGATGCGGTCGCGCTGCGCAGCGACCTGGCCGCCTACCTGGCGGCACAGACCGGTACGCCGCTGAGTGTCGAAAACCTGTGGGCCGCAAACGGTTCCAACGAGATCCTGCAGCAGTTGTTGCAGGCGTTCGGCGGGCCGGGCCGCAGCGCGATCGGATTCGTGCCGTCGTATTCGATGCACCCGATCATCTCCGACGGCACCCAGACCGCGTGGCTGGTGGCCAACCGGGCCGACGATTTCAGCCTCGACACCGACGTCGCGGTGCAGGCCATCAAGGAGCACACGCCGGACATCGTGTTCGTGGCCAGCCCGAACAACCCGTCGGGCCAAAGTGTTTCGCTGGACGACCTGGATCGACTGCTCGGCGCCATGTCTGGCGGCATCCTGATCCTCGACGAGGCCTACGGCGAGTTCTCGTCGCAGCCGAGTGCGGTCAAGTTGATCGACGACCATCCGACCAAGCTCGTCGTCACCCGCACCATGAGCAAGGCGTTCGCGTTCGCAGGCGGCCGCCTCGGCTATCTGATCGCCGCACCCGCCGTCATCGACGCGATGTTGCTGGTGCGTCTGCCGTACCACCTGTCCTCGGTCACACAGGCCGCCGCCCGCGCCGCCCTGCGGCACGCCGACGACACGCTCGGCAGTGTCGCGAAGTTGATCGCCGAGCGCGACCGGGTCACAGCAGGGTTGACCGGCATGGGTTTCCGGGTCATTCCCAGCGACGCCAATTTCGTGCTGTTCGGTGAGTTCAGCGACGCCCCCGCCACCTGGCAGCGCTACCTCGATGCGGGAATCCTCATCCGCGACGTCGGCATCCCCGGCTACCTGCGTGCCACCACGGGACTGGCCGCCGAGAACGATGCGCTGCTCGAAGCGAGCGCCCGAATAGGAGCACAGTGACCGAACACCGTCGCGCGAAAGTCGAACGCAAGACCAAGGAATCCGACATCGTCGTCGAACTCGACCTCGACGGCACCGGCGTCGTCGACGTCAGCACCGGGGTGCCGTTCTTCGACCACATGTTGACGTCGCTGGGCAGCCACGCGAGTTTCGACCTGAGCATCAAGGCCACCGGCGACATCGACATCGAGGGCCATCACACCATCGAGGACACCGCCATCGTGCTGGGTCAGGCCCTCGGTCAGGCGCTTGGCGACAAGAAGGGCATTCGCCGGTTCGGCGACGCGTGGATCCCGATGGACGAGTCGCTCGCGCATGCCGCCGTCGACGTATCGGGCCGGCCGTACTTCGTGCACACCGGGGAACCGGATTTCATGGTCGAGTTCACCATCGCCGGATCCAGCGCGCCGTATCACACGGTGGTCAACCGGCACGTGTTCGAGTCGCTGGCCTTCAACGCCCGAATCGCCCTGCACGTGCGCACCCTGTACGGCCGGGACCCGCACCACATCACCGAGGCGCAGTACAAGGCCGTCGCGCGCGCGTTGCGGCAGGCCGTCGAGTACGACCCACGGGTCAGCGGGGTGCCGTCGACCAAAGGCACGTTGTGACAAGCAAAGTGCATTCGCGGCCCCGCCGCGGTGTCGTCATCCTCGATTACGGCTCGGGCAACCTCCGGTCTGCGCAGCGGGCATTGGCCAGGGTCGGCGCCGACGTCGAGGTGACGTCCGACCGCGACGCGGCGATGAACGCCGACGGCCTCGTGGTGCCCGGGGTCGGCGCATTCGAGGCCTGCATGACCGGCTTGCGAAAGATCAGCGGCGACAAGATCATCGCCGACCGCATCGCGGCGGGCAGGCACGTGCTCGGCGTGTGCGTCGGGATGCAGATCATGTTCGCCCGCGGTGTCGAGTTCGGTCAGCAGACCGCGGGCTGCGGGCAGTGGCCGGGCGCCGTGGTGCGGTTGGACGCGCCCGTGATCCCGCACATGGGCTGGAACGTCGTCGACGCACCCGCGGGCACGACGCTGTTCAAGGGCATCGAGCCCACCACCCGGTTCTACTTCGTGCACTCGTATGCCGCCCAGCAGTGGGAAGGCAACCCGGACGCGCTGCTGACCTGGGCCACGCACAACGTGCCGTTCCTGGCCGCTGTCGAGGACGGGCCGCTGTCGGCCACCCAGTTCCATCCCGAGAAAAGCGGTGACGCCGGTGCCGCATTGCTCAGCAATTGGGTGAAAGCACTAGGTTGAGCCCGTGTCTTTGATTCTGTTACCCGCTGTCGACGTCGTCGACGGCAAGGCTGTCCGGCTGGTGCAGGGCCAGGCGGGCAGTGAAACCGATTACGGCTCTGCGCTGGATGCCGCGATGACGTGGCAGCGCGATGGTGCCGAGTGGATCCACCTCGTCGACCTCGACGCCGCGTTCGGCCGCGGCTCCAACCGCGAACTGCTGGCCGAGGTGGTCGGCAAGCTCGACGTCGCGGTGGAATTGTCGGGAGGGATCCGCGACGACGAATCGCTGACCGCGGCGCTGGCCACCGGTTGCGCGCGGGTCAATCTCGGCACGGCGGCGCTGGAGAATCCGCAGTGGTGCGCGAAGGTGTGCGCCGAGCACGGCGACAAGATCGCCGTTGGCCTGGACGTGAAGATCGTCGACGGGGAGCACCGACTCCGCGGCCGCGGCTGGGAGACCGATGGCGGCGACCTGTGGGAGACACTCGATCGTCTTGACCGCGAAGGCTGTTCGCGGTTCGTCGTCACCGACGTCACCAAGGACGGCACGCTCAACGGGCCCAACCTCGAACTGCTCGGAAAGGTCGCCGAACGCACCGACGCCCCGGTGATCGCCTCCGGCGGGGTGTCCAGCCTGGACGACCTGCGCGCCATCGCCACGCTGACCGGCAGCGGTGTCGAGGGTGCCATCGTCGGGAAAGCCTTGTACGCCGGGCGATTCACACTGCCGCAGGCGCTGGCCGCGGTGGCGCAGTAGGCCCCGATGGCCCTCGACGAAAACGACCTCGACGCCCTGGTCACCGAGGCCGCGGCAATCCTCGACGCCGCCGCAGTGCCATTCGTCGACGGGCATCGCGCGGACTCCGCGGTGCAGAAGAAGGGCAACGATTTCGCCACCGAGGTCGACCTGGCGATCGAACGCCAGGTGGTTCAGGCGCTGAACGACAAGACCGGGATCGAGGTGCACGGCGAGGAATTCGGCGGAGCGGACGTCGATTCACCGCTGGTGTGGGTGCTCGACCCGATCGACGGCACCTTCAATTACGCCGCGGGCTCGCCGATGGCGGCGATCCTGCTCGCCCTGGTGCGTGACGGTGAACCGGTCGCCGGGCTGACTTGGCTGCCGTTCACCGGCGAGCGGTTCACCGCTGTGGTCGGAAAACCGCTGCGCAGCAACGGCGTCGAACAACCGCGGCTGCAGCCCACCAGACTCTCCCAGACGATCGTGGGCGTCAGCACCTTCAACGTCGACTCACGCGGTCCGGTGCCGGGCCGGTACCGGCTTGCGGTGATCGCAAACCTGAGCCGCAAGTGCTCGCGGATGCGGATGCACGGCGCCACCGGGGTCGACTTCGCCTACACCGCAGCCGGAATCCTGGGCGGCACAATCAGCTTCGGCGCCCACGTGTGGGACCATGCGGCGGGCGTCGCTCTGGTGCGGGCGGCAGGCGGCGTCGTCACCAACCTCGACGGCAGCGACTGGACGACGAAGTCGCGCTCCGCGGTGGCCGGTGCACCGGGTGTGCACGCCGAACTGCTGGAATTGCTGAACTCCGTCGGCGATCCGGAGACCTTCTGATGGACCCGAAAGATCTTGCGGTTCGGATCATTCCATGCCTCGATGTCGACGCAGGCCGAGTGGTCAAAGGTGTCAACTTCGAGAACCTCCGGGATGCAGGCGATCCGGTGGAGCTGGCGGCCCGCTACGACGCGGAGGGCGCCGACGAGCTGACGTTCCTCGACGTGACAGCGTCGTCGTCGGGCCGAGCCACCATGTTGGAAGTCGTCAAGCACACCGCCGAACAGGTGTTCATTCCGTTGACCGTCGGCGGCGGCGTGCGGTCGGTCGAGGACGTCGACGCACTGCTTCGGGCAGGCGCCGACAAGGTCTCGGTCAACACCGCGGCGATCGCGAGGCCGGAACTGCTGGCCGAGTTGTCGCGGCAATTCGGATCGCAGTGCATCGTGCTGTCGGTCGACGCGCGCACCGTGCCCGAGGGTGATCAGCCGACCGTGTCAGGCTGGGAGGTCACCACGCACGGCGGCAGGCGCGGCACGGGCATCGACGCCATCGAATGGGCCAGTCGCGGAGCCGAACTCGGAGTGGGGGAGATCCTGCTCAACTCCATGGACTACGACGGCACCAAGGCCGGTTTCGACCTGAAGATGCTGCGCGCGGTGCGCGGCGCGGTGTCCGTTCCGGTGATCGCCAGCGGAGGCGCGGGCGCGGTGGAACATTTCGCGGCCGCCGTCGTTGCAGGAGCCGACGCCGTACTGGCGGCCAGCGTGTTCCACTTCGGCGAGCTGACCATCGGCCAGGTGAAGGCGGCGATGGCGGCTGAAGGGGTCGTGGTCAGGTGACGTTGGACGAGGGCATCGCGTCGCGGCTGAAACGCGACGCCAACGGGCTGTTCGCCGTGGTGGCGCAGGAACGCGGCACCGGCAAGGTGCTGATGGTGGCGTGGATGGACGACGAAGCGCTGGCGCGCACGCTGGAGACCCGCAGGGCGACGTACTACTCGCGTTCGCGACAACAGCAGTGGGTCAAAGGGGAGACGTCGGGGCACACCCAGTACGTGCATTCGGTGCGGTTGGACTGCGACGGCGACACCGTACTGCTCGAGGTGGATCAGGTCGGTGCGGCCTGCCACACCGGTGAGCACACCTGCTTCGATGCGGACCAGTTGCTGGGGCCCGAAGCCTAGCCCGCATGGTGACTTCCGTTGTCCTGATCACCGGCGCCAGTTCCGGAATCGGCCGGGCCACCGCCCTTCGACTGGCCAGTGACGGCGCGGCCGTGGCGTTGGTCGCGCTGCCGGGTGACGACCTCCACGAGACCGCTCAGGAATGCCGGTCCTTCGGATCAGCGGCGCTGGCCATCCCGGCCGACGTCGCGGATCCCGGTCAGGTGGCCGCAGCGTTCGACCGCGCCGAGGCGCTGGGCGCCGTCTCGGCGGTGTTCAGCAATGCCGGTATCTCGATCGTCGGCCCCGCAATCGAATTGGCTGACGACGACTGGCTGCGCCAACTGCACGTCAACCTGTCGGGCAGCTTCTATGTGGTGCGGGAAGCCGCCCGCCGGATGATTCCGCGCGGCGGTGGCGCGATCGTCGTCACCGGGTCAGAACTCGGATTGCTCGGCCAGGCGGGATATGTCGGCTACACCGCGACCAAGGGCGGCGTGCTGGCGATGACGCGCGCGTTCGCCGCGGAACTGGCGACACACGGCATCCGCGTCAACAGCATCTCGCCCGGAACCACCGAAACCCCAATGCTGCTAGCGGAATTCGCCGCCGCACCCGATCCGGACAGAGAGCGCGCCGAGAACGAATCGACGATCCCGCTCGGCAGATTCGGTCAACCGGGCGACATCGCGGCGGCCGTCGCGTTCCTGCTGTCAGACGAGGCGCGTTACATCACCGGAGCGAACCTCGTCGTCGACGGCGGGCGCACATCGTGTTTCACCGCGGGCACCCTCGGTTAACCCTGTGAGCCATGGTGATGCTTCGCAACGTCCGGCCAGTGAGAGCGGACCTCGCCGACGAAGACTGGCTCTCGCTACTGGACTCCGAGCTAGGTCCGGATTAAACGTCGATGCGGGTGGCCTTCGCGCGCGCCGACCAGCGGCCCTCGTCGTAGCGCACCTCGACGGGATGCGAGAAAGCGGCCGTGACGTTTTCGGTCGTCACGGTGTCACGAGCGGGCCCGGTGGCCACTGTGCGACCGTCCGCGATCAACAGCGCATGCGTGGTCGTCGTCGGCAGTTCCTCGAGATGATGCGTGACCAGAATGGAGGCCACTTCGGGATGCGTCTCGTCGAGTGTGTCGATGGTTTCCAGGAGTTGCTCGCGCGCGGCCACGTCCAGACCCGTTGTGGGTTCGTCGAGCAGCAGCAACCGCGGCTCCGAAATCAGTGCGCGTGCAATGAGACTGCGGCCTCGTTCGCCCTGCGACAGGGTGGGCCAGATGTCGTCGGCCTTCCGCGACAGGCCCACCGTCGCGATCATGTCCTCGGCGTGACGTAGTTCGTCGTCGCTTGGCGTCCACCGGTTCGGTATGTCGATGGTGGCGGTGATGCCGGTGAGCACCACGTCTCGAACCGTGAGCGGGTACTGCAGGCGGTGGCGTGGATTCACGTGGCCGATCGAATGCCGCAGCCGCGACAGGTCGACGCGGCCCATCTGCTCGCCGAGGATGCGCACGGTGCCCGACGTCGGGAAGGTGACTGCCGCGCAGAAGCCCAGCAGTGTGCTCTTGCCCGCGCCGTTGGGGCCGAGCAGCGCCCAGTGCTCGCCCTCTTGCACAGTCAACGAGATGCCGTCAATGATCTGCTTGCCGTCGCGGCGGAACGTCACATCGGCGAGTTCAAGGACCGCGGTCACGCTGATTGCCGTTGCCGCAAGGTTTCCAGCGCCTTGTCCGCGTGGGTGTCCATGCTGAACTCGCTGGCGATCACGTCGAGCACGGTGCGGTCGGTGTCGATCACGAAGGTGGTGCGCTTGACCGGCATGAACTTGCCGAGCAGGCCGCGCTTGACGCCGAACTGCGTGGCGACCGTGCCGTCGGCGTCGGACAGCAGCGGGTAGTCGAACTTCTCCTTGTCGGCGAACTGGGCCTGCTTTTCGACCGCATCCGCGCTGATGCCGACGCGGCTTGCGCCGACAGCGGCGAATTCCGAGGCGAGATCGCGGAAGTGGCAGGCTTCCTTGGTGCATCCCGGCGTCATCGCGGCAGGGTAGAAGAACAGCGCGATCGGGCCGTCGGAGAGCAACTCGGTGAGGCTTCGTACGGTGCCCGTCTGGTCCGGCAATTCGAACTCGGCAACCTGGTCACCACGTTTCATAGCCCCCCACGCTACGCCCACCGAAAATTGTTGGAGCTGCGCGTCGTTCCTGTGAAAGCGTGCAAGAGATGCTGTGTGTCCCCGACATCGACGCCTTCGCGGCCGACGGTTTCGTCAAGATCGAGCAGGCCGCTGCCCGTCGCGCCGCGGATGCGGCCCGAGCGGCGCTGTGGCGGCAGCTGGGTCTTTCACCGGACGACCGCGACGGCTGGTCGCAACCGGTGCTCTGGGCCTCAGATGTGATGGGCCACGGTCCCTTCGGTGAACTCGTCGCCAGCTCCGCGTTGGCGACGGCGCTCGACACCGTCTGCGGCCGCGGCGGGTGGGTGCCGCGCGGCTCGCTGGGCAATGTTCCGGTCCGGTTCCCGGTGTCACCGCCCAACGACGACCGCGGGTGGCACATCGACGCCAACACGCCGCAGCCCGACGGGACGTGGGCGGTGACGGGGCGTCCGCACACGGTGCTGCTACTCACGCTGCTCTCGGAAGTCGGTCGCGACGATGCGCCGACCCGGATCCGGGTGGGGTCGCATCGCGACGTGGCCCGCGTGTTGGGACCGGATCCGCTGGAGTTGGCCGAGATGGGCCGCCTCGTCGACGCCGTCAGCAGCGATCGCGCCGTGGCCTACGCCACCGGTGCACCCGGCGACATGTATCTGCTGCATCCGTTCACCGCACATGCCGCCGACGAACACCGCGGCACCAGTCCGCGGTTCATGGCGCAGGCGCCCGTCGTGCTGACCAGCCCGCTGACACCGGCGTCGTCGTCGCCGTTGGCGCGCGTCTGGGAGAATTGGTGAGTGCAATCGACCGCCAACCTCGCCCTGACGACCTCACGCGAGGACTTCCGCGCGCTGGCCGCCGGGCACCGCGTGGTGCCGGTGACCCGCAAGGTGCTCGCCGACAGTGAGACCCCGCTGTCGGCGTACCGGAAGCTAGCTGCGAACCGGCCAGGAACATTCCTGCTGGAGTCGGCCGAGAACGGTCGGTCGTGGTCACGATGGTCGTTCATCGGTGCAGGCGCGCCGTCGGCACTGACCGTGCGCGACGGCGAGGCGGTATGGCTGGGCACCACCCCGAAGGACGCGCCGAAGGAGGGCGATCCGATCCAGGCCCTGCGCGCGACGCTCGAATTGCTGAAAACCGAACCGGTGCCGGGTCTGCCGCCCTTGTCCAGCGGTCTTGTCGGGTTCTTCGCCTACGACATGGTGCGCCGCCTCGAGCGGCTGCCGTCGCTTGCGGTCGACGACCTCGGGCTGCCGGACATGCTGTTGCTGCTGGCCACCGACATCGCCGCAGTCGACCACCACGAGGGCACCATCACACTGATCGCCAACGCGGTGAACTGGAACGGCACCGACGAGCGGGTGGACTGGGCGTACGACGACGCGGTCGAGCGTCTCGACGTGATGACCGCGGCGCTGTCGGAGCCGCTGCCGTCGACCGTGGCGACCTTCAGCAGGCCGGAGCCGCTGCACCGCTCACAGCGCACGGTGGAGGAGTACACGGCCATCGTCGAGAAGCTCGTCGGCGACATCGAGGCGGGGGAGGCGTTCCAGGTGGTGCCGTCGCAGCGCTTCGAGATGGACACCGACGCCGATCCGCTCGACGTGTACCGGATGCTGCGCGTGACCAATCCCAGCCCGTACATGTATCTGCTGAATGTCCCGAATGACGTTGGCGGACTGGACTTTTCGATCGTCGGATCCAGCCCCGAGGCGCTGGTGACCGTCAAGGACGGGAGGGCGTCGACGCATCCGATTGCGGGCACGCGGTGGCGGGGCGCCACTGAGGAAGAAGACGTGCTGCTCGAAAAGGAGTTGCTGCACGACGACAAGGAGCGCGCCGAGCACCTGATGCTGGTCGACCTCGGCCGCAATGACCTGGGCCGCGTGTGCCGGCCAGGCACGGTGCGGGTCGAGGACTACAGCCACATCGAGCGCTACAGCCACGTCATGCATATCGTATCGACGGTGCACGGCGAGCTGGCCGACGACAAGACCGCGCTGGACGCGGTCACCGCGTGCTTTCCGGCGGGCACGTTGTCCGGAGCGCCGAAGGTGCGGGCGATGGAGCTGATCGAGGAGGTCGAGAAGACGCGCCGCGGCCTCTACGGCGGTGTGCTCGGCTACCTGGACTTCGCGGGTAATGCCGATTTCGCGATCGCGATCCGCACCGCGCTGATGCGCAACGGCACGGCGTATGTGCAGGCAGGCGGGGGAGTCGTGGCCGACTCCAACGGCCCGTACGAGTACAACGAGGCGTCGAACAAGGCCAAGGCCGTGCTGAACGCGATCGCGGCGGCGGAAACGCTGACCGGGCCGTGATCCGCCTGGCTCAAGTGCTGCTCCTGGTGTCCGCGGGGGCGCTGTGGGCGGCGTCGCGGATGGTGTGGGTCGACGTGCAGTCGTTCGACGGGCTCGGCCAGCCCAAGACGACCGCGCTCAACGGCGCGGCATGGTCGACGGCGCTGGTGCCGCTCGCGGTGCTCCTGGTGGCCGCCGCGGTGGCGGCGCTGGCGGTGCGCGGCTGGCCGCTGCGGCTGTTCGCGGTGCTGGTCGCCGCGGCCAGCGCATTGATGGCCTACCTGGCGATCAGCTTGTGGGTGGTCCGCGACGTCGCGGTGCGGGCCGCACACATCGCGGACGTGCCGATCACGAACCTGGTCAACACGCAGCGGCATTACGGCGGTGCGATCGTGGCTCTGGTGGCGGCGGTGGTGACGCTGGCCGGCGCCGTGCTGCTCGTCCGTTCGGCGGGCAGGGCCAAACCGGAAGCCGCACGCTACGAGCGTCGCGTCACGTCGTCGCCGCAGGAGGCCGCCGCACCGTCGGAGCGGGCGATCTGGGACGCCCTCGACGAGGGTCGCGACCCGACCGATCCGGACAACAAGGGTCGGTGATCGATGGTGCTGCGGTGGCGACTACCCTTCCCTGAAGATCAAACATGCTCCTAGGAAGGACCGCAGCGGGGATGAGTTCGGCGACTGTGCTCGACTCCATCATCGAGGGAGTTCGCGTCGACGTTGCCGCCCGCGAGGCCGCCGTTCCCCTCGTCGAGATCAAAGCGATGGCCAAGGATGCGCCGCCGCCGCTGGATGTGCTCGCGGCGTTGCGTGAACCGGGCATCGGAGTGATCGCGGAGGTGAAGCGGGCGAGCCCGTCGCGCGGTGCGCTGGCGTCGATTTCGGATCCGGCAGAACTGGCCCGCGCATACGAGGACGGCGGGGCGCGCGTCATCAGCGTGCTGACCGAACAGCGCCGGTTCAACGGCTCGCTGGACGATCTCGACTCGGTCCGCGCGGCGGTGTCAATCCCGGTGTTGCGCAAGGATTTCATCGTCGGGCCCTACCAGATTCACGAGGCTCGCGCGCACGGCGCGGACATGCTGCTGCTGATCGTCGCGGCGCTGGAGCAGTCAGTGTTGGAGCCGATGCTCGACCGCACGGAGTCGCTCGGCATGACGGCGCTTGTCGAGGTGCACACCGAGGAGGAGGCCGACCGCGCGCTGGAGGCAGGCGCGAAGGTGATCGGTGTCAACGCCCGCAACCTCAAGACGCTTGAGGTAGACCGTGATTGCTTTGCGCGCATCGCGCCCGGGTTGCCGAGCAATGTGATTCGCGTTGCCGAGTCGGGGATCCGTGGCACCGCCGATCTGCTCGCCTACGCAGGAGCGGGCGCCGATGCGGTGCTCGTCGGCGAGGGACTTGTCACCAGCGGCGACCCCCGCAGCGCCGTTGCCGATTTGGTCACTGCAGGCACCCACCCGTCCTGCCCGAAACCCGCACGCTGACTGGCGATGAGCCGCTTGCGCGAAGAGCATCACTGATGGCGGACATCACCGGCCCCGAGCTGCCGCGTTCCAGCGCGGCGGTGGCCGAACCCACCGCCCACGATCCCGACGAGCGTGGTCATTTCGGTGTGTACGGCGGGCGGTTCGTCGCCGAAGCGTTGATGGCCGTGATCGAGGAAGTCACCGCCGCATACGAAAAGGCCCGTGGCGACCAGGCTTTCCTCGACGAGTTGGACCGGTTGCAGCGCCACTACAGCGGCCGACCGTCACCGCTGTACGAGGCGGAGCGGTTGTCGGACCACGCCGGCGGGGCGCGGATCTTCTTGAAGCGAGAAGACCTCAACCACACCGGTTCTCACAAGATCAACAACGTGTTGGGACAGGCGTTGCTGGCGCGCCAGATGGGCAAGACCCGGGTGATCGCCGAGACCGGTGCCGGCCAGCACGGCGTGGCGACGGCGACGGCGTGCGCGCTGTTGGGTCTCGAGTGCGTGATCTACATGGGGGCCGTCGACACCGCGCGGCAGGCGCTGAATGTGGCGCGGATGCGCTTGCTCGGCGCGACGGTGGTGTCGGTCGAGGCCGGTTCGAAGACGCTGAAGGACGCGATCAACGAGGCGTTCCGTGACTGGGTCACCAACGCGGACAACACGTATTACTGCTTCGGCACCGCGGCGGGTCCGCATCCGTTCCCGACCATGGTGCGCGATTTTCAGCGGGTGATCGGGCTGGAAGCGCGTGTGCAGATAGTGGAACAAGCGGGGCGCCTGCCGGATGCGGTGACCGCGTGTGTCGGTGGCGGGTCGAACGCGATCGGCATCTTCCACGCGTTCATCGACGATCCCGGCGTTCGGCTGGTCGGCTTCGAGGCTGCCGGCGACGGAGTCGAGACAGGGCGTCACGCCGCGACATTCACAGGTGGGTCACCTGGCGCGTTCCAGGGTTCGTTCTCTTATCTGTTACAGGACGAGGACGGCCAGACGATCGAATCGCATTCGATCTCAGCGGGATTGGATTACCCGGGCGTGGGCCCAGAACATGCTTATTTGAAGGACACCGGCCGGGCGGACTACCGGCCGATCACCGATACCGAGGCGATGGACGCGTTCTCGCTGCTGTGCCGCACCGAGGGCATCATCCCTGCGATCGAATCCGCACACGCGGTCGCTGGTGCGCTGAAGTTGGGCGCCGAGTTGGGCCGCGGGTCAATCGTGTTGGTGAACCTGTCGGGCCGCGGCGACAAGGATGTCGAGACCGCGGCGAAGTGGTTCGGGTTGTTGGACGGTGCGTCGTGAGCCGGCTTGGTCCGTTGTTCTCCGCGTGTCGGGAGGAAGGCCGATCCGCGCTGATCGGGTATCTGCCCACGGGCTTCCCCGATGTGCCGACGTCGATCTCGGCGATGACGGCAATGGTCGAATCTGGTTGCGACATCATCGAAGTGGGCATCGCTTATTCGGATCCCGGGATGGATGGCCCGGTGATCGCGGCCGCGACGGAGGTGGCGTTGCGTGGCGGGGTTCGGGTGCGCGACGCACTGGCCGCGGTGGAGGCGATCAGCAAGGCCGGCGGCCGGGCCGTGGTGATGACGTATTGGAATCCGGTGCTGCGGTGGGGCGTCGAGGCGTTCGCGCGTGACCTGGCGTCCGCGGGCGGCCTCGGGATGATCACGCCGGATCTGATTCCCGATGAAGCCTCGGAATGGCTTGAGGTTTCCGAAGCGCACGATTTGGACCGGATCTTCCTGGTGGCGCCGTCGTCGACGCCGGAACGGTTGGCGGCGACGATCGAGGCTTCACGTGGGTTCGTCTATGCCGCGTCGACGATGGGTGTCACGGGTGCGCGCGATGCGGTGTCGGTGGCGGCGCCGGAACTGGTGCGCCGGGTGAAAGCGTTGTCGGACATTCCCGTTGGGGTCGGCCTGGGTGTGCGATCGCGTGAACAGGCGGCGGAGATCGGCGCATACGCGGACGGCGTCATCGTGGGGTCGGCGTTGGTATCGGCGCTCGAGGACGGAGTTCCGGCGGTGCGTGCCTTGACCGAAGAACTCGCCGATGGAGTGCGGCAGAGGATCACTGCGTGACGACGACTTACCTGGCGTACATACCAAGTCCTTCGCAAGGGGTGTGGCACATCGGTCCAGTGCCGCTTCGCGCGTACGCGCTGTTCATCATCGTGGGGATCATCGCGGCGCTGGTGCTCGGTGATCGGCGATGGGTGGCCCGCGGCGGCCAGCAGGGCGTCATCTACGACATCGCGTTGTGGGCAGTGCCGTTCGGACTGATCGGTGGCCGGCTGTATCACGTCATGACCGACTGGCGGACGTACTTCGGTGAAGACGGCGCAGGGGTGGCGGGTGCCCTGCGGATCTGGGACGGCGGCCTCGGCATCTGGGGTGCGGTCGCACTGGGGGCGGTCGGTGCTTGGATCGGGTGCAGGCAGAAGGGGATTCCGCTATCCGCGTTCGGTGACGCGATCGCGCCCGGAATCATTCTGGCCCAGGCCATCGGCCGACTGGGTAACTACTTCAACCAGGAGTTGTACGGCAGGCCGACAACGCTGCCGTGGGGGCTGGAGATCTATGAGCGCCGCGATGCGAGTGGCGCGCTGGACACCTTGAATGGGGTGTCGACCGGTCAGCTGATCGAGGTCGTCCACCCGACGTTCTTGTACGAATTGTTGTGGAACCTTTTGGTTTTCGCGGCGCTGCTTTGGATCGACAAACGGTTCAAGATCGGCCACGGCCGGCTGTTCGCGATGTATGTGGCGGGCTACTGCGTCGGCCGGTTCTGGGTCGAGTTGATGCGCAGTGACGTGGCTACGCACATCGCCGGCATCCGGATCAATTCGTTCACATCGACGTTCGTGTTCGTCGGCGCGGTCGTGTACATCATGGTCGCGCCGAAGGGTAGAGAAGATCCGGCGTCCCTTGTGGGTAAACCGGAAGACGATCATGCGGTGCTGGCGAAAGAGCTGACGACTGTCGCGGCGACGACGGGTGTGGTGGCTGCCGCCAAGGCCGCGGGTGATGTCGAGGCCGAAGACGCGAAGGCCGTCGCTGAGCCCGAGACAGAAGACGCCGAAGCCCTCGGGGCCGACGTGGCGGGCGTCCCCGCGGACTCGGTCGAGGATGCAGAGAAGTTCGCAGCGGAGGGCGAGGAGGAGCCCGAGGCGGGCCTGGGTGCGGTCGAGGGCGAGGAAGTCGCAGACGCGGTCGAGGCTGCGCCGGAGGTGCATGAGGCAGAGGTCGAAGCCGCCGAAGAAGCCGAGGCCGTCGCGGATGAGGCCGCTGCGAAAGCCAAAGACGAAGAGGCCGAGGCACCGAGCGACGACGCCGAGGTAGAGGCCGCTGACGAGGCTGAGGCTGTCGCTGACGAGCCTGCCACGGAAGCCGAGGCGGAGCCCGAAGCGGTTGAAGCCGACGCCGAGGCGGAGCCCGACGACGAGGCCGAGGCTGTCGCGGTTGAGGCTGCCGCAGAAGCCGAGGCGGAGCCTGAAGAGGTTGAAGCCGTGACCGAAGTGGCCGCCGCTGACGAGCCAGCTACAGGCCTCGGTGCGGTCGAGGGTGCGGAAGTCGCCGATGCGGTGGAGGCTGCGCCCGAGGTTCACGACGCCGAGGCAGAAGCTGCTGATCAGGCAGAGACCGTCGCGGACGAGGAAGCCGAGGAAGCCGCGGAAGGCGAGGAGCCCGAAGAAGTCACTGCTGAAGTTGCGGCCGACGACGAGCCTCTGTCGGAGGCGGCGGCCGAAGCCGAGGAGCTCGCCGAGGAAGTTGTCGAGGCGCCTGACGAGGAAATTGAGGCGGCAGCCGAATTCGCCGCCGCGTTCTCCGAAGCCGATGCGGTCGAATCCGACGACTCCGAGCCGGACGAACCCGAGACCGAGGCCGCCGAGGCCGCAGTCGAAGAGGCAGAAACCGAGCCCTCCGAGGAGGAAGAGGAAGCGGTCGTCGACGAAGCCGCCTCCGCCGCGGACGACGAACCCAAGACCGGTGTCCTCGAGCAGGCGGAGCCCGAGCCTCCGAAACAGCCCGAGCCTGCCGGGCGACTGAGCCGCTTGTTCCGTCGCAATCGCTGACGGACGCCGTATACCAGAAGCTGCGGCTCACTGACGAAGCTATCCCCAGGCCCGAACTCGTCCACAGCCTGCACGGATGTGGTGGCGGATTCGTCGGGTGGCTGAATATTGTCGAAAGTATGTTCGAATCGTTGGTTGCGGCGGCGGTGGGTGCCTCGGGTGCCGCCGCGGTGGGGGCGTGGGCGCGGGTGGAAAACGTCGCCTGCGCGCGACGCTTGGCGGCCAGCGCCGACATGCTGGAGGCGCGGTTGTCGGCTGCCGGGTCTGCCGAGCGTGATCAGTGGTGTCTGGACAATTGGGATTCGGTTAGTGCCGAGGTGGCCGCCGAGCAGAACGTCTCCAATGGGGTGGCCTCGCATCAATTGTTGGTGGCGATATCGCTGCGTGAGCGGCTGCCGCGGGTGGAGGCGGTGTTCGCCACCGGGGCGCTGTCTTATCGGTTGGTGGCCGCGATCGTGTCACGTACCCGGTTGGTGCGCGATCGGCAGGCCCGCGCCGAGTTGGATGCCGCGATCGCCGCCGAGGCCGAGAGTTGGACCAGGTTGTCGGCGACCAAAACCGAGACCGCCATCGACGCGTTGATCGATCGGATCGATCCGGGTGCGTTGCGGCGCACCGAGCGCAGCGCCCGTGGCCGGCATCTGGACATTGTGGATGGCGATGACGGCAGCGGCCTGGACAGCATCGAGGGCAGCCTGCTGGCCCCGCACAGCGCCGCGCTCAAGGAGCGGCTGCGTGCGCTGATCGGCTCGGTGTGCGGCAAGGATCCGCGCACCGTCGATCAATTGCGCGCTGATGCGATGGGGGCGATGGCCACCTACGCCGAGAAGCTGGGCTGTGAGTGCGGTGATCCGCACTGCCCCGCCGCGGCGGCGGCGTCGTCGGGTGGGGCGGTGATTCATGTGATCGCCGAGCAGTCCAGCCTGGCCGATGACACACCGGTGCAGCTTGACGGTGCAGCCCCGCCGTTGTTCGATTCGGATAAGCCGTTGCGGGAACGCACGATTGACGAGGTGAGCGCCCCGGAACCATTGCCAGGGCCGGCGCACACCAACCCGGCGGCGATCATTGGCGGCGGGATCCTGCCCGCGCCGCTGCTGGCGGCCAAACTGGCCGCCACCGCGGTGATTCGGCCGCTGATTCACCCCGGGGACGCGCCGCCTGAACCGCGCTACACCCCCTCGCGGGCGCTGGCCGATTTCGTCCGGTGTCGCGATATGACGTGTCGTTTCCCGGGCTGCGATGAGCCGGCCTACCGCTGCGATCTGGACCATACGATCGGCTATCCGGTCGGGCCGACGTGTGCGTCGAATCTGGCCTGTCTGTGTCGAAAACACCATCTGCTCAAGACGTTTTGGGGCTGGTCGGCGCGTCAACTGCCCGACGGCACCCTCATCTGGTCGGCGCCCAACGGGCGGACCTACACCACCTATCCGGGTGCCCGGTTGCTGTTCCCGCAACTGTGTGCACCGACCGCGCCCATCGCCACACCCACGGTCGCCCCGCCAAAGGCCACCGGGCTGACCATGCCACGGCGCACACACACCCGCGAACAGCAACGCCAACACAGCATCGAAGCCGAACGCCGCCTCAACGACCCCTACATCGCCGAACGCAACAAACCCCCACCCTTCTGATATGGGGTGCTGGTTTGTCAAGAGGCAAGGTGAAGCGGCGGCCGTGACGGTTGCCGCGGCCGCCGCTTCGTTGACCAGATGGACTGGCTTGGCGTCGTGTCGACGCTGGGTCAGTCTGATATGCGCGGGTTGGCTACCGCAGGACGGGACTTTCGGCGTGAGCGGATCGCTTGTCTAGCATCGAGGGTAAACACGTTGCAGGACAACGTGTCTCCTCATAGAAGGGACGCGGGTCGCTCGGTCTGACGCGTGCCTGCACCGGTGGTTCCATCTGGACGATTGTGTCGGCGCTCAGTCCTCGAGCACCGCCAGCGACCAGCACCAGCCTGCCAGCTCGCGCGCGATCGCGGCGTTGGCGATCACCGGACGTTTGCGGCGCTCGTCGAAGCGCACCCACCGGGTGTGCAGCCGACGATTGGCGGCGTGACTACGGGCACGGACGGCTGGTGTGGCCCTGTCCCAGCAGCGGCGCAGCCGCGGTCCGGGTTGATAGCGCTTACGGTGATGCCAGGCCGATTCGATGAGTAAGCGGCGCACGTGACCGTTGCCGGTCTTGGTCAGACCACCCTGCGTGCGGGTGACTCCCGAGGAGTACTCGCTAGGCACCAGACCCACGTAGGCGCCGATCGTGCGTCCGGTGAAGCGCTGCCAAACGCCGATCTCGACAGCCAACCCGAACGCCGTCAGCGTGGAGATCCCCCGAAGACACTGCAGGCGGTCGGCGACGGCAGTGAACTCCGAATCCGCGGCCAGAGCCGCGATCGCCGTGTCGATGCGGTCGCGGCGGTCCACGGTGCACAACATCGCATCGAAAGCGGCGTCGAAAGCGGCCTGCAGAGCGCGGTCCTCGAAACGCTGCCGGCGCAACCACAATTCGTGCTTGCCCGTCCACGCCTCACCGCCGTAATAGACGATGCCCTGACGAAGCAGCAGCTTCGAGACCCGATGCCGCGCAGCCATCAGGTCACCGCGGCAATCATCGCGAGCACGGACGAGGTCGCGGGCAGCTTCCTGCTCCACCGTCGGCACGGCGACCGACACCACCTCGCCCAGATGCACCATTCGAGCCAGATGCCGCGCGTCGCGTTTGTCGGTCTTCACGCGATCCCCAGAGGGACGGATCAGTTTCGACGGTGCCGCCACGAGACACTCGGTCCCTGCCGCCGTGAACGACCGCGCCAACCCGAACCCCGTCGGACCCGCCTCGTACACCACCCTCACGGGCCCGGGCAACGACTGCGTCCACCCGATAATCTCCTCGTGGTCAGGGGTCATCCGGCGCTCCACGACCTCACCGGTCTCACCATCCAACGCACACCCAAACACCGAACGCGCGTGCACATCCAAGCCAACACTCGTACGCTGACGGATCACTGGGGCCTCCCAAATCTGTGGCTCTACCGGCCAGGACCACACTCCTGACGGCAACCCACGATCACATTTGAGTGAGGCCCCAGCCCCCCATACCGTCTAGAGGCACGCCCGAAAGTTGGCGGGTTTTCCTTACTTACGACCGGCCGTGTCGCTCTGGCATGCTGGGTGCCATGACCGAGCCGCAGTTCAGTGGCAGTGAAAGCGGCGGCCCGTTCCCGCCGCCCCCGCAGCAGCCGGGCTACCTGCCGCCGCAATCGGGCCAGTACCCGCCACCTCCAGGGCAATATCCGCCGCCCCCAGGCCAGTACCCGCCGCCGGTCGGCAGCTATCCGCCGGCGTACATGGATCCCGCGGCCCCGTATGGCAGGCATCCGCTGACCGGGGAACCGCTCTCGGAGAAGTCGAAGATGATCGCGGGACTGCTGCAGTTGCTCGGGCTCTTCGGGCTTGTCGGCATCGGCCGCATCTACTTGGGCTACACCGGCCTCGGGGTCGCACAGCTGATCGTCGGGATCGTCACGTGCGGCATCGGCGCAGTGGTGTGGGGCATCATCGACGCGATTCTGATCCTCACCGACAAGGTCCGCGATCCGCAGGGGCGCCCGCTGCGCGATGGCACCTAGCACCATCAGCCGACGGCAGGTCTACGGTGCGATCGGCGCCGGGGCCGCCCTCACCGGCGCGCTGGCCTACATCGGTCTCGGTGATCCGCACCGCTCGGACTTCGGCTTTCCGACCTGTCCGTTCAAGGCGCTGACCGGCTGGAACTGCCCTGGTTGCGGCGGTCTGCGGATGACACACGACGTGCTGCACGGTGACTTCGCCGCCGCCGTCATGGACAACGCCTTCCTCCTGGTCGGCCTACCGTTGCTGGCGGCCTGGCTGCTCGTTCGCTGGCGGCGCGGCGAATCGTTGATGCCGAAGCCCGCGGTCGTCGTGCTCGTCGTCGCCGCCTTCACCTGGACGGTGGTACGAAACCTGCCCGGATTCCCGCTGGTCCCGACGCTTATAACCGGTTAGCTCCGCAACCCGCTGATACAATCGACAACCGGGCCGGTGCAGTCCCGGACCACGATTTTCCGGACTGCGAAGGTGGCTTTCGATGCTGTATTCAGCATTTCCTGCACCCCAGGGCTTGTACGACCCTGAGAACGAATCGGATTCCTGCGGTGTCGCCATGGTCGCCGACATTCAGGCCCGTCGCTCGCACGCCATCGTCACCGATGGCCTCATCGCCCTCGAGCACCTCGAACATCGCGGCGCCGCGGGCGCCGAACCCAACAGCGGCGACGGCGCAGGCATCCTCATCCAGTTGCCCATCGAACTCCTCAGCGCCGTCGTGGACTTCGAGTTGCCCGCGGCCACCGACGACGGCTGCAACACCTTCGCCGCCGGGCTGTGCTTCCTGCCACAGGATGCCGACGCCCGCGCCGCCGCCACTGAACATGTCGAAGCCATCGCGAAAGACGAGGGCCTGCACGTCCTCGGTTGGCGTCCGGTACCCGTCGATCCCGACGGCGCCGAAGTCGGCGTCACCGCGCTCGGCTGTATGCCATATATGGCACAGCTTTTCGTCACTACCCCCGAGGGCGACATCGGCGGCATCGACCTCGACCGCCGCGTCTACCCGCTGCGCAAGCGCGCCGAACGCAACGGCGTGTACTTCCCGTCGCTGTCCAGTCGCACCATGGTCTACAAGGGCATGCTCACCACAATGCAGCTGCCGCAATACTTTCCAGACCTGCGCGACGAACGCTGCCGCAGCGCCATCGCGATCGTGCACAGCCGGTTCTCCACCAACACCTTCCCCTCCTGGCCGCTGGCCCACCCGTTCCGCTTCGTCGCCCACAACGGCGAGATCAACACCGTGCGCGGCAACCGCAACCGCATGCACGCCCGCGAGGCCATGCTCGCCAGTTCAAAGATCCCCGGCGATCTCGGCAGGCTTTCGCCCATCTGCACCCCCGAGGCCTCCGACTCCGCCTCCTTCGACGAGGTGCTCGAACTCCTGCACCTCGGCGGCCGCAGCCTGCCGCATGCGGTGCTGATGATGATCCCCGAGGCGTGGGAGAACGCCCTCACCATGGACGCCGACGAACGCGCGTTCTGGCAGTTCCACGCCTCTGTGATGGAGCCCTGGGACGGGCCCGCCTGCGTCACCTTCACCGACGGCACCCTCGTCGGAGCGGTGTTGGACCGCAACGGATTACGGCCCGGCCGGTGGTGGCGCACCATCGACGACCGCGTCATCCTCGCCAGCGAGAGCGGCGTGCTCGACGTGCCGTCCGCCGAGATCGTCGCAAAGGGCCGGCTGCAGCCCGGCAAGATGTTTTTGATCGACACCGCGCAGGGCCGCATCATTCCCGACGACGAGATCAAACACGACCTCAGCAAGCAGGAACCCTACGGCGAATGGCTGCACGCGGGCCTGCTCGACCTCAAGACGCTGCCCGAAAGGGTTCGCGTCACGCCCAACCACGACTCCGTGGTGCGACGCCAGATCTCGTTCGGCTACACCGAAGAGGATCTCCGCATCCTGCTCACCCCGATGGCCGCGTCCGGCGCCGAGCCACTCGGCTCGATGGGCACCGACACGCCGACGGCCGTGCTGTCCCAACGGTCCCGTCTGCTCTACGACTACTTCGTCGAACTCTTCGCCCAAGTGACCAACCCGCCACTGGACGCCATCCGCGAAGAGATCGTCACCTCCATGGCCCGCGTCATGGGCCCCGAGCACAACTTGCTCGAACCTTCCGCCGCATCTGTCCGTCAGATCGTGCTCAAGTGGCCCGTTCTCGACAACGACGAACTCAACAAGATCGTCCACATCAACGACGACCACGAGCATCCCGGCCTGAGGACCACCGTGCTCAAGGCGCTCTACGACGTCGAACGCGGCGGCGAAGGCCTAGCCGACGCCCTCGACGAACTCCGGCACCGCGCCTGCGACGCGATCTCCAAAGGCGCACGCACACTGGTCATCTCGGACCGCGACTCCGACCACACCAGGGCGCCCATTCCGTCGCTGCTCGCCGTCTCCACCGTTCACCACCACCTGGTCCGTACGAAGGAACGCACCAACGTCGCACTGGTGGTGGAAAGCGGCGACGCCCGCGAAGTGCACCACATCGCGATGCTCATCGGCTTCGGCGCCGCGGCGGTCAACCCGTACCTCGCGTTCGAGTCCATCGAAGACCTGATCCGCGAGGGTGAACTCACCGGCATCGAACCCGCCGCCGCCGTGCGCAACTACCTCAAAGCGCTCGGCAAGGGCGTGATGAAGGTGATGAGCAAGATGGGCATCTCCACCGTCGCCTCGTACACCTCGGCCCAGGTGTTCGAGGCGGTCGGCATCGACAAGGACGTCATCGACGAGTACTTCACCGGCACCCCAAGCCAACTGGGCGGTGCCGGACTCGACGTGCTCGCCGAAGAGGTCAAGCAGCGGCACCGCCGCGCCTATCCGGAGAACCCCACTGAGCGGGTCCACCGCAGGCTCGAAGTCGGCGGCGAGTACGCCTTCCGCCGCGAGGGCGAACTGCACCTGTTCACACCGGAAGTGGTGTTCCTGCTTCAGCATTCGACCCGAACTGGCAGACACGACATCTTCGGTCAGTACTCCGACGAGGTCAACCGCCTCTCCAGGGAAGGCGGCACCCTTCGCGGACTGTTCGACTTCAGGAAGACCAGGCCCCCGGTGCCACTGGACGAAGTGGAACCCGTCGAATCGATCGTCACCCGCTTCAACACCGGCGCGATGAGCTACGGATCCATCTCCGCTGAAGCACACGAAACCATGGCGATCGCCATGAACAACCTCGGCGGCCGGTCCAACTCCGGTGAGGGCGGCGAAGACGTCGATCGTCTCTACGACCCGAAGCGGCGCAGCGCCGTCAAGCAGGTGGCGTCCGGCCGCTTCGGCGTCACCAGCGACTACCTGGTCAACGCCACCGACATCCAGATCAAAATGGCGCAGGGCGCCAAACCCGGTGAAGGCGGCCAGCTTCCGGGCTTCAAGGTGTACCCGAACATCGCCAAAACCAGGCACTCGACACCCGGCGTCGGCCTCATCAGCCCGCCGCCGCACCACGACATCTACTCCATCGAGGATCTCGCCCAGCTGATCCACGACCTCAAGAACGCCAACGACCAGGCCCGCGTCCACGTCAAGCTGGTCAGCTCCGTCGGAGTCGGCACCGTCGCGGCGGGGGTGTCCAAGGCGCACGCCGACGTCGTACTGATCTCCGGGCACGACGGCGGCACCGGTGCGGCGCCGCTGACCAGCCTCAAACACGCGGGCGTGCCGTGGGAGATCGGCCTCGCCGACACCCAGCAGACCCTGGTGCTCAACGGCCTTCGGGACCGCATCACCGTGCAGTGCGACGGCGGTATGCGCACCGCCCGCGACGTCATCGTCGCTGCCCTGCTCGGCGCCGAGGAATACGGTTTCGCCACCGCGCCGCTGGTGGTGTCCGGCTGCATCATGATGCGGGTCTGCCACCTCGACACCTGCCCGGTCGGCGTTGCCACCCAGAACCCGGAACTACGAGCGCGATTCAACGGCAAGCCGGAGTTCGTCGAGAACTTCTTCCGGTTCATCGCCGAGGACATCCGCCGCTACCTCGCCGAGCTTGGCTTCCGCAGCATCGACGAGGCCGTCGGCCACGCCGAACTGCTCGACACCGCAGCAGGCATCTCGCACTGGAAAGCCAAGGGCCTTGACCTGACGAAGGTGTTCGCCGTCCCCGAGAACGCAACGCAACGGCGTCGCACCCGCGGCCAGGACCACGGCCTCGACCAGGCGCTGGACCGCACGCTGATCCAGCTCGCCGAGGGCGCACTGGAAGACGCGCACCCCGTGCACCTGGAACTGCCGGTGCGCAACGTCAACCGGACCGTCGGCACCCTGCTCGGCTCCGAGGTCACCCGCCGCTACGGCGCGCAGGGATTGCCGGACAACACCATCCGCGTCACCCTCACCGGCTCGGCGGGCCAATCCATCGGCGCCTTCCTGCCGCCCGGCATCACGCTGGAGCTGATCGGGGACGCCAACGACTATGTCGGCAAGGGCCTTTCAGGTGGACGGGTGATCGTCCGGCCGCCCGACGACGTGCTGTTCCTGCCCGAGGACAACGTCATCGCAGGTAACACCCTGCTGTTCGGCGCGACCTCCGGTGAACTGTATCTGCGCGGCAGGGTGGGTGAGCGGTTCGCCGCACGCAACTCCGGCGCACTGACCGTCGTCGAAGGAGTCGGCGACCACGCCTGCGAGTACATGACCGGCGGCCGTGTCGTCGTGCTCGGCAAGACCGGCCGCAACATGGCCGCGGGCATGTCCGGCGGCATCGCGTTCGTGCTCGGCCTCGACCCCGCGCGCGTCAACACCGAGATGGTCGAGTTGCAACGCCTCGAACCCGAGGACCTGACCTGGCTGCACGGCGTCATCGCCAAGCACGCCGGCTACACCGGCAGCACGGTCGCCAAATCGGTGTTGTCCGACTGGCCAAGGCGCAGTGCGCAATTCACCAAGGTCATGCCCACCGACTACCAACGTGTGCTGCAGGCGACGCGGATGGCCAAGGCCGAGGGCCGCGACGTCGACACCGCGATCATGGAGGCCAGCCGTGGCTGATCCGCACGGATTTCTCGAAGTACCCAAGGTCGAGGCCGCCAAGCGGCCCGTCGACGAACGCGTCGGCGACTGGCGCGAGGTGTACGAACTGCAGAACCCGCACGAGCGGGCAGGCGAGGTGTCCCAACAGGCCCGCCGCTGCATGGACTGCGGAATTCCGTTCTGCCACTCGGGTTCCGCGGGCTGCCCGCTGGGCAACCTGATCCCCGAATGGAACGACCTGGTCCGAAGGGGCCGCTGGGATGCGGCCAGCGACCGGTTGCACGCCACCAACAACTTCCCGGAGTTCACCGGGCGGTTGTGTCCGGCGCCGTGTGAGGCCGCCTGCGTGCTGTCCATCGCCGAGGAGCAGACCGGCGGCAGCGTCACGATCAAACGCATCGAGCAGACCATCGCCGACCAGGCCTGGCTGGACGGCATCGTCGAACCGCAGCCGGCGGCCATCTCGACCGGCAAGAAGGTCGCCGTAGTCGGCTCAGGACCCGCGGGACTGGCTGCCGCGCAACAACTCACCCGTGCCGGCCATGATGTCACCGTCTACGAACGGGACGACCGTATCGGCGGACTGATGCGGTACGGCATCCCCGAGTACAAGCTGGAGAAGCGCACCCTCAACCAGCGGCTCACTCAGATGCGCGCCGAGGGGACACGTTTCGTCACCGAGACCGAGGTCGGAGTCGACATCACCGTCGAACAACTCCGAAAGCAATACGACGCCGTCGTGCTCGCGGTCGGCGCGCTGAGGGCGCGCGACAACGACGTCGAGGGGCGTCACCTCCAAGGCGTCCACCTCGCGATGGAACATCTGGTACCCGCCAACAAGGAGTGCGAGGGCGACGGGCCCAGCGCGATCTCCGCCAAGGGCAAACACGTGGTGATCATCGGCGGCGGCGACACCGGGGCTGACTGCCTCGGCACCGCGCACCGGCAGGGCGCCGCGTCGGTGACGCAACTGGACTACAACCCCGAACCACCCGAGTACCGCGACGAATCCCGTTCGCCGTGGCCGATGTGGCCGATCGTGTTGCGCACCCGGCTTTCGCCCGCGCACGCCGAAGGCGGCCACCGCAAGTACGAGGTCGCGGTCCAGCGCTTCGTCGGCGACGACCGCGGCCACCTGCGGGCGGTGGAGATCGCCGAGGTGAAGGTCGAACGCGACCCCGACGGCCGCAGGCGCATCACACCGGTCGGAGAGTCCCTTGAGATTCCCTGTGAATTGGCGCTGCTGGCGATCGGCTTCGACGGCGTCGAACACATGCCGCTGTTGGACGGCCTCGGGCTGACACTGAACCGGCGCGGCACTTTGCCGTGCGGATCGGATTGGCAGACAGATGCGCCCGGCGTGTTTGTCTGTGGCGACGCACACCGCGGCGCATCGCTGATCGTCTGGGCCATCGCGGAGGGTCGCAGCGCCGCACACGCCGTCGACACCTACCTGATGGGGGAGTCCGACCTCCCCGAGCCCGTCGGACCGGGAGCCCTACCGCTCGCCGTCATCTGAACCGATTCACGACTATGCTTCTCGGCGTGAATCGACGCGGAAAAATCGTCTGTACGCTCGGCCCGGCCACCGCAACCGACGAAGCAGTGAAGGCGCTGGTCGAGGCGGGAATGGATGTCGCGCGGCTCAACTTCAGCCACGGCGACTACAGCGACCACGAGGCCAACTACAAGCGGGTGCGCACCGCCTCCGATCTGACCGGGCATGCGGTCGGCATTCTGGCCGACCTGCAGGGCCCGAAGATCCGCCTCGGCCGGTTCAAGGACGGCCCGACCTTCTGGGCGAATGGCGAAACCGTGCGCATCACCGTCGACGATTGCGAAGGCACGCACGACCGGGTGTCGACCACCTATAAGCGACTGGCTGAGGACGCCACGCCGGGCGACCGGGTGCTCGTCGACGACGGCAACGTGGGTCTGCTCGTCGACAGCATCGACGGCAACGACGTCATCTGCACCGTCACCGAGGGCGGCACGGTCAGCAACAACAAGGGCATGTCGCTGCCCGGTATGAACGTCTCCGCGCCCGCGCTGTCGGAGAAGGACATCGAGGATCTCGAGTTCTCACTGAAACTCGGCGTCGACCTGGTCGCGCTGTCGTTCGTCCGCTCACCCGCCGACATCGAGTTGGTGCACGAGATCATGGACCGCGTCGGCAGGCGGGTGCCCGTCATCGCCAAACTCGAAAAGCCGGAAGCCATCGACAATCTCGAGGCGATCGTGCTGGCATTCGACGCGATCATGGTGGCCCGCGGCGACCTCGGCGTCGAGTTGCCGCTCGAAGAAGTGCCGCTGGTGCAGAAGCGCGCCATCCAAATGGCAAGGGAAAACGCCAAACCCGTCATCGTCGCCACCCAGATGCTGGAGTCGATGATCGAGAACTCGCGGCCGACCCGCGCGGAGGCCTCCGACGTCGCCAACGCGGTGCTCGACGGTGCCGACGCGGTGATGCTGTCCGGCGAGACGTCGGTGGGCAAATATCCGCTCGAAGCCGTCAAGACCATGGCGCGCATCATCTCCGCGGTCGAGGAGAACTCCGTCGCCGCACCGCCTCTCGCGCATGTGCCGCGCACCAAACGCGGTGTCATCTCCTATGCCGCCCGCGACATCGGTGAGCGGCTGGACGCCAAGGCGCTCGTCGCGTTCACCCAGTCGGGTGACACGGTGCGCAGGCTCGCCCGCCTGCACACCCCGCTTCCTGTGCTGGCATTCACGGCGCTGCCGGAGGTCCGCAGCCAGTTGGCGCTGACGTGGGGCACCGAGACGTTCATCGTGCCGAACATGACCAGCACCGACCAGATGATCCGGCAGGTGGACAAGTCGCTGCTGGAACTGGGCCGCTACAAGCGGGGCGAACTGGTGGTCATCGTCGCTGGCGCTCCGCCGGGCACAGTAGGCTCCACCAATCTGATCCACGTGCACCGGATCGGCGAGGAAGACGTCTAACTGAGAGGAGGTCGAGTGTCGACGGCAGATTTCCAGGAGCTGCTGGCGGTACTCGACCTCAACCGCGTCGACGACAACTTGTTCGTCGGCGTGCACCCGAGCAAGAACCCGGTGCGCACCTTCGGCGGCCAGATGTTGGCGCAGGCCTTCGTCGCGGGCAGCCGCACCGTGTCGGACAAGCTCCCGCCTGCGAGCGTTTCGGCGCACTTCATCGCAGGCGGTGACCCGGAGAAGGACCTCGAGTTCCACGTCGCGCGGCTTCGTGACGAGCGCCGCTTCGCCAACCGCAGGGTCGACGTGATGCAGGACGGCCAACTGCTGACCACCGCGATGATCGCCTACCTGTCCGGCGGTCGCAGCCTCGAGCACGGCATCGAAGCGCCGTCGCTGCCGGACCCCGAGTCGGTGCCGCCCGTCGACGATCTACTGCGCGGTTACGAAGACGTCGTGCCCCATTTCGTCAACGCACTGCGGCCGATCGACTGGCGCTACACCAACGATCCGACCTGGGTGATGCGCGACAAGGGCGACAAGCTCACCTACAACAGGGTCTGGATGAGGACCGAGGGTGCGATGCCCGACGACCCCGTGGTGAACTGCGCGGCGCTGGTCTACTCGTCCGACACCACGGTGCTCGACTCGATCATCACCACGCACGGATTGTCGTGGGGCTACGACCGGATCTTCGCCGTCACCACGAACCACTCGGTGTGGTTCCACCGCCCGGTGCGGTTCGACGAGTGGGTGCTGTACTCGACGTCGTCGCCCGTCGCCGCCGACTCGCGTGGCCTCGGTACTGGCCATTTCTTCGACCGGTCGGGCCAACTGTTGGCCACCGTGGTGCAGGAAGGCATCGTCAAGTATTTCCCCGGCGCAAACAGGTAGCGGGCGTAACCTTTTTGCTGTGAGCGATTCGCGCGTCAATATTGCGCCGCGGTTGCGAGCCCGCGAGCGCGTCGTCGTCCATGTCGATTCGCCTGCCGTCCGCTGGATCGGCGCGCTGGCCGTGCTCAGCCTGTTCTGCTGGCTGGTCCTGCTGCTCACCCGTGACCACGACCGCGACTGGCATGCCGCAGGCCGGTTGGCGTGGTCGCTGACCGTGCTCACCGCGGTGGCGCTCATCGCCCGCGGCATCTTCCTCGGCAGACCGGTCACCGCGGCACACGCGTGGCTTTCGCTGGCCGCGGTGTTGGCCGGCCTCGGCGCCCACGTGCTGATATTCGATCTGCTCGGCAACTTCCTGATCGTCTGCGCGGGTGCGCTGTTGATGTGGCCCACCACGGCGCGGTCGAATCCCGCTGACCGACAGCGTATTTGGAAACTGGTGAACGCGACGACCGGTGATCCGCTTGCGCCTTTCGCGATGCAGGAGAAGAAGTGTTACCACTTCACCGCGGACGGCACCGCCGCCATCGCGTACCGAACCCGGATGGGCTATGCGGTGGTCAGCGGCGATCCGGTCGGCGACGAGACCCAGTACGCGGAACTGGTCGCCGACTTCGCGGTGATGTGCCATGCCCGCGGGTGGCGGATTGTGGTGCTCGGCTGCAGTCAACGCCGGCTTGACCTGTGGGCCGACGCGACCGTGCTCGGCCAGACGCTGCGGGCGGTGCCGATAGGGCGCGACGTGGTCGTCGACGTGGCGAGTTTCGACATGGTCGGGCGCAAGTACCGCAACCTGCGTCAGGCGGTGCAGCGCACGCACAACTTCGGCATCACCACCGACGTGCTATCCGAACAGGGACTCGATGGCCGCACGCTCGCCGAGTTGACCGACGTGCTGCTGGCGTCGCCGAAGGGTGCGCGCGTCGAGCGCGGGTTCTCGATGTGCCTCGATGGTGCGCTCGAGGGCCGCTATCCCGGGGTGCTGTTGGCCGTCGCCCGCGACAGTGACGGGCGGGTGCAGGGCTTCCACCGGTACGCGACGGCCGGACAGGGCAGTGAAGTCTCACTCGACGTGCCGTGGCGACGGCGCGGCGCACCCAACGGCATCGACGAACGGCTGTCGGTCGACATGATCGCGTGGGCCCGCGAGAACGGCGGGCAGCGGCTGTCGTTGGCGTTTGCCGCATTCCCGGAGATCTTCGACGACAAGAACCGCGGCAGGATCTCCAGCCTGATCTACACCGCGATTCATCTCGGCGACGCGTTGATAGCGCTGGAATCGCTGTACCGTTACCTGCGCAAATTCCACGCTCTCGGGGATCGCCGATATGTGATGGCGTCGATGACCCAGATTCTGCCGCTGTTGTTCGTGCTGCTGTCGCTCGAGTTTCTGCCCCGTCGGCGCCGGCTCACCTAGGGGCTGGGGGTGAGCGTCACCGAGAACTGGTTCTCGACGCGTTCCCGGAACTGGTCGGCGCACTTCTGGATCTCCTGCTCGTTGGAGCCGGCCTTGGCGACGCAGTCGACGTAATCGGAGCCGCCGACCTCCTTGAACATCCCGTACCAGATCGGGATGAAGACCAGCGCCAGCACGATTGCCAAGACGCCCAACACGATTCCGGCGATCGCGACGCCGCCGTTGGTGGCCTCACCGCGTTTGACCCTGCCGCGCCCGACGCTGCCGAGGATGACCGCGACCAAGCCGAGGATCACACCGCCTGCCACCGTCCAGCACAGCACCAGGCCGACGATCGCCAGCACCAACGCGGCGATGCCGAGGCCGTTGCGCGGTGCCGTCGGCGGCGGCAGGTACCCGGCGTACGGCTGCGGTGGCGGCGGCGGGTAGCTGCCGGGTGGCGGCGGCGGGTAGTTGCCGGGATACGGCCCCCACTGCGGTGGCGGTGGCGGCGGCGGTTCGCTCATTGTGGTGAGGTTACTCGTCGCGGCTGAGATTAAGGACTGGACAGACAACCCGGTCCGGCAGGTGGTGGGTGGCGACGACGACGGTCCGTTCGGCCGGGAAAAGTGCGCCGGGGGTGAGCAGTTCGGTCAACAGGCGACCGCCGTCCGACGCGTCCAGATGTTCGGTCGGCTCGTCGAGCAACACGGTGGGCGCCGTCGAGATCAAAGCCCGGGCCAGCAGCAGGCGCCGACGCTGTCCTGCCGAGACCGCCGCTGCCCCACCGACAAGCACGGTCGACAGACCCTCGGGCAGCGCATCGAGCCAGTCGCCGAGCCCCACCCGGCGCAGCGCGGTCCGCAATTCGTCATCGTCGGCATCGCCGCGCGCGACAAGCAGATTGTCCCGCACGGTGGTCGAGAACAGGTGGGCATCCTCTGCGAAAAACGCTTCCTCCGACGGGTTTTCGGCCATCGCCATCAGCAGTGTGGTCTTGCCGGAACCGCTCGGCCCGACGACCGCCAGACGGCCACCACTCGGCACGGCAACCGGAGTCGCCAGCGGCCGCACCCGCCCGCCGCCGTCGTCCAAAGTCATGTCGCGCAGTCGCCGGGCCGCCAGTCGGGAGCGGGTGAGTTGTATTGCCGCGGCGGGCAATGCGGCGGTGGCCTCGAAGGCCGACAACGGCAACAGCATCAGTATCGCGACGCTCATCGGCGACACGGCGTCGGCGATCCCGATCGCGGCGACAACGGCGCCAAGCACGCTGATCCCGAGCGCCGCAGTCGGTGCGGCGGCGGCCAGCGCAGCGGGCGCGGCGGCCCGGTCGGCGGCACGGCCCCACGCGGTGTGTCTGCGCTCCGCTTCGGCGACGACGTCGTCGATGCGGCCCGCCACCCGCAACTCCGGTGCATGCTCGAGGGCCAGCATCACCGCGGCGTCCCGGTCCGAGTGATGTTGCGCGGCAACATCTTCTGCGGCGGTGGCGGCGCGGGCGGCCAGCCACGGGGCGGCCACGCCCGCGATCAGCAGGCACACCGCGAGCACGACCGCCGCGGCGGGCGAGATCACCGCGATCACGGCGACCGCGGCCACCGACAGCACCGCGGCCACCGCGATCGGCAACACCGCGCGCACCAGCACATCGGACAACTCGTCGACCGACGCGCCGATACGGGCGACAAGTTCACCGCTGTGCAACCGCATCACGACCTCGGCGGGCGCGTCGGCCAGCCCGCGGTACAGCGTTTCACGGGTGTCGGCCGCGGCCCGCAGCGCGGTGTCGTGGGCCGCCAACCGCTGGCAATACCCGAGCACACCGCGCGAGATGCCGAGTGCACGCACCGCCACCACCGCCACCGAGAGGTCGAGCACGGGCGGCATCTGCCAGGCACGGGTGATCAGCCATGCCGCGACACCGGCCAGCGCCAGCGCGCTGCCCAGCGACAGCACCCCCAGCGCGACGGCGAGCAGTAACCGGGGCAGTCGTGGCCGCAACAACTCAAACATCGATCAGGCTCCCCATGTGCACCACCCGGTCGCCGATCGCCAGCACAGCATCGCGGTGGCCTACCACTAGCACGCTCGCCCCCGCGCGTGCACGCTCGACGATGGCCTTCAGCACGCGGGCTTCCATCCGGGCGTCCAGATGAGACGTCGGCTCGTCGAGCAGCAGCACCGTGGCCGCGGAACCGAACACCCTCGCCAGGCCGAGCCGTTGGCGCTGCCCCAGGGACAGGCCGACTCCGTCGCGGCCGATGACCGTGTCGAGGCCGTCCGGCAGCGTCGCCAACACCTCGTCGAAACCCGCGGCGCGGCAGGCGGCTTCGATGTCGGAAAGCGGACCGAACAACTCGAGGTTGTCGCGCACGCTACCGGGGATGAGGACCGGCCGGTGCGCCAGCCACGCCACCTGACCCCACCTGGCCTGCGGCTGCGGTGAGTCGAGCCCGAGAATGCTGTGCAGCAGCGTGGTTTTGCCGATGCCGTTGGGCCCGGTCAACACCGTGACCAGCCCTGGCTCGAGCGGGACGTCCAGCGAGGGTGGCCGCACCGGTCGGGTCCGCAACTGGTCGAGCAACTCGAATGCCTTGTCGGCAGCGGTCTTTCCGTCCTGCGCGGCGTGGAATTCCATCCCGACGCGGCGCAGCGGCCAGAACACCTCGGGCGCCAGCAGCAGTGCGGTCAGGCCCGCGGCCAGTGTCATATCGCCGAACACCAGGCGCAGGCCCACCCCGACCGCAACGAGCGCGACACCGAGGGTGGCCAGCAGTTCGAGCACCAGGGAGGACAAAAACGCGATGCGCAGTGTCGACATCGCCGAGCGTCGGTGCGCCGCGCCGAGTTCGGCGATCCGCTGCGCGGACCCGTTCACCCTGCCGAGCGCCCGCAGGGTGGGTATGCCCGCCACCAGATCCATCAGCCGCGACTGCAGCGTGGTCATCGCCGCCAGCGCCGCAGCGGACCTGTCGCGGGTCAGCATGCCGATGAGCACCATGAAGATCGGGATCAGCGGCAGCGCGATCACCACGACCACCGCGGACCGCCAGTCGTAGATGGCGATCGCCACCACCGCGGCCGGGGTCAGGATGGCGGCCAGGAACAGCGACGGCAGGTATGCGGTGAAGTACGGGCGCAGCCCGTCGAGTCCCCGGGTGATCAGCGTGGCGGCGCCATCACGGTGCAGGGCGAGTTCGCGCGGCGGCAGCGCGGTGACGCGACGCAGCACTTCGGCTGCCAGGTCGGCGATCACGGCCGTCGCGCCGCGTTGCGACAGCCTGCCCTGCAGCCAGTGCGCGACCGTGCGGATCGACCACAGTGCCGCCAGAATCCACAGCGGCCCTGCCCAATGCGTCAGTGTGCGGGTGGCCGGGTCGGTGACGACCCCGGCGACGATGTCCGCCAACACCACGGCCGACGCGATGGTGGCACCGCTGATCACCACGCCGCAGGCCACCGATGCGGCAAGGAAGCGCCGCATCGCGGGGGACGCCGTGGCCAGGTTCAGTTCGATCGCCTCGCAAGTCCGATGGAAGCGGGTATCGCGTCGGCGGTGATGCGGCGGCGGAACACCCAGTAGGTCCAGCCCTGGTAGATCATCACCAGCGGCAGCAGCGTCAGCGACGCCCAGGACATGATCTTCAGCGTGTACGGGGTGGAGGACCCGTTATAGATCGTGACGCTCCAGTCGGGATTCAGTGTGGACGGCAGCAGGTTCGGATACATCGAACCGAACACCAGCACGGCCACGGCCGCGATCACCACGACCATCGACACGAAGGCAAGGCCTTCGCGGCGGTGCAACCACATCAGGGTGACGGCGGTCAGCAGTGCGACGACGGCGACCGCGAGCGGCAACCAGGTCCACGTCTTGCCGTGGGCCAGTTGCGTCCACAGCCCGAACCCGCCGACCAGCACCACGACGGGTGCGGACAACAGCCGCGCGAAGCGGAAGGCATCGTCGCGCACCGGGCCGGCGGTCTTCAACGCGATGAACACCGCGCCGTAGAAGGCGAACAGCGAGGCGGTGGCCAGCCCGCCGAGCAGCGTGTACGGGTTGAGCACGTCGCCGATGGTCAGGTGGACGCGGTGGTCGCCGTCGATCGGCAAGCCCCGCAACAGGATTGCGAATGCGACGCCCCATAGGATGGCGGGCAGCCACGAGCCGATGGCGATACCCGCGTCGGCCCGCGCCCGCCAGGTCGGGTCGTCGATCTTGCCGCGCCACTCGATACCGACGATGCGCAGGATCATCGCGAACAGGATCGCGAGCAACGGCAGGTACAGGGCCGAGAACAGGGTCGCGTACCAGTTGGGAAATGCGGCGAACATCGATGCGCCCGCCGTGATCAGCCACACCTCGTTGGCGTCCCAGACCGGGCCGATGGTGTTGAGCACTGCGCGCCTACGGGTTTCGGGGTCACCGTCACCAGCCGCGCCGAGCGGCGCCATCAGCATTCCGACGCCGAAATCGAAACCTTCCAGTATCAGGAAGCCGAGGAACAGCGCCGCGATCAGGAAGAACCATAGATGTTGGAGTCCCATGATGTCGTCCTCTCAGTACGCGAAGGACAGCGGGGCCACGTCGTCGGACTGCGGCGGGGTGGGCGGCGCCGGTTCGGAGTCGTGCTCGAGCGGACCCTCGACCACGTAGCGACGCATCAGCCAGAACCAGATCACGGCCAGCACGCCGTAGAGCAACGTGAAGACGGCCAGCGAGAAGAACACCGTGCCCGCCGCGTGGTCGGAGACACCCTGTTGCACCGTCAACCGGACCATCTGGTCGCCGGTCGGATTCGGGGCGACAACCCATGGCTGCCTGCCCATTTCGGTGAACACCCAGCCGGACGAGTTGGCGAGGAACGGTGCCGGAATGGTCAAGAGGGCGAACCACCCGAACCACCGCTGATCGGGAATCCGGCCGCGCCGGGTCAGCCACAACGCCAGCAGCGCGAAAGCGACTGGGACAGCGAGCAATCCGATCATCGCGCGGAACGCCCAGTACGTCACGAACAGATTCGGCCGGTAGTCGCCTGGACCGAACCTCTGCTCGTAGGACTGCTGCAGGTCCTTGACTCCCTGAAGAGTGACCCCCTCGAACTTGCTCTCCGCCAGGAACGGCAGTACGTACGGCACCTCAATGACGTGGGAGACGCTGTCACAGTTGTTGTGCGTGCCGATCGTCAGGATCGAGAAGTCCGGGTCGGTTTCGGTGTGGCACAACGACTCCGCCGACGCCATCTTCATCGGCTGCTGGACGAACATCAGCTTGCCTTGGAAGTCGCCGGTGAAGAAGAGCCCGCCCGCGGCCGCCAATACGACCAGGCAGCCGGCGATGGTGGCGGGCCGGTACATGCTTGTTGCCTGGCCTGCTTGTTCAGGCCGCTTGTGTGAGCGCACCATCAGCCACGCGGACACACCGGCCACGAACGCGCCCGCGGTGAGAAACGCCCCGGTGACCGCATGCAGGAACGCCCAGATCGCAGTGTTGTTGGTCAGCAGGGCGCCGAAGTCGACGAGTTCTGCGCGCCCCGTCTGCGGATTGAACGTGGCGCCGACCGGATGCTGCATGAACGAGTTTGCCGCGATGATGAAGTACGCCGAGGCGTTGACGGCGATCGCAACGACCCAGATGCAGGCGAGGTGCACCAGTCGCGGCAGCCGACTCCATCCGAAGATCCACAGCCCGATGAACGTCGACTCGAAGAAGAACGCGACCAGTCCCTCGAACGCCAACGGCGCACCGAAGATGTCACCCACGAAGCGCGAGTACTCGCTCCAGTTCATCCCGAACTGGAACTCCTGGACGATCCCGGTGGCCACGCCCATCGCGAAGTTGATCAGGAACAGTTTCCCGAAGAACCGCGTCAGGCGGTACCAGCCGGTGTTGCCGGTGATCACCCACGCCGTCTGCATCGCCGCGATCAGCGGAGCAAGGCCGATCGTCAGCGGGACGAATATGAAGTGGTAGACGGTGGTGATGCCGAACTGCCACCGTGAGACATCCAGCGCGTCCATGCGACCCTCTTCCGTGGCTGTAGAAACAGCCTACGACGGAGAGTAGTAGATCAAAAGGTGTGTTAGCTCACCGTCGGGGCTGGCGGCGCGACCAGGGACGTCGCGTTCTTGCTGGCCTTGCGGATGCCGAATGCGGACACCACTTCGAACACCCCGAGTACGACCAGCCAGACGCCCACCACCAAGGTCAGGGTCGCGATCGACTCGAACGGCGAGGCCAGCATCACGACGCCCGCGATGAGGCTGATCACGCCGATGAAGATCTCCCACGCCCGGCCGGGGAGCGTCGGGTCACTGATCGCCGATACCGCCGTCGCGACGCCGCGGAAGATGAAGCCGACGCCGATCCAGATGGCCAGCAACAGAATCGAGTCAGCCAGGCTACGGAAGCACAACACCGCGAGGATGAGTGCCGCCGCGCCACTGAGGAACAGCAGAACTCGTCCGCCCGCCGACACATGCAACGCGAACGCAAATATCACCTGAGCGATACCGGTGACCAACAAGTAGGCGCCGAAGACGATTGCCGCGACGACGATCGTTTTACCTGGCCACATGAGCGCGAGAACGCCGAGAATCACGGCGAGAATCCCGGACAGCAGCGCGGACTTCCACAGGTGCTGCAGCATCGCGGGAGGGGCAAGACTTTCCATGGCCGAAGTGTGGCACAACGACCACGAAATTAACGCTCGTTTCACCAATTGCCCGGTGCGACGCAAAGAATGCGAGCGCTTAGCCGCAAATTCGCCGTGCTGCGCTCGTCATTTCGAGAATGCCGTAACGCTAAATAGGTTCGCTACGATGACTAGACGAACTATCCGGTTCAGCACAGCTGGTCAATCCCCATGGGCAAACAAGGAGTGAGGATGACGAATACGGCGATTCGCCGCACCACAGGCGGGCTCGTGGCGGCCTTTTTCGTTGCGGTCGGAGCGGCCGTATCTATTGCGCCAGCGAATGCGGACCCGGTGTACGACCAGAAGTTCCTCGATTACCTCGACGCCAAGGGTGTGCCGTTCAAGAACAAGACCGACATCATTCGAACCGCCAAGCAGTTCTGCCTCGACATGGGACGCCAAGGCGGGTCGACCTGGAAGGTCGGTTACCGACTGATGAAGGATCAGGGTTGGACCGAGTCGCAGGCGGAGACCTTCATCCAGGGGGCGGTCCCGACCTATTGCCCGCAAGCCTGGGGTTAGTCACAGCTTGATCGCTGGCTTCCGTTCTTCTGCCAGCGCGTTAGGTCTCTACTACTGTTCCGTTACCGGTGCTGCGCGCCGGATCCACGAAGCAGAAAGTAGAGGCAACCGTGTCAGCTGGATGTCAAAGCCGACCAAAGAAGTTGTGGCGTATCGCGGCGGTGTTTGCTGCGGCCGGCGCCCTCGCGCTGTCGGGATGCTCGAGTAAAAGCGAAGAGGCCGGGCCAACGACGGCCACCACAGCGGTGAGCGCGGAGAAGGTGGATGCGATCGCGAACACCGTCCCCGAAGCCATCAAGTCGTCCGGGAAGTTGATCGTGGGCGTCAACATCCCGTACGCGCCCAATGAGTTCAAGGACCCCAGCGGCAAGATCGTCGGCTTCGATGTCGACCTGATGAACGCGATCGCCGCGACGCTGGGCTTGCAGGCCGAGTACCGCGAAGCCGATTTCGCCAAGATCATCCCGTCGATCCAGGGCGATACCTTCAACGTCGGCATGTCGTCGTTCACCGACACCAAGGAGCGTGAGCAGAGCGTCGACTTCGTGACGTACTTCTCGGCCGGCATCCTGTGGGCCCAAAAGCCCGGCGCGGGCATCGATCCCAACAATGCGTGCGGTAAGAAGGTCGCCGTGCAGGCCACCACGACGGAGGAGACCGACGAACTGCCCGCCAAGAGCAAGGCGTGCACCGACGCGGGCAAGCCTGCCATCGACATCATCAAGTTCGACGGTCAGGACGCGGCCACCAACGCCGTCGTGCTGGGCCAGGCTGACGCGATGTCGGCCGACTCGCCGGTGACGCTGTACGCGATCAAACAGAGCAACGGCAAGCTCGAAGCCGCAGGCGAGATCGCCGACGCAGCACCGTACGGCTGGCCGGTGAAGAAGGGCTCGCCGCTGGCGCAGTCACTCAAGCAGGCACTCGAGCATCTGATCGAGAACGGCCAGTACAAGCAGATCGCAACGAACTGGGGCGTCGAGAAGGGCATCATCGACAAGCCGGTGATCAACGGCGCGATCAACTGATTGTGGCGGTGGAGAACTGAAATGACCGTTGTCGACTCGTCGCCATCCACCGGCCCAGCCGCGATTGATGCCGTCCCACTGCGTCATCCGTGGCGGTGGGTGGCGGCAGTCGTCATCGTCATCCTGCTGGGCCTCTTCCTGTACGGAGTGGCCACCAACCCGGCCTACCGATGGCCGATTTTCTTCGAGTACCTCTTCAACGAGCGGATCTTGCTGGGTGTGTCGAACACCCTCCAGTTGACCGTCTATTCGATGGTGCTGGCGATCGTGCTCGGCGTGATCCTCTCGGTGATGAGGCTGTCGCCCAACCCGGTCTTCAAGTCGGTGTCCTGGGTGTACTTGTGGATCTTTCGCGGCACGCCGATCTATGTGCAGTTGGCGTTTTGGGGGCTGATCCCGACCATCTACCAGAAGATTCAGCTGGGTGTCCCGTTCGGCCCGACGTTCTTCGAGCTCAACCTCCAGGCGCTGTCGATTCCGTTCCTGCTGGCGACGCTCGGCCTGGCGCTGAACGAGGCCGCATACATGGCCGAGATCATCCGCGCCGGAATCAATTCGGTGCCGGAGGGGCAGTCGGAGGCATCCACGGCGCTCGGCATGTCGTGGGGTTTGACCATGCGGCGCACGGTGCTCCCACAGGCGATGCGGGTGATCATCCCGCCGACCGGCAACGAGGTCATCAGCATGCTGAAGACCACGTCACTCGTCACCGCGGTGCCATACGCGTTCGACCTGTACAGCATCGCCACCCGTGAAATCGCCGCGCGCACTTTCGAGCCCGTGCCGTTGCTTCTCGTTGCGTCAGCCTGGTACCTCGCGATCACCAGCATCATGATGGTCGGCCAGTACTACCTCGAGCGGTACTACTCCCGCGGCGCGAGCCGGAAGCTGACGTCCAAACAGCTTGAGGCGCTGGCCAAAGCGCAGATGGGAGAGCCGCATCCATGACCGCGCCGATGGTGAAGGCTGAGGCCGTGTGCAAGGACTTCGGCGCGCTCAAGGTGCTCAAGGGCATCACGCTGGACGTCGGAAAGGGCCAGGTGCTGGTGCTGGTCGGGCCGTCCGGTTCCGGCAAGTCGACGTTCCTGCGCTGCATCAACCACCTCGAGACGGTGACCGCGGGCAGACTGTACGTCGACGGTGAACTCGTCGGATATCACGAACGCGGCGGCAAGCTGCACGAGATGAGGCCGCGCGATGTGGCCAAGCAGCGCCGTGACGTCGGAATGGTGTTTCAGCACTTCAACCTTTTCCCGCACCGCACCGCGCTCGACAACATCATCGAGGCGCCGCTGCACGTGAAGAAGGTGAAGAAGAAGGAGGCCGTCGACCGGGCCCGCGACCTCCTCGTCCAAGTCGGGTTGGAGGACAAGGCGAGCGCCTATCCGGCGCAGTTGTCGGGTGGACAGCAGCAGCGCGTCGCCATCGCCCGTGCGCTGGCGATGAACCCGAAGCTGATGCTGTTCGACGAGCCGACGTCGGCGCTCGACCCCGAGTTGGTCGGCGAGGTGCTGGGCGTGATGAAAAAGCTCGCCCAAGAAGGCATGACGATGGTGGTGGTGACGCACGAAATGGGCTTCGCGCGCGAGGTCGCCAACGAATTGGTGTTCATGGACGGCGGCGTCGTCGTCGAACGCGGAGTCCCGCGCGAGGTGCTCAGCAACCCACAACACGAACGCACGAAAGCGTTTCTGTCCAAGGTGTTGTAACGGTGCGTGACCGCGATCCAGCCACCCCGCTGTGGCGGGCCGCGCAGGTGTTCCGGTTGCTGAGTTGCCTGTACGCGCTGGGGTTTCAGATCGCGGTCAACGACGACCTCGATCACCCGGCCGTCGGCTGGCTGTTGTTCGCGGTGCTCATCGGGTGGAGCGCGGCGTGCGCGGTCGCCTATCTGCAGGGGTTCGGGCGCAGGTCCGCGTGGGTGCTCGCCGAGATCGTGGTCGTGGTGGCACTGATCCTCTCCACGGTGTTCGTCGCCTCCGAACAATGGGCGCTGGACAACCAGTCGTGGCCGACGACGTTGTGGGCCACCAACGCAACGATCTCGGCGGCCATCCAGATGGGCGCGATCCCCGGCATGTTGGCCGGCGTCGCTGTGATGATCGCCTCAACAGTGGTCAAGGGTTCCTTCAACTACGACCTCGGCCGCAACGCGACGATCGTCATCGAACTGGCGGTGGGTCTCGCGGTCGGGATGGCCGCACAGACCGCCAGGCGTGCGCATGCGGAACTCGAACGCGCTACCAGGCTCGCGGCCTCGCTGGAGGAACGCGACCGGCTGTCGCGTCAGGTGCACGACGGCGCCATCCAGGTGCTGGCGCTGGTCTCCCGGCGCGGCCGCGAAATCGGTGGAGAGACAGCCGAACTGGCCGAGCTCGCCGGTGAACAGGAACGTGCGCTGCGCCGCCTCGTCAGCGCCTCCGACGTCGAACCACGGGCGGGGGCCACCGCGGACATCGGGGCGCTGCTGCGGCGACGCGCCTCCGACCGAGTCTCGGTCAGCGTGCCCGCAGAGCCCGTGCTGCTGGACTCCGCCGTCGCCGACGAGTTGTACGCCGCAGCAGCCAACGCGCTGGACAACGTCGCGGCGCATGCGGGGGCCGACGCCCTTGCCTACGTGCTACTGGAGGATCTCGGCGACTCGGTGACGATCAGCATCCGCGACGACGGCGTCGGCATCGCGGAGGGCAGACTGGAGGCGGCCGTCGCGGAGGGTCGCGTCGGAGTCGCCAAATCGATTGTGGGACGGCTGGAGTGGCTGGGTGGCAGCGCCAAGTTGACCACCGGGCCGGGATGTGGGGCGGAATGGGAGCTGACGGTACCCCGACGGTGATGGTCGTCGACGACCATCCGATCTGGCGCGACGCCGTGGCCCGCGACCTCGCGGAGGACGGCTTCACAGTGGTGGCGACGGCCGACGGGGTGGCGGCCGCGCGTCGGCGCGCCGCGGTCGTGCACCCCGACGTGGTGGTGATGGACATGAGGCTTTCCGATGGCGACGGTGCGCAGGCCACCGCGGAGGTGCTCGCGGTGTCGCCGTCGTCCCGGATCCTGGTGCTCTCGGCGTCCGACGAGCGCGACGACGTCCTCGAAGCGGTAAAGGCAGGCGCCACAGGCTATCTGGTGAAGAGTGCATCGAAACAGGAACTCGGTTCCGCGGTGCGCGCGACCGCCGAAGGCCGTGCGGTGTTCACACCGGGGTTGGCGGGTCTGGTGTTGGGGGAGTACCGCCGCATCGCGCAGGCCCCTGGCGCGGGCGAGGGCACGCCGAGCCTGACCGAACGCGAAACGGAGGTGCTGCGCTTCGTCGCGAAAGGCCTGACGGCCAAGCAGATCGCGGCCCGACTGTCGCTGAGCCACCGCACCGTGGAGAACCACGTGCAGGCCACGTTCCGCAAGTTACAGGTGGCCAACCGGGTGGAACTGGCGCGGTACGCCATCGAACACGGTTTGGACAAGGACGAGTAGTCCTACTCATCCGAATCCGGCGGCGCGTTGCGACGATTTCTCACATGACCGAACCGCGTGCCGTCATCTCCCGGTTGTCTGCGGATTCCGCTGCGATCTCCCAGTACCTCGCGCGGATGTCCGCCGATCTGGCCGAACTCGACCGCCTGCTGGCTGCACAGCCCCAACCGATGCCTTATGCGCCGCACTGGCCGCAGTATCCGCCGCCGCAGTACCCGGCCCCGGTCGAGCAGCAGCAGCGGAAGGAACGGTCCGAGAACTGGATCGGACGGATGCTGGCGGTCGCCGGGGTCGCCGTCACGCTCGTCGGTGTCGTGCTGCTGTTGGTGCTGGCGGCCCAGGCGGGCATCCTGCGTCCCGAGTTCCGGGTCGCGGGCGGCGCCGTGCTTGCGGCCGGGTTGGTGGCCTGTGCGTACTGGCTCAGCACGCGACCCGGCGGCCGAGTGGGCGCCGTCGCCCTGGCCGCCACCGGCATCGGCGCCGCATACATGGACGTCATCGCAGTCACGACGATCTACGACTGGGTGCCCGCCGCCGTCGGCCTGGTCATCGCGGCCGTCGTCGGCGGCGGCGGTATGACCTTGGCGCGGCGGTGGGATTCGCAGCATCTCGGGGTGCTGGTGCTGGTGCCGCTGATCTGCCTGGCGCCGGTGATCACCGACGGTGTCACGCTGCTTCTCGTCGGTTTCATGCTCGCGCTGTCCGCCGCCTCGCTGCCCGTCCAACTCGGCAAGGACTGGATCTGGTTGCACGCTGCACGCACGGCCGCCCCCACTTTCCCGTTGTTGATCGCGTTGGTCGCCGTCGCCTTCAGTTCGGATCGTGACCTGTGGCTGGCGGGCGCGTGCGCCCTCGCCGCATTGCTGGCACTGGCAGGGGCGCTGATCCTGTTGCCGCGCACGACAAATGGAGCCGCGACGGCGCTGCTGACGGCGGCGGGTGCGCTGCCGGTCCTGTGTGTCTCCCCGGCGGTGGACCGGGTGGTGGCAGCGTTGATGGCGGCGTCGCTGGCCGCGGTCATGCTCGCGATCGTGCTGACCCGCCCGCCCGGCGTGACCGCCGCGGTACGGCAGATCTGGTCGGCGCTGGCGGCGGTGTCGGCGCTGGTTGCGGTGACCGTCGCCTTCGACGGTTACATCGCTGGCCCAGTGCTGCTGGCGATGGCCGTCGTGGTCGCGGTCGCGGGTCGGCGCGATCCGATCGCGCGGTGGGTGGCGATCGGCTTCGGGTTCGTCGGGGGTGGCATCTTCCTGGTCTACGCACCGCCGACCGCAATCGTCGAGGCCACCGAAATCACCACTGCAGAAGGCATTTCCACATTGATCGCCAGTGTCTTGTTGGTCGCGTCCGCGATCGCCATCACCTGGTCCTGGCGTGACGAACCGGTCGTCTGGGCGGGCTGCGCCGCCGTGGTGATCTATGCCGTGACCGCGTTCACCGTGACGGCCGGTGTGTGGATCGGCGGCGAGAACGGCGGCTTCTTCGCCGGCCACATGGCCGCCACGATCTGCTGGATCGCGATGGCCGCGGGCCTCTTCGGCTATGCGGCGCGGGTCACCAGGGCCGAACGGTCGCTGCCGATCGGCGGAGGGCTGACACTGGTCGCCGCTGCGATGGCCAAACTTTTCCTGTTCGACCTCGGCACCCTCGACGGGATCTTCCGGGTGGCGGTGTTCATCGTGGTCGGCCTGGTGCTACTCGGCATGGGCGCCGGCTACGCGCGCCTATTGGAACGACAGGATTCCGCCAAATTGGAATGATTCCATTGTGGCGGCCGTTGGTTGAGGCATGGGTACCACAACACGTCGCACAGAAGCAGAAGTACAGGCATTTCAGGCATCGCCGGCTCTCAGCGCGAACCTGCAGCGGGTGCTGGTCGACCTGATCGAACTGCACCTGCAGGGCAAGCAGGCGCACTGGAACGTCGTCGGCGGCAATTTCCGCGACCTGCACCTGCAACTCGACGAACTCGTCGACTTCGCACGCGAGGCAAGTGACACCATCGCCGAGCGGATGCGGGCGCTGGACGCGGTGCCCGACGGCCGGTCCGACACCGTCGCCGCCACCACGTCGCTGCCGGAGTTCCCGGCCTATGAGCGCAGCACGGCCGAGGTCGTCGACCTGATCACCGCGCGCACCTACGCGGCGGTCGACACCATCCGCGGCGTCCACGACGCGGTCGACGCGGAGGACCCGAGCACCGCGGACATCCTGCACCAGCTGATCGACGGGCTGGAGAAGCTGGCCTGGCTGATCAAGTCGGAGAACCGGAAGGTGTGACGGCGCTGCGCCGTTCGACGGCATTGCGGACGGCTTCGTCGTCGCGGCGGCCGACCAGGTACCAGGTGTGCATGACGCCCTTGCCCTTGATGTCGACCTCTCCGCGCTCTTCGAGCACGAATGCGTGGTTGAGGCGCTGATACACGTCGTCGGGCACCTGGATCCGCCCCTCGACATCGGTGGTCTCCATCCGCGCCGCCACGTTGACCGCGTCGCCCCACACGTCGTAGAAGAACTTGCGCGCACCGACCACGCCTGCCACCACCGGCCCGGCGGCAAGGCCGATGCGTAGCGGAACCTCGCGACCCTGAGGGTCTTTCAGGTCCGCGACGGTCTCGGCCATGTCGAGTGCCAGACAGGCGAGCGCCTCGATGTGATCGTCGCGCGGTTCAGGAACGCCGCTGACCACCATGTAGGAATCGCCGCTCGTCTTGACCTTCTCCAGGCCGTGCCGGTCGACGAGCGCATCCAGATCGGTGTAGAGCCGGTCCAGGAAGCGCACCAAATCTGTTGGGGGAGTGTCACTCGAGCGTTTGGTGTACCCGGCGATGTCGGCGAACAGAATCGACGCGTCGTCGTACTTGTCGGCGATGATGTTGCGCGACGGGTCTTTCAGGCGCTCGGCGATGGGCGCGGGCAGGATGTTGGTGAGCAGCCTCTCGGACCGTTCATATTCGGCCTCCATCGCCAGCCGTGCCCGCCGGATCTCCCGCAGCGCGTACCACGCCACCGCGATCACCATCACGAAGGCCGATGTCACCGTGAGGATGAAACCCGTCCGGTATGCCCAATCCGGTTGCACGCCAGTGTTATACGGAACGAGTAGCTCGAGTGCGATGACGGTCGCGGCGTTGCCCGCGGCGAGTACCGCTGTCAGCACGATGTGATCGACGCCGAGGATCAACACCATCAGGGTCGCGGCGAGTAGGTAGTAGAACGGCAATCCCGAACTCGTGCCGAGGTGCCAGCACACCACGGTGATCGAGGCGTACGCCACGAAGAAGAACACCAGCGGCGCGACCAACTCACCGAACCGGTACAGCAAGGGGATCAGCAGAAAGATGGCACCGGCGGCCAGGTTCACCATCGCGATCCACAGCACATCCTGTCCGATGATCAACGCTTGAATGCCGAAGAAGATGCTGATGACCGCGCCGATGCGGGTGGTGACGGTCAGTACCCGAAGGTGGCGCGCAACGGTTTCGTTCTGATGCCGGGTGCGGGCAGGCACCCGGTTCTCGAGCGCCACGTCGGGCACGCAGACGGATCGAACCTTGGCCACCACCTTCGAAGCGTAACGCCGCGAGACGGCCCCACCTGCGGGTTTTCGGTTCCACGTGCCCACGACATACCGTGTGTTTTGCTTAGCCGCGCCGGTATTCGGCCCGGTCCGGCATTACGCATTTTGCCGTCGACCAAATCACGGCTCGTCCGTTGTGCTTTTTGGATAACGGCGAGCGGGTAGCTGATGTGAGGGGCCCGTGGTGCGCCGCGGTTGACCCCGCTACGGCGTGTCGACGGCGTCGGGGTGTCGTTTTCTGCGCAGCGCCGGGTGGTTGGAGCGTGGCGATTATTCATTCGGTTCTGCATACAACCGGCGCGGCCGGATGTGACCGCGTTGCAGTGAGGTTTTGCTTGCTGTGTTCGGCGCAAACGCGTTCCGGTGAGATTCGCGCGCTGTGCAGAGAAATTGCCGCGTGATGCGACCGTGATCACCTCGATATTCCCAGATATGGGACACATACGAGTCACCCCCTACCATAAACGACGGCAGAGATAACCCCTTTGCTGAAACTGTCGAATGGCGCGCAATTGATGTGTGCATCCCGACCCCGGTCGCGCCATGCGGGGAAGATGCCTTGCGCCGCCACGCTTTTCGGACCAAAAGTCTTTTTCAATTGGCTGCGCGCTTTTCTGCCCGATGGGCTAATTTGAATCGACACATCTGGTGCCATGTCTTCGGACTGACAACTGAAACGGGAGTGGCTATGAGCCGGGCCATGAGTCGCCGCATGCGGCGATACTCGATATTCACCGTGATTGCCCTAGTGCCGATCGCGATCTTGTGTGCCTACGTGACGAATTTGCTCACGCCCACCTCCCCGATGCCGCGGCCGGTCAGTGCGGCCGCTTATCACATCGTCGAAACGGCGGCGATAAAAGAGGACTCCGAGACCATCGGCATCGCCGATTCAGATTTGTACAACGCGACTGATGACGAGATCGAAGCCCGCTTCAACGAGATGCAGGCGTTGGGCGTCAACACGGTTCGGGTGGTCATCCCATGGGCGGCGATCAGGCCTGCAGAGCCAGGCTCGGCGTTGGAGCAGCTGTTCCCGCCGAACTGGGCGAAGATGGATCGCATCATCCAGGAGGCCACCGATCGCGGTTTCTCGGTGCTGGGGGTGCTGAATTCGACGCCGTACTACGGCGGGCAGGACAACTCCGGATGCTTGGGTTGTGTGGGTGTGGCGCCCGACCCGGCGGATTTCGCGGCATTCGCGGCGGAGGTTGCCCAGCGATACCAGGGTGAGGTTTCGGCCTACGAGGTGTGGAATGAGCCGAACTCCTACAAGACGTGGTCGCCTGCCGTTGATCCGGTCGCTTACACCAATGTGTTGAAGGCGGCGTATACGGCGATCAAAGCCGCAGACCCGAATGCCACCGTCGTGGCCGGTGTGCTTGGCGCGGTCGTCACCGTCGGCAATCTGACCATGGACCCGGTGACATTCGTGCAGACCATGTATGCCAACGGCGCCAAGGGTTTCTTCGATGCGCTGTCATATCACCCGTACAACTATCAAAAGACCTTCGCGGAGCAGAATCCCGGTTTCGTGTCGCCGCTGCAGATGCTGCTCCAAATGCGGCAGACCATGCTGAACAACGGCGACGACCTGGTGAAGATCTGGGCCACCGAATACGGCCTGCCGACATCGCTCAATGCCGACCAGGCGGCGGCCTACCAGAACCAGCTCAAATTCATCAGCGACTTCCTCACCGTCTGGGGTGAGGGGCTTACCGACGCCCAAATGGCGCAACTGCCGGCCCAGTACCGCGAAATCGCTGCTAGCTGGGAGGACTGGATCGGCCCGGCGTTCATCTACAGCCTGCGTGACCGGTTGGGCCAGGAACTGACCGAGCAGGGTTCGTTCGGCCTCTATTACTTCGACGAGGCGTCCGGTGAGTGGAAGTTGAAGCCGGCGGGCGAATGGATCAGGGACATCATCAGGGAGCGGCAGTCCAGTGACCTGGCCGCGGCCTTGGCGGCCTCGTTGCAGAAGTTGGTGCAGCAGGTGGCGACCACGGTGCAGAACACCGTCGTGAATCAGGTGGTGCCTGCGGTGCAGCAGACGGTGCAGCAGGTCGGCTCGTCAGTCGCCAACGCGTTGGCACAAGCACTCGCGGCGTGGGCGGCGTCCTTCAAGAAGACACCGACGACGCCGACCACGGTGGCCGCGATCGAAGCGGTCGACACGGCGGCGGTGGCCGAGCAGGCGGTGACCGAGACGTTCCAAAAAACCGCGGCCGTGACAACGTCGGAGACCAGCGACACGACCGAGAAGATCTCCGCGTCGGACGGACCTGCGGCCGACAAGTCAGAGCAGTCGACGAAGTCCGACGAGACAAAGGTGGTCAAGGAACCGACGCCCGCTGCGGCGACGGCGACGGAGCCGGCCACTGAAACGGACCCGAAGGCATCCGAGAATCCTCCCGCCGCAACCGATGACACCAAGTCGTCCGACGATCCGAAGGCGTCGACTCCGGCCACCCGGAAGGAGAACGACGACGCCAAGGACGACGCCAAGGACGACGATGCCAAGGACGACGATGCCAAGAAGGACGGGGACAAGAAGTCCGGCGCAGACAAGAAGGGTGCGGGCGGCCACTCGGTGACCGGCAAGCACGGAAAGGGTGCGGTACCCAACGGCAAGTCCGTCGACGAGATCAAGTCCAAGCTCGGCGACCACACTCCGAAGTCTTCGAAGGGTACGCCGAAGCACGCGGCCAGCGAGGAGGCGTCGGCTCCCGCGGCCGGTTAGTCCGACGACATCCGGGCGGCGTCACGAGCCCGCAGGGCCAGCCACAATTCGTGGCGGTCCTGCGCGGACTCCATGCGCCGCCCGGTTAGTCGTTCAACTGCCTCGATGCGGTTGCGCATCGTGTGCCGGTGAACGCGCAGCGCGGCGGCCGCGGAGCCCCAGTGCCCGTTGTGCTCGAGAAAAGCGGTGAGCCCGCGCAGCAGTTCGCCTGACCGGTCCATCGCGTCGAGCGGCCCGAGCACCGCGTCGGCGTACGCCTGGAGTGGTTGCGCCCCAACGGTGTTCAAGAGCAGCCGACTGCTGGCGATTTCTTCGGCGTGCATGTGGCGGCCCTGGACGCGGCTCGCGGGCAACGCCGACCGGGCCTGACGCAGGGATACGACCAGCGAGCCGGGTCGCACCGCGATGCCGATGCCCGCAGGCCGACCGCCCGCCAGCGTGGCGAGCGCACCCGGCAGGTCCGTGTCGATGGGCACCGCGAGTTCGACCACCTCTCCCGCTGCGCGCACCAATGCGTCGGGCAGGCTGGTGAGCAGGTCGGCGGCCAAGTCGTCGGCGTCGTCCTTGGCGGCGACGGCGGCGGCCCGCAAGTCGGTGTCCTGCAGCCCGACGGACGCCAGCCAGCGCGCGGCGACGACATCGTCGACGGAGGCGCGGGCCAACCGGTCCAGCACCTGGGCCCGGCCGCGGCGCTGAGCGGTGGTGAGCCCGTGGCGGCGCTCGAGCTCGAGGGATAGCAGCGATACCAGATCACCCGAAATCTGATGTGCAGCAGGCAATTCAGCGGGTCCGTCGATCAGCAGCCAGGCGCGAAGCCTGCGCGCGCCGAGCGCGTGGAGTTCCCGCCTGCGGCCACCGCTGATGTCGGCGGCTGCCGCGTTGAGGCCCTGCTCGCGAACCGACTCCAGCAGCCCCGACAGTCGCGCAACCAAATGCTCTGCGTCCGAATCCGATTGGGCGAGGACCCGGCCGAGCAAGTCGATCACCACGCCCGAGCGGCCGGTGGTGTCGCGGTGGGCGGCAAGGATGCCGAGCAGCCCGCCGGGGGTGACGGCGGCTGCAGTCAGGGCCCGCTGAGTCTGCAGCGCCCACTCCAGGTCCCGCCGTTCGGCGCGCGCCCGGTAGGCGAACACCGCCTTCGTCACCGCGATGAACGGCACCGGATCGGGCACCGTCAACAACGGCATGCCGACCTCGTCGGCGGCGCTGACCAGTCGTGCGGGCGCCTTCTGGTGGGGCAGTTCGGCGCCGAGCCCGATTCCGACGGCGCGCACCCCCGCGGCATCCAGGTCGGCGAGATAGGACCGGCACCCCGCTAGGGTCTTCGGCAGCAACAGGCCGATGGTCAACAGCAGCTCGCCGCCCTGCAGCCATGGACCGGGATTCACCAGCTCAGAAACCGCGGCGGCCTCGATTTCCCGGTCGGCACCGCCGCGCCCTGCGACCAGCTGCAGCCCTAGATCGGGGTCCGCGACCAGCTCCGCAACGGTCAGCATGGACATATCGTCGAACAGCTATAGCCCAATCTCTACAAAATGGCTATATCTGCAGCCGGTCTTTTCGGGGAGCGTTCTAGACATGACTTCTGCGCCCCCGATCGGACCGGTCGACGCCACCCGTGTGCCGCGCTACGCGGGCCCGGCCACTTTCGCACGCCTGCCCCGCACCGATGAAGTGACCCACACCGACGTCGCGGTCGTCGGCATCCCGTTCGACTCCGGGGTGTCCTATCGGCCGGGGGCGCGGTTCGGGCCAGGCCACATTCGGGCCTCGTCCAAGCTGCTGCGGCCGTATCACCCGCGGTTGGATGTCGAACCGTTCGCCGTTCAGCAGGTGGCCGACGCCGGCGACATCGCCGTCAACCCGTTCGACATCGCCGAGGCGATCACCACGATCGAGCGGGCGTCGGACGAGTTGCGTGACGGCGGGACGAAGCTGATCACGCTCGGCGGCGACCACACCATCGCGCTGCCGTTGCTGCGCTCGCTGCATCGCGACCACGGCCCCGTCGCTGTGCTGCACTTCGACGCCCACCTCGACACCTGGGACACCTACTTCGGGGCTCCGTTCACGCACGGCACGCCGTTCCGGCGGGCCAGCGAGGAAGGTCTGCTGCATCCCGAACACTGCCTGCACGTCGGTATCCGTGGCCCGCTCTACGCGTCCACCGATCTGACCGACGACCGGGTGCTCGGCTTCCAGGTGATCGGCACCGACGACGTGCAACTCGACGGGTTGGCCACCGTAATCGAGCGGATGCGGGCGCGTCTCGGCGATGCGCCGGTCTACGTGTCCGTCGACATCGACGTGCTCGACCCGGCCCACGCGCCGGGCACCGGCACCCCGGAAGCCGGCGGAATGACAAGTCGCGAGCTGCTGCACTGCCTGCGCAGCCTGGTGGGCGTCAACCTGGTCGGGGCCGACATCGTGGAGGTGGCGCCAGCCTACGATCACGCCGAGATCACCGGTATCGCCGCCGCGCACGTCGCGTACGAGCTGATGTCCGTGCTGGCGGCCACCCAATGACCACGCATCGCAACGGCGGCGCTGCGGTGGTGGAAAGCCTTGCCGCACAAGGGGTGGACACCGTCTTCGGTATCCCTGGCACACACAACCTCGAGCTGTACCGCCATTTTCCGGCGACCGGAATCCGCGCGGTCACCCCGCGCCACGAGCAGGGAGCGGGATACGCCGCCGAAGCCTACGCCCGAGTCACCGGCAGGCCAGGTGTGGTGGTGGCCACCAGCGGGCCCGGCCTGACGAACACGATGACGGCGGCGGCCACCGCCTATGCGGAGTCGCAGCCGATGCTGATCCTGTCGTCCGGGATGCCCACCGACGCCGAGGGCCATGACCTCGGACAGCTGCACGAGGCCAAGAACACCAGCGGCGCAATGGATCAGCTGATCCGCTGGAGCCGCCGGGTACGCACCGCCGAGGACGCCGCTGAAGCCGTCTCGGACGCGTTCGACTCGTTCGCCGCCGGTCGTCCGCGCCCGGTGCACATCGAGATTCCCGTCGACGTCCTCGAGGCGCAGTGGACGGGGGAGCCCCGTGCGGCCGCCAAACACGCTGCCCCACAAGCTGATCCGGAGGCGGTCCGCGCCGCGGCCGAGGTACTGGCAGCCGCGGTCCAGCCGATGATCATCGCAGGCGGGGGAGCGGTGAACGCGCAGCGGGAGGTGACCGCGCTGGCCGAGACACTCGACGCGCCGGTCGCCACCACGGTCAACGGCAAGGGCGTCGTCGACGAGGCCCATCCGCTGTCGGTTGGCGCATCCGTCCGGCTTCGGGCCGTGCAGAAGGCCGCCGCCGAAAGCGACGCGCTGCTTGTGGTTGGGTCCGAACTCGGCGATTCGGACCTGTGGGAAGGGCAGATTCGCGCGCGAACGGTGATCCGATGCGATATCGAACCGGGCCAGTTGCAGAAGAACTGCCCGGCCGACCACACGCTGCTCGGCGACGCCGCGGCCACCGTCGCCGCCCTTCGGGCCGCGTTGCCCGCCGCGACCGCACGCCCCCACGACCGCGCGGCGGCGGTGCGGGCGGCGTGCCGCGAGGAAGCGGCGAAGGACGCGGGCGGCTACGCGGAGATCAACGCCGCCGTGCGCGCGGCGCTGCCTGCCGACGGCGTGCTGACCGGAGACAGTTCGCAGGTCACCTACTTCGGCTCGGTGCATTTCTTCGACATGCCTGCCCCGCGGCGCTTCTGTTATTCGCCCGGGTTCGCCACGCTGGGTTACGGGCTGCCCGCCGGCCTCGGCGCCGCGATCGGGCTGCCAGGAACGCCGGTGGCGGTGTTGCTCGGCGATGGCGCGCTGATGTTCTCCGTGCAGGAACTGATGACGCTTGTCGAACAACAACTTTCGATACCGGTCGTCGTCGTCGACAACGGCGGCTACCAAGAGATCCGGGACCAGGAGGCGGTCAGGGGCATTGCGCCGATCGGCGTCGAACTGCGCACACCGGACTTCGCCGCCCTCGCGGTGGCGATGGGGGCACGTGGAGTGCGCACGACGTCGACGGCCGAGTTGACCGACCTCGTCCGCGGTGCGTTCGCCGCTGACGGACCGACTGTCATCCACTTCGACATCCGCTGAGGGGACATCATGGATATCGCGATCGTCGTCATCTATCTGCTGGGCATGATTGCCTTCGGCTTCTGGGGAAAGAGCAGGGCCAAAACGCAATCCGACTTCCTCGTCGCAGGCCGCCGCCTGGGCCCGCTGCTCTACTCCGGCACCATGGCCGCGATCGTGCTCGGCGGCGCGTCGACGATCGGCGGTGTCGGCCTCGGCTACAAGTACGGGATCTCTGGCATGTGGCTGGTGTTCTGGATCGGCGTCGGCATTCTGGCGCTGAGCCTGTTGTTCGCGGGCCGGATCCAGCGGCTGCGCGTCTACACCGTCAGTCAGATGCTCGAATTGCGTTATGGCCCAGGTTCTTCCGTGCTGTCAGGAATCGTGATGTGGGGCTACACACTGATGCTGTCGGTGACGTCGACCATCGCGTATTCGACGATCTTCGGCGCGTTGTTCGACATCGCCAAGGTGCCCGCGATCATCCTCGGCGGCAGCGTGGTCATCATCTACTCCACGCTGGGCGGGATGTGGTCGATCACGCTGACCGACTTCGTGCAGTTCCTGGTCAAGACCATCGGCATCTTCTTCATCCTGCTGCCGGTCGCGCTGTACAAGACCGGAGGCGTCTCCGGGCTGGCTGACAAACTGCCCGCCGACGCCACGTCGCTGACCACCATCGGCGGCGACACCATCCTGACCTACTTCGTCATCTACACCTTCGGTCTGCTGATCGGCCAGGACATCTGGCAGCGGGTGTTCACCGCGCGCAGTCCCGGGGTGGCGCGCTGGGCAGGCGCGGCGTCGGGCCTGTACTGCCTGCTGTACGCGGTGGCGGGAGCGGTGATCGGGATGGCCGCCAAAGTGCTGCTGCCGGCGCTGGAATCCCGGGACGACGCGTTCGCACAATTCGTCGAGCAGCAGTTGCCGCCGGTGCTCGCCGGCCTCGTGCTGGCCGCCGCGCTCGCCGCCGTGATGTCGACGTCGAGCGGTGCGCTGATCGCCACCGCGACGGTGTTCAGTCAGGACATCGTCGCGCGACTGCGGCATCAGGACATCGAGGCGGGCAGCGAACACGACCACGTCCGCAACAACCGCCTATACGTGTTCGGCTTCGGCATCCTGATGGTGATCATCGCGTGCGTGCTGCAGGACGTGGTGGCCGCGCTGACCGTGGCCTACGACATCCTGGTCGGCGGGTTGTTGGTGCCGATCCTGGGCGGTCTGGTGTGGCGGCGCGGCACCAACGTCGGGGCAGTGGCGGCAATGGCCGTCGGTACCGTCGCGACGCTGGCCACGATGATCTACGTCGGCGATATCTACGCCAACGAGCCGATCTACGTCGGGCTGGTGACCGGGCTGGTGGTCTATGTGGCGGGCAGTCTGACCAGTAAGGCCACCGACCCGCAGGTGCTCGCGGAGTGGGATCGCCGTAGCCGCGGCCAGTTTGCCGACCAAGCGCTGGAGGAATCCCGGCCCGGAGCGATATAGCAAATTCGATTCTTCGGACGGGTGCGTGATCCCCGGAGAACTTATTTGCCGCTCGCGTTAATTCTGTAGTTTGCCGGATCAAGCAGTAGCGAGCGGATTGCAGAGTATTTGACGCAGAGTTATCGAAACGATTTGTTTGCCAGATGCTTTCTTCAATGCCTCGGTGTGAGTTAATCTACTTGCGTTAACCACCGACCCTGGCTAAGGGAGAAAACATGGCATCACTACGTCCGTTCGTGATCTTCGGCTGTTCGCTCGTCGGTGCTGGGGCTATCGCGATGGCCGTCCCCGCGACGTCTTCTGCAGACAACTGCCTGCTGGGCATCAAAGGTCTCGTATGCACCAGCGGGGTCCTGAACAGCAACACGCTCGGCCCGAACATCGGCATCGGGAACAGCGGCGGCTTCAACGGCGGCATCCTGAACTCCGGCCTAGGCAACGTCGGGATCCTCAACGGCGGCGTCTTGAACGCCGGCGTGGCCAACCAGGGCGCCGGCAATTTCGGCATCGCCAATCTGGGCACCGCCAACCAAGGCATCCTCAACGGCGGTACGGGCCGGCAGGGGCTGCTGAACTTCGGTGGCGGCAGTCTCCTCGGGCTTGCGCCAGGCGGCAAGCTACTGGGAATCGGAGGCTGACAACAAGGGGCGCAAAGCGCGGGGTCGACGGGCGGGTCCTTCGGGGCCCGCCCGTTTACTGCTGGTGCCCTCGGTGAGATTCGAACTCACACTGTACGGGTTTTGAATCCGTTTCCTCTGCCAGTTGGGATACGAGGGCTTCGTGTTTCCGCGGGTTTCCACCATAGAGGATGCCCCGCGGTCGCTGATCGCCCGCCGGACCGCCACAATGTGTCCCATGACCGCGTCACCGACCGATGCCGATAGGCCGCGCCGCGTTCTCGTCGCCGAAGACGAGGCGCTCATCCGGCTGGACTTGGCCGAAATGCTGCGCGAAGAAGGCTACGAGATCGTCGGGGAGGCCGGCGACGGCCAGGAAGCGGTCGATCTGGCCGAGAGCCTGCGGCCCGATCTGGTGATCATGGACGTCAAGATGCCGCGACGCGATGGCATCGACGCCGCGTCCGAGATCGCCAGTAAGCGCATCGCGCCGATAGTCATCCTCACCGCGTTCAGTCAACGCGAACTCGTCGAGCGGGCGCGCGACGCAGGCGCCATGGCGTATCTCGTGAAGCCGTTCAACATCACCGACCTGATCCCGGCCATTGAGGTGGCGGTCAGCCGGTTCAGCGAGATGACCGCGCTGGAGAACGAGGTTGCGACGTTGTCCGACCGGCTGGAGACGCGCAAGCTCGTCGAGCGGGCGAAGGGTTTGCTGCAGACGAAGCAGGGGATGTCGGAACCCGAGGCGTTCAAATGGATCCAGCGTGCGGCCATGGATCGCCGCACCACGATGAGGCGCGTCGCCGAGGTGGTGCTCGAAACTCTCGACGCGCCCGAGAAAGCGTAAAAACTGCGTTTCCGACGCGCCGTTGGCCGCGAATTTACGGCCGGTCAGCAGTCCCCGTTTTCCAACATGACGCGACATGGGTTCGCGTTGGCTATGGTCTTCCCGAAGCATCGCCGCCCCGGCAGAGGAGGGCTGGTGCGCCCGATGCCGACAAAAACATTGACGCGGAGGTGAAGTGTGCGCGGAGGCGTGGCACGGAATGCATTTGCTCTCGGTAGTGCCGTCCTGGTCGTGCTCGGTATTGCCGGGTGCCAACAATCCGAGCCGAGTGGTGACGGAGGCACTGCGCAGGCCGATCTGAAGATCGTCGAGCAGGTTCAGATCGACGAGCAGGGCAAGGAGGTCAAGGCGGATCAGACTGCCGCGCCCGCCGATCCCGCCGGTGACGGCAAGGCCACCTGCCCGCCGGTGTCGATCGCAATGGCGGGAGCTCTCAACGGGCCGGACGCCGCGCTGGGCATCAACATCAAAAACGGTGTGCAGCTTGCCATCGACAAGCACAACGCGGCCAACAAGGGCTGCCAGGTCCAGCTGAAGCCGTTCGACACCGAAGGCGATCCGCAAAAGGCCACCGCGATCGCGCCGCAGATCGTCGACGACCAGTACACGATCGGACTCGTCGGCCCGGCGTTCTCGGGTGAGACGAAAGCCACCGGCACCGTGTTCGACCAGGCCGGCCTGGTCGCCACCACGGCATCGGCGACCAACCCGACGCTGTCCCAGAACGGATGGAAGACGTTCTTCCGCGGCCTCGCCAACGATGCCGTGCAGGGTCCGGCGGTCGCCAACTACCTGAAGAACACGTTGAACTACAAGAAGGTCTGCGTCATCGACGACAGCACCGACTACGGCCTCGGTCTGGCCTCGGCGGTCCGCGAGACGCTGGGCCCGGTGGCCGATTCCGGTTGCAACATCTCGGTGAAGAAGGGCGACAAGGACTTCTCCGCTGCGGTGACACAGGTCAAGGGCGTCAACCCGGATGCCGTTTTCTACGGCGGCTACTACTCCGAGGCGGCTCCGCTGACCCAGCAGCTCAAGGACGGCGGCTTCGCCGGGACGTTCGTTTCCGCCGACGGCACAAAGGATCCCGAGTACGTCAAGCAGGGCGGCGAGGCCACCAAGGGCGCCATCCTGTCCTGCCCGTGCGGCCCGGCCACCGGATCGTTCGCCGACGAGTACAAGAAGAAGTTCAACACCGATGCAGGCACCTACAGTGCGGAGGGCTACGACCTCGGCACCATCCTGGTGAAGGGCATCGACTCGGGTGCCATCACCCGGCCGGCCCTGCTTGACTTCGTGAAGAACTACAACGGCCAGGGTGTGGCCCGTAAGTACCAGTGGACCCCGACCGGTGAGCTCACCACCAACCTCATCTGGATCTTCAAGGTTCAGTAAGTCGCAGAGGCGAAGCGCGTCCGAGACCATATGGCTCGGACGCGTTTTCGCTGGCGATGCGTTTGTTGTAAACGTCCCATCGGATAGACCACTGTCGCGAGGAGCTGCCCCCGGATGATCCACGAGTGCCTAGATCACGGGGCTCAATACGCCTGTCTGGCCGCCAACATCAACTTCAACCTAGAAGGCCTGCGAATTGGCTTCTGGCAGCTGACGATCGACGGTCTGTCCTGGGGAGCCATCTATGCGTTGGTGGCGGTCGGATACACGCTGGTGTTCGGCGTGCTGCGACTGATCAACTTCGCGCATTCCGAGATCTTCATGCTCGGCATGTTCGGCGCGTACTTCGCGCTCGACATGATCGTTGGCTTCACGCCGAGCGGCAACGCGTACAGCAAGGGCATCGGGCTGACGATCCTGTATCTGGGCGTGGCGATGTTGTTCGCGATGCTGGTATCCGGTTCGGCCGCCGTTGGGCTGGAATTCATCGCGTATCGGCCGCTGCGGAAACGGGGTGCCCGGTCGCTGACATTCCTGATCACCGCAATCGGTATGTCGTTCGTGCTGCAGGAGTTCGTCCACTTCGTCCTGCCGAAGCTGTTGAAAGGGTACGGCGGCAGCAACGCGCAGCAGCCGATCATTCTGGTGCAGCCCAAGACGCAGTTCACCATCTTCGGTGCGACGGTTTCCAACATCACCATCGTGATCATCGTCGCTGCGTTGATCTTCGCGGTGCTGACCGATTTCGCGATCAACCGGACAAAGTTCGGCCGCGGTATTCGCGCTGTCGCCCAGGACCCGACGACCGCGACGTTGATGGGGGTGTCGCGCGAACGCATCATCACGACGACGTTCTTGATCGGCGGTCTGCTCGCGGGCGCGGCGGCGCTGCTCTACACGCTGAAAGTGCCGCAGGGCATCATCTACTCCGGCGGATTCCTGTTGGGTATCAAGGCTTTCTCGGCTGCGGTGCTCGGCGGCATCGGCAACCTGCGCGGCGCGCTGCTCGGCGGTCTGCTGCTCGGCATCATGGAGAACTACGGTCAGGCCGTGTTCGGCACGCAGTGGCGCGACGTCGTCGCGTTCGTGCTGCTGGTTCTGGTGCTGTTGTTCAGGCCGACCGGCATACTCGGTGAGAGCCTCGGGAAGGCACGCGCATGAACGACAAGCGAGAAGCCGAAGGCGGATCGCGCATTCGGGCCAAGCGAGAAGCCGAAGGCGGATCGCGCATCAAATCTGTGTTGGCGCCGGGCGACGGCCTGCGCAACTGGTGGGACGGATTGTCGCGGGCACAGAAGTGGATATTCGGCGCCCTGCTGTTCGGTGCACTCGCGCTGTTACCGCTTTATACGCCGCCGTTCTTCAACACACCTGGCATCAGCTTCGGCGGCACCATGGCGCAGTTCGCGATGGTGGCGATCATCGCGATCGGCCTCAATGTCGTCGTCGGCCAGGCGGGTCTGCTCGACTTGGGCTACGTCGGGTTCTACGCGGTGGGCGCGTACACGGTCGCCTTGCTCACCAGCCCGGACAGCCCATGGAACAAGGTAGGGCCCGACGGGTGGTTCAGTGCACCGTGGGCGTGGTTGGCGTGCGTGCCGCTGGCGATGGCCATGACAGCGCTGGCGGGTCTGATCCTCGGCATCCCGACGCTGCGGTTGCGCGGTGACTATCTGGCCATCGTGACCCTGGGCTTCGGCGAGATCATCCGGCTGATGGCCGACAACCTCTCCGACATCACCAACGGTCCTCGCGGCCTGAACGAGGTCGCCTACCCGCGGCTGGGGGAGAGCGAGAGGCTGCCCGAAGGCGTGTTCTCCAACGGCAACTCCACGGGCGCCGCCAACTACGGAACCTGGTGGTTCTGGCTCGGGCTGGTGCTGATCGTGGTCATTCTGCTGTTGGTCGGCAACCTGGAACGCAGCAGGGTAGGCCGCGCGTGGGTGGCGATCCGGGAAGACGAGGACGCCGCAGAAGTGATGGGCGTCAACACTTTCCGCTTCAAACTGTGGGCGTTCGTGATGGGTGCGGCGATCGGCGGCCTGTCCGGCGCGCTGTACGCGGGCCAGGTGCAGTACGTCGCGCCCCCGACGTTCAACATCATCAACTCGATGCTGTTCCTGTGCGCGGTGGTGCTCGGCGGTCAGGGCAACAAGCTGGGCGTGATCTTCGGCGCGTTCATCATCGTCTACCTGCCGAACCGATTGCTCGGTGTGCACTTCCTCGGCATCAACCTCGGTGACCTGAAGTATCTGTTCTTCGGATTGGCGTTGGTGGTCATGATGATCTTCCGGCCGGAGGGGCTGTTCCCCGTCCGCCAGCAGTTGTTGGCGTATGGCAAGACGGCACGGGAGTTCCTGAGAACCCCGCCGGGCGAGAAGGAGCCGGCCCAATGACGATCGAGGACCTGGCGGGCGTCCACCGCGAAATCCACGCCGCCGAAGGCGAAACACTCCTGGAGACACAGGAGTTGACCATGAAGTTCGGCGGTCTCGTCGCGCTGGATTCGGTCAGCTTCAACATCAAACGCGGTGAAATCCTCGGGCTGATCGGTCCGAACGGCGCGGGCAAGACCACGTGCTTCAACGCGATCACCGGGGTGTACCGGCCGAGTTCGGGCTTGGTGATCTTCGACGGGGCGCCGCTGGGGCGGATCAAACGGCATCAGATCACCCGCAAGGGCATCGCCCGCACCTTCCAGAACATCCGGTTGTGGGGCGAGATGACGGCGCTCGAAAACGTCGTCGTGGCAACCGATGCGCGGCACAAGACGTCGGTGCCCGGCGCGCTGGTGCGCACACCGCGGCATCGGCGGGAGGAGAAGACGGCGATCGAACGCGCGGCGGCGCTGCTGCATTTCGTCGGCATCGCCCATCGCGGCGAGGAGAAGGCCAAGAACCTGCCGTACGGCGACCAGCGTCGTCTCGAGATCGCCCGAGCACTGGCCACCGAGCCCAAACTGTTGTGCCTCGACGAACCCGCCGCCGGGTTCAACCCGAGCGAGAAGGCGGCGCTGATCGACCTGATCCGCAAGATCCGCGACGACGGCTACACCGTATTGCTGATCGAACACGACATGCGGTTGGTGATGGGGGTGACCGACCGGATCGTGGTGCTCGAATTCGGCCGCAAGATCGCCGACGGCCTGCCGCACGAGATCCGCGAAGACCCGAAGGTCATCGCCGCCTATCTGGGGGTGCCTGATGACACTATCCACTGAAACATCCCGTCCAGTGCTGCTCGAGGCCCGCGATGTCGTGGTGCACTATGGCCGCATCAAGGCGTTGCACGGCGTGTCCCTGGTGGTGCGCGAAGGCGAACTCGTCACGCTGCTCGGCTCGAACGGGGCAGGCAAAACCACGATGATGCGGGCCATTTCGGGCCTGCGGCCACTCACCTCGGGCTCGGTGTGGTTCGACGGGCAGGACATCAGCCGGGTCAAGGCGCACAAGCGGGTGAGCGACGGGCTGATCCAGGCGCCCGAGGGTCGCGGCGTCTTCCCAGGTATGACCGTCACCGAGAACATCGAAATGGGTTGCTACGGGCGCAAATTCGCCTCCAAGGCCGAGCACAACGAGCGCCTCGACTGGGTGCTCGAGACGTTCCCGAGGCTGGCCGAACGCAAGAATCAGGTCGGCGGCACGCTGTCCGGCGGCGAGCAGCAGATGCTGGCGATCGGGCGTGCGTTGATGGCCCGGCCGAAGGTGCTGCTGCTCGACGAACCGTCGATGGGCCTGGCGCCGATGGTGATATCGCAGATCTTCAAGATCATCGCCGAGATCAACTCGCAGGGCACGACGGTGCTGTTGGTCGAGCAGAACGCGCAGCAGGCGCTCAGTAGGTCGGATCGGGCCTACATTCTGGAGACCGGAGAGATCACCAGGGAAGGCAACGCGCGAGAGTTGCTGGACGACGACAGCATTCGCGCGGCGTATCTCGGCGTGGCCTAGCGCCTCTGCGCGAGTGACCGTGTCTGCACGCGACACGCCGTACAAAACTGTGCAAAAGCGGTCGCTCACCGGGAGATGCGAAACCGCTTGAGCCGGCCCGTCGTACCGGACACCAGTTCGACGTCTCTACGTGGAACGCCGAAGTGGTCGGCGAGCAGTTTCGTGACGGCTTCGTTCGCCTTACCGTCGACCGCCCGCTCGCGGACATAGATGGTCAGCCCTTCGGCAGCGGTCTCGACCAGCGGGCCCTTCTTGCTGCCGGGTTTGACCCGGACCGAAATGACTTCTGACATGTCCTCAATCCACGCTAACGCGACGCATCCACGGCCATGTCATCAACGCCCACACGATGAGCACCAGCGCCGCGGCGACGAAGATGTACCAGGGCCAGGGGCCCATCACGTCCAGCAGCGATGACGTGGACGGTTTGTGGTTGAGGAAGCCGTAATTGGTTCCGGCGATGCGGTTGAACACGAACGTCACCGTTGCCCACACCAGCGTGACTGCGACGGCGAACCGGTAGCTGCGCCAGTCCGGCCGCATCCCGCGGCCCCAGGTGAGATAGACGGCCGCCCACACCACCAACAGGTGAATCGCCCAGAACGCCAGGAACTGGTAGTGCGGAAAGTCGGGGCTCTGCAACGCAGGCGAGATCAACGCCTGGGTGCTCAGCACCAGCCCCCAGTAGTAGGTCAGCACATAGGCCCACTGCCTGCGTGACCACAGGGCATACGCGGCAACGACGGTCGCCAGGTCGGTCAACTGCAGCGGTACCGAATCGAGTGTCGGCGGGCTCAGCACGTAGATCAGGATCGCGGCATAGATCAGCGCCGTCACCGCGCCCAGCACGCGGCCGAGCCGTCGCGCCTGCTGTTCGGCCTGCCTGCGGCCGATCGACACCAGGGCGACCGCGCCGAGGAGAAACACCGCAATGACGGCCCAATGCGACGGGCCGTAGGCCGTGAACCTCTGCTCGTCGAACGTGAGCTTGCGTGTCAGATTTCCCGGAAATCTCGAGCGTAAGTTCACGTTCGGCGCGGGCTAGCGGGCGACGATCACCGACGAGCCATGTCCGAACAGACCTTGGTTGGCGGTGACGCCGACGGTGGCGCCCTCGACCTGGCGGCCGGTGGCCTGGCCCTTCAGTTGCCACGTCAGTTCGCACACCTGCGCGATGGCCTGCGCCGGGATCGCCTCCCCGAAACAGGCCAACCCTCCCGACGGGTTGACCGGGATGCGGCCGCCGACCGCCGTTGCGCCACTGCGCAACAACTGTTCGGCCTCGCCTTTGGGGCACAGGCCGAGGTGCTCATACCAGTCGAGTTCCAACGCGGTGGAAAGGTCGTAGACCTCCGCCAGCGAGAGGTCTTCGGGGCCGATGCCGGCCTCGGCGTAAGCGGCGTCGAGAATCTGATCCTTGAACACGCGCTCCGGTGCTGGCACTGCGGCGGTGGAATCCGTTGCAATATCGGGTAATTCGGGCAGATGCTGCGGATATTGCGGTGTCACCGTCGACACCGCGCGCACCGACGGCACGCCCTCGAGCGAACCCAGATACTTCTTGGTGAACTCCGCGCTGGCCACGATCAACGCGGCCGCGCCGTCCGACGTCGCGCAAATATCAAGCAGCCGTAGTGGATCCGAAACCACCGGGCTGGCCAGCACGTCCTCGACGGAGGCTTCCTTGCGGTAGCGCGCGTTCGGGTTGTTGAGTCCGTGTTTCGAGTTCTTCACCTTCACCGCCGCGAAGTCCTCGAGCGTCGCGCCGTAGAGATCCATCCGGCGGCGGGCCAGCAGCGCGAAGTACACGGTGTTGGTCGCGCCGATCAAGTGGAACCGCTGCCAGTCGGGATCGTTCTTGCGTTCGCCGCCCACCGGCGCAAAAAAACCCTTCGGCGTGGTGTCGGCGCCGATCACCAACGCGACGTCACAGAAGCCGGCCAGGATCTGGGCACGTGCGCTCTGCAACGCCTGAGATCCGCTGGCGCACGCGGCGTATGACGACGACACTGGCACGCCGTTCCAGCCCAACTTCTGCGCGAACGTCGACCCGGCGACGAAGCCGGGGTAGCCGTTCCGGATCGTGTCCGCACCCGCGACCAGTTGGATCTGACGCCAGTCCAGGCCCGCCTCGGCCAGCGCGGCGCGCGCGGCCACCACGCCGTATTCGGTGAAATCGCGTCCCCACTTGCCCCACGGGTGCATGCCCGCGCCAAGGATGTAAAGCGGTTCAGGACTCATCAGCGGGCCTCCACGCGTAGACGACTCTCTCCACGCCGTCGTCGTCGACGAACAGCGGCATGGTGGCCAGTTCCATCTCCATGCCGACCTTCAGATCCGTCGCGAGCGTGCCCTCGACCACCTTGCCGAGCACGATCAAACCCTCGTCGGCCAGTTGCACGGCGGCGACGGCGAACGGTTCGAACGGATCCGGTGACGGATATGGCGGCGGCGGGGCATACCGGTTCTCGGTGTAGCTCCACAGCGTGCCGCGCTGCGACAGCGGCACCTGCGCAAGCTCGTCACCTTCACAGCCGGGGTTGGGGCAGTTGTTGGCCCGCGGCGGAAAGACGTAGGTACCGCACAGATGACACTTGCCGCCGATCAGATAGGGCTGGCCGGACGTGTCGGTGGCGAACCACCCGTCGATCGCGGGTTGCGTGGAAGCTGACACCCGGTCAGCGTACCGAGTCGGCACGCAAAACTGAAACGTGTTCCAGTTGTTGGTCCAGCTGAGCCGCCGACAGATGGGGTAGTCGACTACCTCATACCCGGCAGCCCGTGTCGCTGACGATAGCTCTGGACTTGGGATCGGTAGTCCCAGCCACCGTCTGTACTAACCGCCGATGCGCGGCCACCGTGGCCGCCTGGAAGATTCGGAGACACCGATGGGATTGTTCGACAAGGCAAAGAAGGCCGCCCAGCAGGCACAGCAGGGCGACGGCATGGTGCACGTCAAGGGTGCCGGCGGAATGATGAACCCGGCCATGTTCGGCGGCCCCTCGACGCAGTCGGTGGCGGCGGACGACCCGATCTGGCAGCCCATCAACGGTATTTCGCTGCAGGACTATGCCGATTTGGCCCGCCAGGCGCAGGCCCGCGGCATCAACAACGAAGCGGGCATGATCACGTTGGCGCAGGAGCGTGGGTGGGACCCTGCGGACGCCAAGGCCGCGCTGGACGGCTGGGTGCAGCGGATGGGCCAGTCGATGGCCGTCGGGCAGCAGTTCCGTAAGTTCCTCGGCTACTGACGGGACACATCATGCCCAACCCGTTCAAGGACTGGGCGCGGATGTATGGCGCCAACAGGCAGTACCTGGAATCGCAGGGTCTCCCGTCGTCGTTCGTCGGCCAGATCGCCGACATTTCCAACAGGATTCACGAGGCGGCCGACGCGAGCGAGATCGGCGTCAGGATGATCCGACATGCGCAGTTGATGAACGGCGGCGGCGTGCCTGCCATCGTCTCCGTCGACGGCGTGTGGCAGGTCGGCTCTTATCTGAACATGTCGCCGGTGGTGCGGATGCAGGTGAGGGTCGAACGCGCGGACGGCACCGCACCCTACGGCGCAGTCTTCGACGAGGTGGTCGAGGATATGCACATGGGCCGAATACAGCCGGGCACAACACTTGCGGTGTACGTCGATCCGCAGAACCCCGTCGACATGACGGTCGACTGGATCCGTACCGGTCAGCTGTAGTCGAGCAGGATCCGCAGCAGGTGGGCGCGTTCAGCGACACCTGTCAGGGTGACCGGCAACACCCGATGTCCGCGCGAGCGCAGGGCGGCGGTCAGTTCCTCGAAGCACCACGCGCCGTGGCAGGCCCCTGGCACCAATACTTAGGTCGTCATGCCCGAACCTCGTCTGCGCGAGTGTCCTTGCGGTACTTGCCCGTAACGTGCGCCAGGTCCTCCGGGCGCTGGGTGGCGCCGATGACGTGCATTTCGCGGTTGGCCGCTACCACGTCGGCTGTCTCGGGACGACGGATCCGCTCGTAGGCGAGAAGGCCCCCGCGGAAGTCGCGGGCCAGTTCGTCGGCCAGCACCCGCGCGTCGACGATTGCTTGCGAACCACCGTTGGCGCCAACGGGATACATCGGATGCGCGGCGTCGCCGAGGAGCGTCACCCCGCCGCGGCCCCACCACGGCAGCACGTCGCGGTCGACCATCGGATACTCCAGCACCAGCTCGGTGCGGCGTACGAGATCGACCGCGTCCAGCCAGCCGAGGTTCCACTCAGCGAGCATCGCCACCACCTCGGACCGGTCGCCGGGCCGGTTCCACTTCGCGTCACCTGGCAGCGCGCCCGGAGCGGTCACCTTCTTCAGCATCACCCAGTTGATCAGCCCGCCGCCGAGCGGATACACCACGAAGTCGGCTCCGTCGGCCTTGACCATCACCGCGGTCCGGCCGTCGAGGAATGGCTCACCGGGTGCCACGCCGCGAAATATCTGCACACCGGCCCACCGCAGTGGATCACCCGCCGGGTGCAGACGTTCCCGCACGGTCGAGTGAATGCCGTCCGCTCCCACCAGCATTCGGGCTTCACATTCTCCGCTGGAAGTGCGCACATGCACACCGCCGTTCGTCTGCTCGAAGTCGGTCAGCTCGCAGGCGGTACGCACGACGTCGCTGCCAGTGCGGTCGCGCAGCGCGGTCAGCAGCATCATCTGCAGCTGGCCGCGGTGCACGGAGTACTGCGGCCAACCGTAGCCGCCCTCCAACCCGCGGGGCTCACGGAACAGCAGGTTGCCTTCGGTGTCGTAAAACGCGTGGGCGTGTGGTGCGACGGCGATGTGCGCGATCTCATCGCCCAGCCCCAGTTCCACGAGTTCGCGCACCGCGTGCGGCAGCAGATTGATGCCGACTCCCAGTGGCCGCAACTCGGTGGCCTTCTCGATGACGATGGCCTCGATACCTCTGGCGTTGAGCGTCAGCGCGGCGGTCAGGCCGCCGATACCCGCGCCGACAACGAGAAGCTGGGTCACGTTTTCATAGTTGGCGCAGAAGTACTATCTGTCCAATAACTTGATGGTCGCGTAACTATAATGATCAGTTATGGAATTGCGGCAACTGAAGTACTTCGTTGCCGTCGCCGAAGAAGCCAACTTCACCAGGGCCGCCCAGCGGATGCAGGTTGCGCAGCCCGGCGTGAGCGCCCAGATTGCGCGCCTGGAACGTGAGCTCGGGCAGCCGCTGCTGGACCGGTCGCGGCGATCGGTGCGCCTGACGGCCGCTGGGGAGGCCGTGTTGCCACACGCCAGAGCCGCGCTGGCCGCCGCCGCCAACGTCTCGCGGACGGTCGGCGAACTCACCCAATTGGTGCGCGGCACACTGACCATCGGGACCGTCCTGTCGCACAACATCGACATGCCCGTTCTACTGGCGGATTTTCACGCCGACCATCCTGACGTCGAAATCACCGTCAAGACAGATGATTCCGACGCCCTTGTCGAGCGGGTGCGGTGCGGCACGCTGGATGCCGCGGTCGTCTCCATCGGTCCCGACGAATGTCCGGAGGGGCTTGACGTCTTCGTGGTCAACGACGAGGCGTTTGTGGCCGCTGTCTGCCGCGACGACGCGCTGGCGGGCCGCAATGCCATCACGTTGGCCGGGCTGGTGGGCCGGCCGCTGATCGCGCTCCCGGTGGGCACCGGCATCCGGCGCCGGCTCGACATGGCCTGCGCGCAGGCCAGAGTCACGCCGCGCATCGCGTTCGAAGCCAGCACCCCGCAGGCGCTGGTCGAGCTGGCCGAACGCGGCCTCGGAGTGGCGATCGTGCCGCGATCGGCGGCACAGGGCCGCGACCGGCTGTGCGCCCTGCCGATCGTGCCCGAGTTGCGCGGCCGGCTGGTGCTGGCATGGCGGTCGGTCGGCCCGATGAGCCCGGCGGCACGTGTACTGGTCGATAAAGCACGGCGGCTTCTCAGCGCCTGATTTTGGTTTGCCGATGGCGTGTCGGCTACCGGTAAACACCGACTACCCGCAGCTGCGACATCCTAGGATTTACCTGTGGGAAACCTGTGGCCGTTCACTGGGCGGGCCGTAGAGACCGCGCAGATCGTCCGCACATTGGCCGAGCCCGGCTCGTCGTCCGGTGTGGTGATCGCGGGTGACCCCGGGGTCGGCAAGAGTCGGCTGGCGCGAGAAGTTCTGACCGCCATAGCGGATCGGTGCGAGACAAGATGGGTCGTTGCCACCAAGTCGGGCCGCGCGCTGCCGTTCGGCGCGTTCTCGGAATGGATCCGTGATGCCGGCTCGGATCCCACCATGCTGGTGCGCAGCGTCATCGACACTCTCACCGCGACCACCCGGGGCCGCTCAGTGGTCGTGGGGGTGGATGATGCGCATCAACTCGACGAGCTCTCCGCGTTGGTCGTGCATCAGCTGATTAATCGTCAGCTCGCGAAAGTCGTTGTGACCGTGAGAAATCGGGAGCAGGCTCCCGACGCGATCACCGGGTTGTGGAAAGATTCCTACCTTGACCGCATCCAGCTCACCGCGCTGACGCGGCAGGAATGCTGCCAGCTTCTAACGCGGGTGCTGCACGGACCGGTCGCCCCGACCACCCTGGAACACCTATGGCAGTTGACGCAGGGCAACGCGTTGTTCCTGCGTCACCTCGTGGACCAGGAGCTGGCGCGAAAGCACTGGTCGTTTCGCAACGGCTCGTGGGCGTGGGACGGCAACGACCTCGCGTCGACCGAGCTCGCCGATCTGGTCACATCGCAGATGGGCGCGCTGTCTGAACCGCTGGCCGACGTCGTCGACCTGCTGACCGTGGCGGGACCGCTCGAATGCGACTTGCTGGCCCAGATCACCGACTGGTCGGTTGTCGAGGAGGCTAGGACGAGGGGACTGGTCGCTGTCGAGTACGACTCGACCACGGCCATTGCGAGGTTGGGTCACCCGTTGTATGGCGAGGTCCGCCGCTGGAAGAGCAGTGGCATGCGAGGCAGGGAACTGCGCGGGCGCGTCGTGCGGGCGGTCGCCGACGGTCCGGTTGGCGATACCCAGGAGCTGCTACGTCGAGCGCTGTGGTGGCTCGAATCGGATCTGCCGCCCAATGGTGCGCTTTTCACTCAAGCGGCTGGCGCAGCAATGCAGCTTTTGAATCCGCTATTGGCAGAACGCCTTGCGGGTGAAGCCCGGCGCGTAGAGACGACCTACGAGGCGACGTATCTGCACACCTTCGCGTTGCATCTAGTCGGTCGAGCACCTGAGGCGGAACGCATCCTCGCTGACGTGTTCGACCAGCGTTTCGCACCAGAAGAGCTTGCAAACTTGGCGATGTTCCGGGCAGCGAACCTGTATTGGGTACTAGGCCAGACTGCTGCATCGCGCCAAGTGCTCGACGACGCGCAAGGGCGACTTCCGGTCGAGACACACGGCGTGCTCACTGCATACCGGGCGTTGGTCGAAGCCGCAGACGGATCGGCGGGTGCCGCGATCGACATCGCGGATTCCGTTCTCAGCAAGGATATTTCAGATATCGCAGCGATGAACGCGTTGTACGCACTTGAACTCGCGTGTGGGTACGCAGGCCGCGTCGAAAAAGCAACCGGCGCGGCGAAACGTGGCTATCAACTGGCTGAACGTTCGCCGGGCGTCGCCCCGATGCTCTTTGGTTTCACCGAGCATCACATCCAGGCGCTCGTTCTTGCTGGACATCTCGGCGAAGCGCAAGGGCTGGCCCAACGGGCCGCACACCAAACGATCGATACCCCGGTGGCGTCAAGCGCCTATGCCGCGCTGTTCATGGGTCACGTTGACCTAAGTGGGGGACGGGTTCGCGCTGCGATCAGTCGACTCGAGAAGGCGGTTCGTACTTTCACGGAAATCGGCAACGTGAAACTTGGTGAAGTGCTGTCCCGCTGCGATTTCGTGGTGGCACTGGCGACATGCGGCGATGCAGACAGTGCCACCTCTGAATTCGCCGCGTTGGACGCGTTGCAGAATCCGTTCGGCTATTTGGAGCCGCGTTGCGTGTTGGCGCGTGCTTGGCTGTCCGCCGCGGAGGGAGAAATGACAGCCGCAGTGGCGAGCTGTCTGAAAGCGGCCGAAATCGCCAGAGAGCAAGGCTATTTCGCTCAGGAGACGATGTGTTTGCATACCGCAGTGCGCTTCGGCGATTTCACATCTGCGACACGGCTCGGCGACCTCCGGGAGTTCGTCGAAGGCCCGAGGGTGGCCGCCGCGGCAGCCCACGCCAGCGCGCTGGCTGTAGGCGACGCAGACCAATTGTCGGCAGCATCGCGCAGTTTCGAGAGGTTTGGTGACCTGGCCGCGGCGATCGACGCCGCCGCACACGCCGCCAACGCATACCGGAGACGCGATCAACGGGGTTCGGCACTCACCGAGTTGGCGCGGGCGCACGAGCTGGCCGAGTTGTGCGGGGGCATGGACACGCCCGCATTGCGGGCCGTGGAGGCGGACCTGCTGACCGGTAGGCAGCGCGAGGTGTTGGCCATGGCAGCGCGGGGTCTGTCGAACCGCGACATCGCGCACCGGTTGAACGTTTCGGTCCGCACGGTCGAGGGACACCGCTATCGCGCGACGAAGCGAAAGGCGTAGTCCGGTCAGAACGCACTCGGGAAATGACGTAGTCAGTTTCGCTGATGCAACCGGAAAGGCGTAGTTGACTACCCGCGCTCACAGCCTTCTACCAGCAGATACTTGCCTCGAGCAACAATGTTCTACTCGCTGGGGAGGGACCATGTCATACGCAACGTATGTCGGTCGAGTCGGGGGACTTGCAATCGCATTGGGCATCGGGACGGGGTTGGTCGCGGCCCCGTGGGCAGCCTCCGCCAAGCCCCCGGACAACGGCAAGGGTCCAAGCTTCAGCGTGTCGGCCAACGGCGAAACGCGGGTGACAAGAGGCACCGCCAGCTCCAGTGCGACGGGCACCGGTTCTGTCGCGATCGCCCGCGGCGACCAGAGTTCAGCAGACGCGGACGGGGACGGTACCCGAGCGACTGCCATTGGTACGAACAGTCACGCGATTGCGGCGGGCACCAACAACACTGCGTACGTCGAAGGTGACAACAGCACCGCCAAGGCAACCGGAGGCACCCACAACACCGCCACCGTGATCGGCAACGGCAGCACCGCCACCGCAGGTAGCACAGAAAACGTCATCGGCGGTGACAACAACACCGCCACCGTGATCGGGGACGACAGCGACGCCACCGCCAGGGGTGGCGAGAACAACACCGCGATTGTCACGGGCGACGGCAGTCGCGCATTCTCCGGAAGTGTGCCAACGGATACCGCGGGAGTCATCGAGGGCTCCAACAACACGGTCACCGTGACCGGCGACGACAACCTGGCGTCGGTGCTCGGCGGTGACGGCAACATCGTCACCGTGACGGGCAACGACAGTCGCGCGTTCGCTGTCCTCGGCGACGACAACACCGCCACGGTCACCGGCGACGGCAGCGTCGCGGAGGTCGGCAACGGCGACCGCAACACCGCGACGGTTGTCGGCGACAACAGCGAGGCACACGCAATCGTAGGCAATGACAACACCGCCACCACCACCGGCAACAACAGCCATACCGACGCTGAGATCGGTAACAACAACATCGCAACTGTCGACGGTGACAATAGCCTCGCCGCGTCGGGCGACGGTGATGACAACAAGGCTGAAGTCATCGGTGACCGCAGCACGGCCGCCGCCGGCCAGAGCCTGATCGGCAATCCGGGCGACGGCAACAACGGAAATACCGCGATAGTCGTCGGAGACGACAGCACGGCGCTGGCGAACTTCGGCAAAGACAACTATGCCGAGGTTTACGGCAACGGCAGTACGGCGACTGCAAGCGAGGGCAACGACAATCAGGCCTCGGTGAATGGAAACCTGAGCACGGCGAGGGCGGTTGTCGGGAACGACAACACGGCCATCGCAAACGGCACCGACAGCGAGGCGACCGCGGCGTTCGGCAACGGGAACTTCGCGGCGGTAGACGGCGACGACAGCTCGGCGGTGGCGGGCGGGCACATCGGCGGCCTTGGCAACCAGAACACCGCCAGCGTCGTCGGAAACAACAGCACGGCCAACGCCGGTGGCCCCAACGCGGACAACACCCTCGCCTTGGTGGAAGGCGACGGCCTGCACGCGAACGCCGGCCCGACCGACCAGGACGTCGACATCGTCGTCGCCCCCTGACTCGCCGCCCGTGTCGGCGCGGGTGCATAGAGTAGGGCCGTGAGCCCAGCCAGTACCGCCACCGACAAGAAGACGGCGTCCGGCAGCGCCGACCAGAAGCCGACATTGATGCTGCTGGACGGCAATTCGCTGGCGTACCGGGCCTTCTACGCGCTGCCCGCGGAGAACTTCAAGACCCAGGGCGGGTTGACCACCAACGCGGTGTACGGCTTCACCGCGATGCTGATCAACCTGCTGCGTGACGAGCAGCCTTCGCACATCGCCGCCGCGTTCGACGTCTCGCGCCAGACCTTCCGCGTCGAGAAGTACCCGGAGTACAAGGCGGGCCGCGCGTCCACGCCCGACGAGTTCCGCGGCCAGATCGACATCACCAAGGAGGTGCTGGTCGCCCTCGGCATCACCGTGCTCGCGGAGCCCGGGTTCGAGGCCGACGACATCATCGCCACGCTCGCCACCCAGGCTCAGGACGAGGGCTACCGGGTGCTGGTCGTCACCGGCGACCGGGACTCGCTACAACTGGTCAGCGACGACGTCACGGTGCTGTACCCGCGCAAGGGCGTCAGCGAGCTGACCAGGTTCACCCCGGAGGCGGTGCTCGAGAAATACGGGTTGACCCCGCAGCAGTATCCGGACTTCGCTGCCCTGCGCGGAGACCCCAGCGACAACCTGCCCGGCATCCCGGGCGTGGGGGAGAAGACCGCCACCAAGTGGATCGCCGAGTACGGTTCCCTGCAGGCGCTCGTCGACCAGGTCGACACGGTCAAGGGCAAGGTCGGCGACGCGCTTCGGGCGCATCTGTCCAGCGTCGTGCTCAACCGTGAGCTCACCGATCTGGTCAAGGACGTGCCGCTGGCGCAGACACCGGACACGCTGCGGATGCAGCCCTGGAATCGCGACCAGATCCATCGCCTGTTCGACGACCTGGAGTTCCGGGTGCTGCGCGACCGGCTGTTCGACACGCTGGCCTCGGCCGATCCGGAGGTCGACCAGGGCTTCGACGTCAAGGGCGGAATGCTGGAGCCCGGCGAACTTGCGGGCTGGCTCGCCGAGCACACCACGGGCAAGCGGTCCGGCATGGCCGTCGTCGGCACGCACCTGGCCTTCGACGCCGACGCCACCGCCCTTGCCATCGTCGCCGCGGACGGCGACGGTCGCTACCTCGACACCGCCACCCTGCACCCCGACGACGAGGCCGCGCTGGCGAAGTGGCTGGCCGACCCAAACCAGCCGAAGGCGCTGCACGAAGCCAAGCTGGCGATGCACGATCTCGAGGGACGCGGGTGGAAGCTGGCCGGCGTCACCTCCGACACTGCACTGGCCGCCTATCTGGTCCGCCCCGGACAGCGCAGCTTCGCGCTCGACGATCTGTCGCTTCGCTATCTGAAACGCGAGCTGCGCGCGGATAACCCTGAGCAACAACAGCTTTCGCTGCTCGACGACAGTGACGGCGTAGACGATCAGGCCGTACAAACCGTCATCCTGCGTGCCAGCGCCGTGATGGATCTGGCCGATGCGCTCGACGAGGAACTGGCGCGGATGGAGTGCTCGTCGCTGCTCGGCGACATGGAGTTGCCGGTCCAGCGGGCGCTCGCCGAGATGGAATCAGCGGGCATCGCCGTCGACCTCAAGCAGCTGGGTGAGCTGCAGAGCGAGTTCGCGGACCTGATCCGTGACGCGGCGGAGGCGGCGTATGCCGTGATCGGCAAGCAGATCAACCTCGGGTCGCCGAAGCAGCTGCAGGTGGTGCTGTTCGACGAGCTGGAGATGCCGAAGACCAAGCGCACCAAGACCGGTTACACCACCGACGCCGACGCGCTGCAGTCACTGTTCGACAAGACCGGCCACCCGTTCCTGCAGCACCTGCTGGCCCACCGCGACGCCACCAGGCTCAAGGTCACCGTCGACGGGCTGATCGCAGCCGTGGCCGGAGACGGGCGAATTCATACCACGTTCAACCAGACCATCGCGGCCACCGGACGGTTGTCGTCCACCGAACCGAACCTGCAGAACATCCCGATCCGCACCGAGGCGGGCCGCCGCATCCGGGACGCGTTCGTGGTCGGCAAGGGCTACCACGAGTTGATGACGGCCGACTACAGCCAGATCGAGATGCGGATCATGGCGCACCTGTCGAAGGACGCCGGCCTGATCGAGGCGTTCAACACCGGTGAGGACCTGCACTCGTTCGTCGCATCGCGGGCCTTCTCGGTGCCCATCGACGAGGTCACCGCCGAATTGCGGCGCCGCGTCAAGGCGATGTCGTACGGCCTGGCCTACGGATTGAGCGCGTATGGCCTTGCCGCCCAACTGAAGATCTCCACCGAAGAGGCCAAGGTGCAGATGGAGCAGTACTTCGACCGGTTCGGTGGGGTGCGCGACTATCTGCGTGACGTCGTCGACCAGGCACGCAAGGACGGCTACACGTCGACGGTGTTCGGCAGGCGGCGTTACCTGCCCGAGCTGGACAGCAGCAACCGCAACGTCCGCGAGGCCGCCGAACGCGCGGCGCTCAACGCGCCCATTCAGGGCAGCGCCGCCGACATCATCAAGGTCGCGATGATCAACGTCGACAAGGCGCTCAAGGACTCCGGCCTCAAGTCGCGCATGCTGCTGCAGGTGCATGACGAACTGCTGTTCGAGGTCGCCGAGGGCGAGCACGACGACCTCGAGAAGCTGGTGCGCGAGCAGATGGGCAACGCGTATCCGCTGGACGTGCCGCTCGAGGTCAGCGTGGGGTTCGGACGAAGCTGGGATGCGGCGGCGCACTGAGCGACGCCGTCCGCTCACTCGACGTCGAGCACCTTAGACAGCAACTGCATCAACCGAACGCCGCCGATGCTGTTCCCGGATCCGTCGAGGGCCGGACCGTAGATCCCGATGCCTTTCTGGTGGCGCACCACGCCCATCATCGCCCCGGACACCCCGCATTTCGCCGGGATGCCGACGTCGCAGGCGTACTGCCCGGACGCTTCGTACATGCCTGTCGACAGCATCAGCCGGCGTGCCAGCCGTAGGTACGACGCATCGAGCACTTCGTCCATCACCCGAATGTGCGTGCGCTCGGAGAGCATTCGGCCCGCGGCCGCCAGATCCACGACGTCGATCCGGATCGCGCACATCTGGCAGTACGCCCACAACAGGTCCTCGACCTCCGTTGCGACGAAATGGTGGCCGCGCAGGTAGTAGGCCAGCGCCCGGTTCTGATCCGCCATCATGAGTTCGGATCGCGCCGTGTCGAGATCGATACCGATGTCCGGATTGTTCGACAGCGCGCGAATGAAGTTCAGCACGTGCGCCACGCGGGCGTCCGGACTGCTTCCGGGCAGCATGTCGACGATGACGAGCGCGCCCGCGTTGACGAATGGGTTGACCGGGACGCCGGAGCCTCTGATGAACGACTCGAGCGAGTTGTACGAGCCGAGAGCCTGATCGCAGCCGACCCGGTCGAACACGTAATCCTTGCCGTGGTGGTGCAGCGCCAACAGCAGGGTGAACACCTTGACCACGCTCTGCAGCGTGAAGGTGGCCTCGCTGTCGCCCGCGGTGATGACGCCGTCGTCACCGAGGTCGACCGCGACGGCGAGTTCGTCGCTGCGAGCCCGGCTCAGCTCCGGCAGGTAGTTCGATACCGCGCCGGAGCCGAGCCAGGGCCGCACCTGGTCGACCAGATCGTTCAGCAATTCCGCTGTGATCGCAGCCACCGCTGGGTCCTAGTAGTACGGAAGGTGCTGGGTCCTCTCGGCCTCGCTCACCGGCAGGTGGTCCTGCTCCCATTCGGTGTGCTTTGTCGCGACGTACTCCTTGATGAACTCGTCACCGAAGACCTCGTAGCTCAGCTCGTCCTCTTCGAAGGCCTCGATCGCTTCGAGCAGAGTCCGCGGGAGCCGCTGGATCTCGTCGCGGTCCGATGCGAGTTCGATCATCTCCGGGCCAGGGTCGATCTCGTTCTCTATCCCATCCAGGCCGGCCGCGAGCAGGAACGCACCCGCGAGGTATACGTTCGCCGACGCATCGGGGTTACGCACCTCGATCGCCGGACGGTTCTCGGGGATGCGGACCATACATGACCGGTTGTTGGGCCCATAGGCGATCTTGATTGGCGCCCACGACACCGACCCGTCGACCAGCCTCGGCGTCAACCGCTTGTAGGAGTTGACAAGAGGGTTCGTGATCGCGGTCAGTGCGCGGGCATGCTTGAGCAGCCCGCCGACGAAGTACTTCGACTCCTTCGACCACTCGTCCTCGCCGCCAACGCTGGATCCGCCGATCCGCAGGACGCTTTCCTCCTCGTCGCCCAGCGTGCAAAGGCCGAGGTTGAAGTGAGCACCGGAACCCCACAAGTTGGCAAAAGGTTTTGGCATGAAGGTGACGGCCAGTCCGTGCTTCTTGGCCACCTGGTGCATCATCAGCCGGAACAACGTGAGCCGGTCGGCCATCTGGAGGAGGTCGCGGTAGTAGAAGTCGATCTCGAACTGGTTCACTCCGCCTTCGGCGCCCATCGCGAAGGCTTCGAGACCGATCTCCTTCATCGTCGACACCACTTCGTCGAGGAAGACCGACACGTCATAGGTCGTCTCGACGTCGTAGGCCGGGCTCGGCTCGACGGCACCGGATGCGGTCAGATCACCGAATCCGGTCGAGGTGAGATTCTCCGGCCGGTACAGGTAGAACTCGGGCTCGATGCCCAGCGTGCACCGGTAACCCTGATCAGCGGCGCGCCGGATCTGCCGCTTCAGGATCGACCGCGGGCACAATGCGAACGGCTCGCCCTTGTCCGACCACATATCGGAGGCCATCCATGCGAACCGCTTGTCCCACGGCAGGATCGTCAACGTGTCGGGATCCGGGAGCGCGGTGACCTCTTCCTCGACGGGGTCCATCTGGCCGATGCCGTTGATGCCGCGCGGCGTGTAGCGGGCGAAGCCGGCGAGCAGCTCCGAATAGCGTTCGACGGGATGACTCTTGCCTCGTGACCGGCCGAGGATGTCGATCCACGAGGCCGTGACATACCGGACCCCGGCGTCGGCCAACTCGCGGGTCTTCTGTGCGTGCGCGGGGTCGACCGCGCGGAGCGTATCCATTCTTGTTGTGTCTCTTTCTGTTTCGGTTGTGAAACGTACTTGTTGGTGATGCGGTGGGGTCAGCCGAAGCGGAACCGGACCTTCGAAAGGTCCATCGGCTGGATCGGCATGAAGTCGCCGTACCGTTCCGGCGGGGCGCTGGCGATGCGTGCACCTTTCGGGCCGAAGACATATGCCGGCTCCGGATTCCACTTCAGCAAGGCGATGTAGACGGCCGCGCCGACAAGAGTGCTCACGACGAAGCCCATGTCGGCACCGTCGAACAGTTCGGCTCCCGGGCCGACGTACCACCCGGTGTTGACGAACAACATCCCGACGACAACGGCTGCCAGCCAAGCGATCACCGCTCGGTGGTTGAGGCCGACGGAGGACCAGTAGCGACCGCCCATCTGGCCGCGGTTGTACACCTGGAGAGAATCCGGGTCGTAGAAGCCACGATTGTTGAAGTAGCCGATCAGGTTGATGATGCTCCACGGCGCGCCGAGCACGATGAGTATCGCGAGGTAGGAGCTCACAATCGCCGAAAGCTGTTGATAGAACGCCCCGACGAATACCAGCAGGGTCGACACGATCGACAGGTAGATGGTGGCTCGCACCCGACTCAGCCGTGGCACGACAGACGAGAAGTCGAGTCCCATGTTGTAGATGTTGATGACCGCCTGGGCGGTGCCGGGAACGAACGCCAGATACAACGCGAAGAACAGAAACCAGAACGGCACGTTGTTGGCGAACTCCGTCGCATAGGCGTTCAGCGGTTCCTTGAACGTCACGGCGGTGTACGCGCCGAACATGAAAGCGCCTCCCATGCCGAAGAATCCACCGAACCATGCCGCCACGACGGAGTGCTTGGGCGGGTACTTCTTCGTGGAGATGTGGCGGGTCCAGTCGCCCGCGTACGGACCGTAGGAGTTGACCGTTCCGGCGCACGCGAGCATGCCGAGGATCCACGTCGGCCAGAAGCTGCCCAGTACGTAATCTCCACCGGCATAACCGGGGTCGAAGTTCGGGGCGGCGACGAAGACGTAGAGCAGCATCATGCTGCCCGCGGTGGGCACCATCCACTTCGTGAACGACACCATGTTGGCGTGGCCCATCACGGCGATGACCGTCATGACAACCGCCACCAGGGTGTAAGCGAGGATCAGCAGGACGACCGTCATCGTCTGGCTCTCCACCGAGAAGATGCGAACTACGCTGCGCGCCAGCACTTCTCCTGCCGCCCAGATGCACAACGCGGCGAACACGATGTCGGCGGTGATACCGAGGGCTGAGCCGATCATCCGGCCGAGCGCCCCGAAATGGGCGCCGCTGGCGACAGGATTGTTACTGCCGCTGCGGAGGCCGAGTAGCCCCATCGGTGCCATCAGGGTCGCACCGATCGCCGAGCCCACCACGATGGCGCTGGCGGACGCCCACCAGCCCAGCCCCAGCGATACGGGTATCCAGCCGATGACGATGATCCCGAACGTCATGCTTCCGCCGAACAGAATCCACAGCAGATTCCTCGGGCGGGAGTGCCTGTCCTCGTCGGGGATGTACTCGATGCCGTAGCTCTCGACCTTGCCGACGGCATCGACCCTCGTGGGAGGGCTTTCGATCTTGTTGTGCTGTATCACGTTTTCCATACTGTTGAGTCCTTCGGTGAAACCGATGTATCCGAAGTGGGATCGACTCTCGCACATCGATCCCGCGTCACCGTCTGCTACCGAAAGCACTGCTTCGGCCGACGGATCGCTGGAGGCGCAGTCCGGTGCAGCGACTCGGGTCACATGGGGTGCAGCGCGTCCCATGCCTTGCTGAAGGGCACAAGGGGTGCTTTGGCGACGCCACCTCCGATCTGTCGTCCTGAGCGACCTGCGATCCCGATATCGAGGAACGGGGTGAGGTCGGCTTTGGCCGCGATCTTCGCCACGTCCAGCCCGAGCGGCGTGCCGCGATAGTTCAGGACTGGAATCAGAAAGTCCGGGCTCTCGGTGACGGTGATCTCGTACATCGCAGTCGTCCGCGCGATCATCGTCGACGCGTCGCGGCCGCTCGAGCGATGCAGGGGCAAGCCGGCTGCCTGCGCGAGGCCGCCGAGCCCGACCACCTCGGTGATGGTGCTTTCACCGCCCATGAACTCGATGTCGCCGGCGTCGCACCCGGATTCGAGCAGGTAGTCGTCGAACGTCGGCAGGGGACCGGTAAACCACCTGTCGCCGGTGCCCGAGGTCTGGATCCCGAACTCGGCGCAGGAGAAGGCCATGGCGGTGACCACGGAGGAGCCGTCGAAGCCGCGCATCGCGTTGGCCATCACCTTGCTGGCGGCCATCGACAGCCGCAGGAAGAAGTAGTCGTCGCACAGCGAGTCGAGCACGGCCTCCAATTCCGCACCAAGTTGTTTGGCGCCGACCAGCAGCCGCCTGAGCAGCAGCAGCGTGGCCGCGGCGTTGCGGCTGTGCAACTCGTCGCCCATGGTCACGGCCCTGGACATGATCGGCTTCAGCCGCAGCGCTTCCGTCTGAGAATTGATCAGCGCATTCAGCGCGGGAGCGATGCGCAGGCGCAGGTCCTCCAGATTGCTCCGGGTGGCCTCGGTGTAGCTGCCGTAGTTGAGGCGGTCGGCGCTGTCGCCTTCGTAGAGGGTGCAGTACGCGCGGTCGCCGCTGCGGTCGTCGGCCACGACGACGACGGGCATGGATGCGGTGGTGACACCTGCGAGCGAGCCGACGCAGCCGAATTCCTGACAACCCCGCACCTGGATGTCTCCGCGTTCGAAGGCGGCGACCGCCTCGGCCTCATCGGCCGCCAGTCCCTCATAGAGCGCACCACCGATGATCGCCGCCCGCTGCCCGCCGGTGTAGGAGCCGAACGGCATGGCGGGACCCGAGGTGAGCACGGTCGACTTCGGCAGTCCCATGGCCCGGTCGGCGCTCTCCACCGCGATCAGCACAGGGTCTGATGCGATGAGCGCCCGGATCGCGGCCAGGTTTGCTTTCTCGCGGTGATCGCGGTGGTGATGCATCGAGGGCCTCCGTGCTAAAACGTTTTGGCAGGCGGAAAAATGTGCTGCTCTGGCGTCGGATTTGGGTGATTTTGTTGGCTATGAGTGAAGCGTTGACCTCAGCCAAATGGTTTTGGCTGACGGCTCGCAGTGACAGTAGTCACAACGAATTCGGGGTGTCAAGCAATTCACGCAGATGTGGTGGCCGGGTCGGGGGCGGCTGAGGATGCTCGCGCGACGAACTGCGTGGCAATGACCCGGGTGTCGTCGACGGTCGAACCGTGTTCCACGCGGTCGATCAGCAGCTGCGCGGCCGTACCCCCGGTGCGGAACGGGAACAGGTTGGTGGCCGAGATCTGCGGCGACGTCAAGGTGAGCGATCTGGCATCGACGGCCGACGCGATGGCCAACTCGTCGGGAACGCGCACTCCGACCCGCGATGCCGCGTCGAGGAGCGCGAGCGCGAGGTCGTCGGAGCTCGTGTAGACGGCGTCCACCCGCGCCTCGCGAAGGTCGGCTAAGACGCGATCGACAGCGTCTTGATCGAGGGATGCGAGAGTCAAGGTGACGTCTCGTATTCCCTTGTCCCGCACCCACTCCCGGTAACCGGACAGCACGTCGTTGACGTAGGACCGGTGGGTGTCGTCGGCGACCATGGCCGGTCGCATCCGACCGTTCTGCTCGAAGTGGTCCAACGCGAACCGGGCCGCTGTCGCGTGATCGTTGTCGACCGCCAACACGTCATGCGTTTCGCACACGGCGATTCCGACCGTGACGACCGGAACGCCCGCGGTGAAGATCGGTTCGTCGCCCTGTGGATCGACGATGATCGCACCGTCGATCGCGAATCCGCCGAAGATGCTGGCTTTCCCGCCGGAGGGGGTGACCACCAACGCGTAACCGGCGCTGTCGGCCGCCGCTGCGGCGCCGTTGATGACGTCGAGGAAGTAGGCCGAGTCCGGCAGCGCGGGGCCTCGTGAACCCTCCAGCGCCGGCAACTGGATGGCGATGATCCGGCTTCGGCGCGTCACCAACTGTTGCGCGTGAACGTTTGCCTGATAACCCAATTGGGCCGCGGCCTGGAGAACCCGGACGCGGGTTTCCTCGGCGATCCGTCCACGGTTGTTCAGTGCGTGGGAGACGGTGGTCGCGGACACGCCGGCAGCAGCGGCCACGTCTCTGATGCTCGCCACCCTCACCTCCGTCGTTCGCGCAGTTAAACGATAGCGACTGACGGAGCCTCTGCGTCGGAACGCGGACGCGGCCAGACGTGCCGCTCGAGGTCAGCGTGGGGTTCGGGCGAAGCTGGGATGCGGCGGCGCACTGAGCGACGTGTCCTGGCGACCGGTGGCCAGCGCCAAGTGCGCGAGGCTGCGTAGCAGCCACGGGGTATGTCGGGCTACCGCCGCAACGGCCCGGTCCGACCGGCGCATCGTCGCCTGTGCGCCGGGAGTCGGCCGTGACGCCAGTTCCGCCTCAGGAGACTCCCGCCCGCCGTCGTTGCGATCAACGGCCAACAACTGCCATGCGCCAGGGACGCCCCGCAATTCGACGGTGCCGCGATCCCGGAAACTGGTCCCCGACCCGACGACCAGGTCGCGAACCGTGCGGGAAACCAGGATCTCGCTGGCCCCAGCATTGCCCAATATCCGAGCGGCAATGTGTACCGCGATTCCGCCGATGTCGCCCTCGAACAGTTCACATTCGCCGGTGTGGATGCCCGCGCGGATCTCGATGCCGAGCGCCTCGGCCTCGGCCCGCACCGCCTCGGCGCAGCGGATCGCATGAGTCGGACCATCGAACGTGGTGAGGTGACCGTCGCCGGTACTCTTCACCACCGTGCCGCCGAAGCGTTCGGCCAGCTCAGCGGCGATGTCGTCGAAGCGCTGCAGGACCGCTCGCCAGCGTCCGTCGCCGCGCGCGACGGCATGTTCGGTCGACGCGACCATGTCGGTGAACAGCACGGTGCGCAGGGCGCGGTGCGCCTGCGCCGGTGCGGCATGGGTGCCGGTCAGGAACTCCTCGAGTTCCGACAGGATCCGGTCCGGCTCGGTGAACCAGGGCGCGTGGTCGATGCCCTCGACCTCCAGCAGTCGGGCGCCGGGGATGTGATCAGCAAGGTAGCGGCCGCACTGCACCGGCACCCCCGGGTCGTGGGTGGCGTGAATGATCAGCGTCGGGGCGGTCACCGCAGGCAGAATGGGCCGAATATCAATGCGGAGCAGGGATTCGAGCGCCGCTCGGACCATGCCGGGGCTCGCGCTCATCCGCTCGAACATCGCCAGTTGACGCATCGACTTGATCGACGGGAATGCAGTGCCAGCGGTTCGCCCGTCGCCCCAGCTCGAGGTCGCTGCGCGTCCGAACTCTTGGACGCGCGCGATCTGCGCAACCGTCGGGATGTACTCCTTGTTCAGGTCTTCGCCCGCCGCGGCAATCAGCCGCCGGTGCACCTCGACCGGGTCGCGGTGCAGATCCTCCCATTCGGTGGCCATGAACGGATACGAGCCGTAGACGACCAGCGCTCGGGTCCGCTCGGGTCGTTTGGCCGCGAACACCACTGATGCGGTGCCGCCCTCGCTCATCCCAAAGACGACGGCCGATTCGAAGCCGACGGCGTCCATGACGGCTTCGATCTCGTCGGCCCGCTCGTCGAGCGTCCGGACCCTCGGAATCGGGTCGGACAACCCCAGCCCGGCCTTGTCGAACACCGCGATTCGACAGAACGTGCCCAGCTGCTCGAAGAACGACTTGTATTCGGGCAGCAGCCAGAACAGTTCGATGTGGCCGACCAGTGGCCCGACGAACACGAGCTGGAGCGGCCCGTCGCCGAAAATCTGATACGCCAGACTGAGCTCACCGCAGGGTGCGTACCGCGTGTCCCCCACGTACCGAGCGTAACTGACGTCAGCGCTAATTCTCAGCGGTTGACGTACCCGGCCAGCGCCTGCAGGACCGGCGCCGCCGCCCTGGCCGCGTACAGGCGGTAGGCCTCCTCGTTCTGCAATTCGAACACCCGCTGGTCGCCGAAGCCGCGATCGATCCGGTCCCGCACGAAGGCCAGTTCCACGACCTGGTGGGCGAAACGCTTCGCCGCCTTACCCGCGGCCCTGCCGCCCAGTCGGGCCGCCTCGGCGACCGCAGCCTTGCGGGCTTTCAGCGAGCCGAGCCAGGTGGCCTCGTTCGGGCTCACCACACCGGCCGCCACCATTCCGGGCAGCTTGGCCGCGGTGACCCGCTGTTCGCGGCGTCTGCTCTGCACGCCCAGCACGATCACCAGCACGAAGATCGGCATCATCCAGAACAGGTAGACCCCGAAATAGGCGCCCGCGCCGATCAGCGACGACCCGTTCCACAGCCCGTGCATGAACACCGCCGCGAGGTAACCGAGCGCAATCCAGCCGATCCTGGCCAGGGTGTTGCGCCGTTGCAGCGCGAAGTAGACACCGATGCCGAACATCGTGGTGAACAGCGAATGCGCGAACGGGCCCATGATCAGCCGTATCGCCGCGGTGAGCAGCGAATCGCCGACCGAGGCGCCGCCCGAGATGTAGAGGATGTCCTCCAGCCACGCGAAACCCGCGCCGACCAGCCCGGCGTAGACCAGACAGTCGGTCAGCGAATTCAACTCGTTGCGGCGCCTGCCGGTCATCATGAGCAGTAGGAACAACCCCTTGGCGGCCTCCTCAGTCAGCGGCGCCCCGAGGACCACGGAAAACGGGCTGATGTGCTCGGGATCGCCCGGGTTGATCGCCGCCTCGGCGACGATCTGCACGACCGACGCCAGCACCACCGCGACGGATGCGCCCCACAGAAACGCGAAGACAAGCAGCCGCGGCGGCTCGGGTTCCCACCGGTCAAGCCAGATATAGGCCAGCACGACGACGGTCATCGTGATGCTGGACAGCGTGAATCCGATGGCGGTGCCGACCGGGTTGACCGCGGTCAGGCCGATCACGATGAGCCCGGCGACAGTGCCGAGCAGGATGATCACGAACAGCGGCGCGCCGACCTTGCGCATCTTGCGCTGAAATGGGGGAGGAAACGTGTGCGGTGGGGGCGGTGCGCCTGTGTAGGACACCTGAGCAGCGTAGCCGCGCATTGATCATGGCTGGCCCGCTCTGGAGACCGGGTTTGTCCAGCATGTACACAGTCGAGTAACCTCGACAGGTACTCGTCTGTGGTTTTGCGATCTCTGCTGCGGGTGCACAAACAACAAAAGTCCCATGTCCCTACGATCAAACCTGTCCGGAGCAACCCACCACATGCCAAGTCCCTCCGTCACCTCGCCACAAGTAGCCGTCAACGACATTGGCTCGAGCGAGGACTTTCTCGCCGCCATCGACAAAACCATCAAATACTTCAACGATGGCGACATCGTCGAGGGAACCATCGTCAAGGTTGACCGTGACGAGGTCCTACTCGACATCGGTTACAAGACCGAAGGCGTCATCCCTTCCCGTGAGCTCTCCATCAAGCACGACGTCGACCCCAACGAGGTCGTCTCCGTCGGCGATGAGGTCGAAGCTCTGGTCCTCACCAAGGAGGACAAGGAAGGCCGCCTGATCCTGTCCAAGAAGCGCGCTCAGTACGAGCGGGCCTGGGGCACCATCGAAGAGCTCAAGGAGAAGGACGAGGCCGTCAAGGGCACCGTCATCGAGGTCGTCAAGGGCGGCCTGATCCTCGACATCGGCCTGCGCGGCTTCCTGCCCGCGTCGCTGGTCGAGATGCGGCGCGTCCGCGATCTGCAGCCGTACATCGGCAAGGAGATCGAGGCCAAGATCATCGAGCTGGACAAGAACCGCAACAACGTGGTGCTGTCGCGCCGTGCCTGGCTGGAGCAGACCCAGTCCGAGGTGCGCAGCGAGTTCCTCAACCAGCTGCAGAAGGGCGCCATCCGCAAGGGTGTCGTGTCCTCGATCGTCAACTTCGGCGCGTTCGTCGATCTCGGTGGTGTCGACGGCCTGGTGCACGTCTCCGAGCTGTCCTGGAAGCACATCGACCACCCGTCCGAGGTCGTCCAGGTGGGCGACGAGGTCACCGTCGAGGTGCTCGACGTCGACATGGACCGCGAGCGGGTTTCGTTGTCGCTCAAGGCAACTCAGGAAGACCCGTGGCGTCACTTCGCCCGTACCCACGCGATCGGCCAGATCGTGCCCGGCAAGGTCACCAAGCTGGTGCCGTTCGGCGCGTTCGTCCGCGTCGAGGAGGGCATCGAGGGTCTGGTGCACATCTCGGAGCTGTCCGAGCGCCACGTCGAGGTCCCGGACCAGGTGGTCCAGGTCGGCGACGACGCGATGGTCAAGGTCATCGATATCGACCTGGAGCGTCGCCGCATCTCGCTGAGCCTCAAGCAAGCCAACGAGGACTACACCGAGGAGTTTGACCCGTCGAAGTACGGCATGGCCGACAGCTACGACGAGCAGGGCAACTACATCTTCCCCGAGGGCTTCGACCCCGAGACCAACGAATGGCTCGAGGGCTTCGAGAAGCAGCGTGAGGAGTGGGAGTCCCGCTACGCCGAAGCCGAGCGCAGGCACAAGATGCACACCGCGCAGATGGAGAAGTTCGCCGCTGCCGAGGCCGAAGAGGCGGCGCGGCCATCGTCCGCGAACGGCGCTTCGCGCGGCGACGAGCCGGCAGCCGGTGGGTCGCTGGCCAGCGACGCCCAGCTGGCGGCGCTGCGGGAGAAGCTGGCCGGCAGCGCCTAACTGGCCTGCTGGATGCTTCGCATCGGCCTGACCGGCGGTATCGGCGCCGGTAAATCGACGGTGGCCGCCGCATTCGCGGAATGCGGCGGCATCATCGTCGACGGCGACGTCATCGCGCGCGAGGTCGTCGAACCCGGTACCGAGGGGCTGGCTGCACTGGTCGACGCGTTCGGTGCGGACATCCTGCTGCCCGACGGTGCGCTCAACCGGCCCGCACTGGCGGCAAGGGCGTTCGTCGACGACGAGAAGCGCGCGAAGCTGAACGGCATCGTGCATCCGCTGGTCGCCCGACGGCGCGAAGAGATCCTCGACGCCGTGCACGAGGACGCGGTGGTCGTGGAGGACATCCCGCTGCTGGTGGAAACCGGTCTGGCGCCGTTGTTTCCGCTCGTCGTGGTGGTCACTGCCGACGAGGAAACCCGGGTCGAGCGGCTGATCAAGCGCGGAATGGACGAGGCTGACGCCCGCGCACGCATCAAAGCACAGGCACCCGAGGACCAGCGGCGCGCGATAGCCGATGTGCTGCTGGATAATTCGGGTTCCGCGGGCGAACTGGTGGAGAAAGCCCGTGACCTCTGGTACCACCGTGTGCTGCCCTTGGCGCACAACATCCGCACCCGCCAGTGCGCGCCGCGGGTTTACCAACTGGGGCCGTATGACTCGAAATGGCCCGAGGACGCCCGACGGATCAGCAAGCGCCTCGAAATGGCTTGTGGCGCAAAGGCGTTACGGATAGACCACATCGGGTCCACTGCGGTACCCGGGATGGACGCCAAGGACGTGATCGACATGCAGATCACGGTCGCGTCGCTCGATGTCGCCGACGAGATCAACGACCCGCTGGCGAAGGTCGGCTTTCCGCGCATCGAGCACATCACGGCCGACACCCCGCATACCGAGGACGACGCGCTGTGGCGCAAGCGGATTCACTGCGCCGCTGATCCCGGAAGGCCGGCCAACATTCACATCAGGGTCGACGGCTGGCCCGGACAACGGTTTGCGCTGCTGTTCCGGGACTGGCTGGCTGCCAACCCCGGTGTGCAGACCGACTATCTGGCCGCCAAGCGCCGCGCGTTGACCGCCCCCGACTACGCCGAGGCGAAGGAACCGTGGTTCGCCGACGTGTACGGCCGCGCCCTGCAATGGGCCGACGCGACCGGGTGGCGGCCCTAGGCGGCAGCCGGCGGGGGAGCCTCGGCAGGCGGAGCCGCCGGTTGCGGTGTCGCCTGTTCGCCCGCTACCGGAATGTCGAGTGGCGCGCCACACTGCAGCACGCCGTACAGCGGATCGTCTTTGGGATGGAACAACCGCGGTGCGATGAACTGATCGGCCTGCGCGATGATCTGGTCGTCGGCCAGGATTTCACAGTGCAGATTCGACCCGTAGGGCCACTGGATCGACACCTCCATGCCCGCCTGCTTGGGGTCGTCGAGCACGGTGTTCACCTCGAACGTCTGCCCGGGCAGTAGCGTCGGCGTCTCGCTGTTGACGTTGTGGTCGTCCATCTTGTACGCGACCACCGCGCCCCGCGACGTCCCGGTGGCGCGGGCCCGGTAGGTGATGTTGTGCTTCAACCCGTCGCCGGGTGCAGGTTGCACCTGCTCGACGGGGGCGGGCGGCGCATCGGTCTGAGGTCCAGGATCCGGATCGGCGACTGCGGTTGCCGGAGCCAACTGCGTGCAGGCGCCGACGATCGCGGCGGCCGCGAGCACCCGCCATCCGCGCATGGTGGAACTCATGACAGCCGACCTTACCGTCGTCGGCTGCCGAACAGCGACGTCGATACCGGTCGACCACGGCCGAACAGCGTGATCCCGACGTGCGGACCTGCGGTTATGTGCCATCACAAGATCATCGCGCACGAGCGGACGAGCGTTACCCCAGGGTGCAGCACGCCGGCGTCGCGCACGTCGACCGCCCGTATCCGCCGGCCCGGCAGCTCATCGGCCAGCGCGCGACGGAACCCCTCTACATGGGGCAACTCAGGCACGGAGCTTGATAAGACGTTCGGCCGGACGGGTCAAGGAGCGGGCGTGTTTGCGAATGTCCGCCCACGGGTCTCCCTGCGCTGCAACACGTTTCAACACATCGCCCAGGCCAAAGCCGTCAGGCCGCAGTCCGCGCTTCTGCAGTTCGTCCCACTCCAGCGGAGTGGCGACCGGAGCACCGCGGCGTGCCCGCACCGTGTACGGGGCTGCGGCGGTCTGTGCGTACGCATTGCGCATCACGTCGACGTAGATCCGGTCGCCGCGCTTGTCCTTGCGCTGCTCGACAGTCCGGTGCGCGGGATCGTCCGCTGCGACGATCTCGGCGACGTCGCGGGCGAACTGTCTGACCGTGTCGAAGTCCGGTCCGCGGGTCAGCGGCGCGACGATATGCAGTCCCCGCGATCCGGTGGCCTTCAGATACGGCGCAAGGCCGAGATCGCGCAGCACGTCACCACAGGCTTGGGCGGCGGCGCGCACCGGCGCGAAGTCCTCAGTTGAAGGATCCAGATCGAAGATGACCTGATCGGGCTCATCGAGCCGGTCGCGCCGCGACAGCCACGAATGCACGACGAGGCAGTTCTGATTGGCCAGCCACATCAAGGCGTCGCGGCGATCGACGACTGGGTGCACGACTGTGCCGCCCTCCTTCGTGACCTCAGCCGAGCCCATCCACTCGGGCAGCGTGTCGGAGAAGTCCTGCTGCACAAAGCCGCGTTGACCGATGCCGCGGGGGTATCGCCACAACGTGAGTGGCCTGTCCTTCAGATGCGGCACCATCACGTCGGCGATTTCGGCGTAGTAACCGACCACGTCGCCCTTGGTGATGCCGTCGTCGGGGAACACCACGCGATCCGGATGCGTGATCTCGACGACCCTCGGTCTCGAAGCCATCAGTGCGTCTCCCTCACCACCTCGTCGGGGCTCTTGTCCGTGCGCAGCCCGAGATACCGGGGGTGCCGCAGCTTGCCGTCACGGGTCCATTCGCTGAACGCCACCTGGGCCACCAGTTGCGGTCGTACCCAGTGCACGCTCGGCTCGCGCACCAACCCTTTGGTGACCGGTGACGTCGGTTGTTCGATGCGCACCAACTGTTCGTGCAGGGTCCGCAGTGTCGCGTCGTCGAACCCGGTGCCGACCTTGCCCGCATAGACCAGCTCCCGGCCGTCGTAGTAGCCGAGCAGCAGCGCTCCCAGCCCCACCCGGGCACCCTTCGGGGCGGTGTACCCGACGACCACGAACTCCTGATCGCGGCTGCACTTGAACTTCAACCAGTGGCGCGAGCGACCGCCCTCGTAGGCCGATTCGGCCAACTTGGCTATCACGCCTTCGTCGCCGCGTTCGCAAGCAGCGCGATACGCCGCTTCACCGTCCTTGACTCGGTGGGTGGTGAAGCGCAGGGGATCTTGAAAGTGGAAGCTGTTGCGTAGCAGACGTTTACGCTCCAACAGCGGCCGATCAGTGATGTCTTCACCATTCAGGTTCAGCAGGTCGAACGCGTAGTAGAAGACAGGAATGCCCGACGCCTTGGCCAGGGTGGGGTCCGTGATCCCCGAGCGGCCCTGCAGTCGCGCGAAGCTCGTCCGTCGTCCCTCGAACGCGACGATCTCGCCATCCATGACGAACTGAGTCGGCGCCTGCGCTGCCAGTGCTTCGACGATCTCCGGATAGGTGTTGTTCAGCGACAAGCGGTTTCGCGATAGCAGCCGTATCCGGCCGTGGTCCCGGAAAGCAAGTCCGCGCACTCCGTCCAGCTTGCGCTCGAAGATCCAATCGGGGTCGGAGAACCGCTCGTCGGTGAGGGTCGCAAGAGTAGGGGACTGCCAGTCCGGAACCATCTCCCCGGCATACCCGCCACGGTGGGGGGCTATGCCGGGCGCCAGGTGAGCGACATCCCGCTGTCGGCCAGCCAGCGGTTCAAGTCGTAGTCGTGCCGGGACAAGCCGTCGATGGCGGACACCGCGGTCTGGACGGCCTGTTCGCCGGTCTCGGGCGTCAGCAGACCGTGGCGGACGGCGGTCAGCAGTTCGTCCACGTCAGACAGTTCCACACCGATGCCGGTGCGGACGATGAGGTCGAGGTAGTGGTCCTCGGCGTGCCAGGCGTTGGGACCCGCCGTGTAGCGGCCGACGTCGAGGTAGTAGTCCTGGTCGAGCTCGTAGCCGGGGTTGAAGTGGAACACCGTCGCGCGCAGGTTCAGCGACGGCAGCAGCCATGACTCCATGTAGTGGAACTGGGCGCGGCCGGGCGTCGGCCGCGCCATGTACAGACCCCACGGTTCGACGGTGTAGACGTCGACTGCCCGCACGATGCCCTTCGGATCGGTGTTGGTGCGGGCGGCTAGATCGAATGTCTCGTGCTTGGGTGCGTGAATAGGGTCAGCATAGGCCGCTGCGGAGTCATCGGTCGTGCCAGGAGATCGCGGTGCGCAAAGTCGCCTCCAGCGCGCGATGCACGTCGCGCAACGGCCGGATGTCGCGGCGGGCACGGCACATCAGGATGGCGCCTTCGATGCCCGCGACGACGAGCGTGGCTAACCGGCGGGCGTCGGTGCGGCCGACGCCCGCGCCGAGCAGCGCATGCGCGATCAAATCCTGCCAACGCGCGAACGCCGCGGCAGCGGCTGCCGTCGCCGTCGTCCCCGCGTCGGCCTCGGCGGCGACAGCAACAACCGGGCATCCGGCCCGAAAGTTGCTGTCCTCGAGCACCTCTCGCCAGGTGTCCACGAAGATGCCGAGCGTGACGACGGGGTCACCCTCCTCGGCCGCACGGGCGATCCGGCGCTCGATGACGCCGGATGCCCACTCCACCGTGTCAGCCGCCAACTGTTCCTTGCCGCCGGGGAAGTGGTGATAGATCGAACCGCGCGGCGCGCCGCTGTGCTCGATGACGTCACGAAAACCCGTGCCGCTGTAGCCGTTCTCTCGGAACAGCAAAGCGGCACTCTCAATCATCCGGGTTCGGCTGTCGCTGGCTATGACGACCATCATAGTCTATCGTCAGCACTATGCCAACTGTCATAGTCGAATCCCGCGACCACGTTCTGCACATGGGGCTGAACCGGCCGGCAAAGCGAAACGCATTCAACGTCGAGATGTTGGAGGAGCTCGGCCGCGCCTACGAACGCCTCGAGCGCGACGACGGTCTCCGCGCGGGGGTGCTGTACGCCGAAGGGGACAACTTCACCGCGGGCCTCGATCTGGCCGACGTGGCGCCCCGGCTGATGAACGGGTCACTGACCTTTCCCGACGATGCGCGCAATCCGTGGCGCAACGACGGCAGGCCGTGGACGAAGCCGGTGGTGGCCGCCACCCACGGCTGGTGCATGACCCTCGGCATCGAACTGCTGCTGGCGGCCGACATCCGCATCGCGGCCACCGACGCCCGCTTCGCCCAACTCGAGGTTCAGCGCGGTATCTATCCCTTTGGTGGGGCCACCACCCGACTGCCCCGCGACGCCGGCTGGGGCAATGCAATGCGCTGGTTGCTGACCGGCGACGAGTTCGACGCCGTCGAGGCCATGCGCATCGGCCTGGTGCAGGAGGTCGTCGCGCCCGGCGACCAGGTCGACCGTGCGGTTGAACTGGCCAAACGGATCGCGTCGCGGTCGGCACCGCTGGCGGTAGGCGCCACGCTGGCCGCCGCGCAGCGGGCGAATCGGGAGGGTGAGCGGGCGGCCGAAGACCGCTTCACCGAAGATGTCGTCGCGCTGTTGGGGACCGCCGACGGTGCGGAGGGTGTGCAGGCCTTCATCGAGCGACGTCAACCGCGGTTCGTGGGCGCCTGATCGGCGGGAACAACCTATGTCGGTGCCTGGTTCTACCCTGTGAACATGGCTTTCGCTACCGAACATCCCGTGCTTGCGCACTCGGAGTATCGCGCCGTCGACGAGATCGTGCGGACCGGCGGTCGCTTCGAGGTGGTCAGCCAGTACGCACCCGCGGGTGATCAGCCGGCGGCCATCGACGACCTGGAGCGCCGGATCAAGGCGGGGGAGCGCGACGTGGTGCTCCTGGGTGCCACCGGTACCGGCAAGTCGGCCACCACGGCATGGCTGATCGAGCGGCTGCAGCGGCCCACCCTGGTGATGGCGCCCAACAAGACGCTGGCCGCGCAGCTCGCGAACGAACTGCGAGAGATGTTGCCGCACAACGCTGTCGAGTACTTCGTGTCCTACTACGACTATTACCAGCCCGAGGCGTACATCGCGCAGACCGACACGTACATCGAAAAGGACAGCTCGATCAATGACGACGTCGAGCGGCTGCGGCACTCGGCGACGTCGAGCCTGCTGTCCCGTCGCGACGTGGTGGTGGTCGCATCGGTGTCCTGCATCTACGGCCTCGGCACGCCGCAGTCGTACCTCGACCGGTCGGTCGAACTGCAGGTCGGGCAGGAGGTGCCCCGCGACGCATTGCTCCGCCTGCTCGTCGACGTCCAGTACACCCGCAACGACATGGCGTTCACCCGCGGTTCGTTCCGCGTCCGGGGTGACACCGTCGAGATCATCCCGTCCTACGAAGAGCTCGCGGTCCGCATCGAGTTCTTCGGTGACGAGGTCGAGGCGCTGTACTACCTGCACCCGCTGACCGGCGACATCGTCCGCAAGGTCGACTCGCTGCGGATTTTCCCGGCCACCCACTACGTGGCGGGTCCCGAGCGGATGGCGCAGGCGATCTCGACCATCGAGGCCGAACTCGAAGAGCGGTTGGCCGAACTCGAAGGTCAGGGCAAGCTGCTCGAGGCGCAGCGGCTACGGATGCGCACCAACTACGACATCGAGATGATGCGCCAGGTCGGGTTCTGCTCGGGCATCGAGAACTACTCGCGCCACATCGACGGCAGGCCGGCGGGTTCGGCGCCGGCCACCCTGCTGGACTACTTCCCCGAGGATTTCCTGCTCGTCATCGACGAGTCACACGTGACCGTGCCGCAGATCGGCGGCATGTACGAAGGCGACATCTCCCGTAAGCGGAATTTGGTGGACTTCGGTTTCCGGCTGCCGTCGGCCATCGACAACCGCCCGCTGACGTGGGAGGAGTTCGCCGACCGCATCGGGCAGACGGTCTACTTGTCGGCCACGCCAGGGCCGTACGAACTCAGCCAGGCCGGGGGCGAGTTCGTCGAACAGGTGATCCGCCCGACCGGCCTCGTCGACCCGAAGGTGGTCGTCAAACCGACCAAGGGCCAGATCGACGACCTGATCGGCGAGATCCGCAAGCGCGCCGAAGCCGACGAGCGGGTGCTGGTCACCACGCTGACCAAGAAGATGGCCGAAGACCTGACCGACTACCTGCTCGAGATGGGCATCCGGGTGCGGTATCTGCATTCGGAAGTGGACACGTTGCGCCGCGTCGAATTGCTGCGTCAGCTGCGACTCGGTGACTACGACGTGCTGGTCGGCATCAACCTGCTGCGCGAAGGTCTCGACCTGCCCGAGGTGTCGCTGGTGGCGATCCTCGACGCCGACAAGGAAGGGTTCCTGCGGTCGACCCGCAGCCTGATTCAGACCATCGGTCGCGCCGCCCGCAACGTATCGGGCGAGGTGCACATGTACGCCGACAACATCACCGAGTCGATGCGCGAGGCCATCGACGAGACGGAGCGCCGCCGCGCCAAGCAGATCGCGTACAACGAGGAGCACGGCATCGATCCGAAGCCGTTGCGCAAGAAGATCGCCGACATTCTCGACCAGGTGTACCGCGAGGCCGACGACGTCGAAGTGGGCGGCTCCGGCCGCAACGCCTCTCGCGGCCGTCGCGCGCAGGGGGAGCCCGGTCGGGCGGTCAGTGCGGGCATCGTCGAGGGCCGCGACACCTCGAACATGCCGCGGGCCGAGCTGGCCGATCTGATCAAGGACCTGACCGAGCAGATGATGGCGGCCGCGCGGGACCTGCAATTCGAGTTGGCCGCCCGCTTCCGGGATGAGATCGCCGACTTGAAGAAGGAACTGCGCGGTATGGACGCCGCGGGTCTCAAATAAGTTGACCTCAACAGCGGTTGAGCTCCTAACGTGAGTCGGGTGAGTGACACCCCGACGATCGCTGCAGGCAGCTGGCGTGAACTGCTCGGCCCGAGGAACCTCGGTGCGTCCACCGTGCTGGCCGGTGGGGTGGCGTTGTACGCGACGAACGAGTTCCTCACCATCAGCCTGATGCCCAGTGCGGTCGCCGACATCGGCGGCCAGCGTTACTACGCGTGGGTGACGACGGTGTATCTGGTCGCCTCGGTGGTGGCCGCCACCACCGTGCATTCACTACTGCTGCGGCTCGGTCCACGGTGGGCATACCTGTTGGGGCTCAGCGTGTTCGGCGTGGGCAGCCTCGCCTGTGCGGTGGCGCCCACCATGGAGATTCTGCTCGCGGGCCGCGCGGTCCAGGGCGCGGCGGGCGGCCTGTTGGCCGGACTCGGCTACGCGGTCATCAACACCGCGCTGCCGAGTTCACTGCGGACCAAGGCGTCGGCGCTGGTGTCCGCGATGTGGGGAGTCGGAACCCTGGTCGGGCCTGCGGCCGGCGGTCTGTTCTCCCAATTCAGTTCCTGGCGTTGGGCTTTCGGCATGTTGGTGGTGCTCACCGCGGCCATGGCGGTGCTGGTCCCCGTCGCATTGCCCGCTCGGGACAGCGCCGAAGTGGATCGGGCGCACACGCCGATTCCAGTGTGGTCGCTGCTTCTGCTCGGCGCCGCCGCGCTCGCGGTCAGCGTGGCAGGCATTCCGCACGATTGGCGTGCGACGGCGGCGCTGTTGGCCCTCGGCGCCGCGCTGGTGGTCACTTTCGTCTACGTCGACCGGCGTCTGCCCGCGGCAGTGCTACCGCCGAGCACCTTCGGTTCCGGGCCGTTGAAGTGGATTTACCTGACGCTCGGGGTTTTGATGGCCGCGACGATGGCCGACATGTATGTGCCCTTGTTCGGTCAGCACCTCGCGCAACTCACGCCGGTGGCGGCCGGATTCCTCGGCGCCGGCCTCGCGGTCGGGTGGACTGTCGGCGAAATCAGCAGCGCATCGCTGCGTGACAACCGGGTGATCGTTCGAACCGTGGCGGTTGCACCGCTGGTGATGGCGACGGGGCTTGCGCTGGCCGCGTTGACGCAATACGACGGCGCGTCGACCGCGCTGGTCGCGGTATGGGCGGTTGCGCTGTTGATCACCGGCGTGGGCGTGGGCATCGCGTGGCCGCACCTGTCGGCATGGGCGATGAGTTGCGTCGATGACCCCGCCGAAGGGCCCGCGGCGGCCGCGGCCATCAACACCGTCCAATTGATCTGCGGTGCGATCGGCGCGGGACTGGCCGGCGTCGTGGTCAACATGCAAGCCGCGACCGATGCGACGGCGAGTTCGCTGTTGTTCGGTGTGTTCGCCGTCCTGGCAGCCATCGGGTGCGTGGCGTCCTACCGCTCGGGCCGTGGCCAGGCCGCGACGGTCTTACCCGCATCGAGGTAGGTGATCACGACGCGGACCCGGCGGTGGTCGTCATCGGAGCGCGGGAGGCCAAGCTTCCTGTATAGACAATTGATGTAGATTCTGACGGTTCCTGTTGCCACTTCGAGTCGCCGCGCGATCCATCATCGCGGTACACGGGTACTTTGCGCGGATCGCACAGGCTGCCGCGAGTCCGTCCGTGGTGTAGGTCGGCCAACTCGAGCAGTTCAGCGGCATCGGCAGCCTGTCCGACGACTTGAAAGCCTGCCTCATCGAGCAAGCTAACCACGGCTTCACGCAGCAGCACGTAGTCGTCGGCGATCACCACCGTGTCATCGCAAACGTCATCGCCCTGACTTTCGGTAATCACCGACGGCGCAATGTTTTCCACAGCCACGGACATGCCGCACGGGGACACCTCTTCTCCCATCGAAACAGAAATAGCGATCGCAGGTGGGCGCTAAGCCAGCCGTTTTTCGATGAACCTAGTGGATGCCACCCGCGTTGTGCTGATCGAGGAGCCGCAAGCCTGGCAGTGGACTAACTGACCGGTGTTGCTGCGTTAGATCAAGTCAGTCAACGGAATCGGAGGGCGCAGTGATCGCCGATAGCTGTGATGTCCTGATCGTGGGGGCGGGACCGGTCGGTGCCACGGCAGCGCTGCTACTGGCATCGCATGGCCTCAAGTGCATCGTCGTCGAAGCACGTAAGGAGCCGCACAGCCACCCTGCGCCACAGGTGGTTTCGGCACATTCGATGGAGATCTGGCGCGGAATCGGGTTGGCGCGAGACGTGGAAACCCTGGGTGCGCCGTTGGCCGAGCTTGGCTGCATTACCTACTGCACGACGTTGACTCGCGCCGATGTCGGGCGGGTAGCGCTTGACACACAGACGAGCGCTGCCGTGCTGCCGCTGAACATACTCGAACCCTTGTTGTGGCTGAATCTGAGTGACAATCCGCGCATCGACTTTCGCCCCGGGTGGGATTATCTGTCTCACACAGACTTTGTCGACGGGGTTGCGGTGATCATCACCGACACCGCGACTGGTTCCGATGACATCATCCTGGCCGATTACGTCGTCGCCGCGGACGGCTCGTCCAGCAGTGTGAGACGCGCGCTGCAGATCGGAATGACGGGCCCCACGCTGCCGCACATGATCAGCGTGCACTTCGCGGCCGACCTCGACGATCTCCTGCGCCATCGCCAGGGCCCGGTCGTCTGGACGAATACTGTGAACGGCCCTGGCGCGCTGCTCGTCCACAGAGCGCCCAACGACTTGGAGTTCCAGTTCCCGTACTTTCCGCCGTTCGAGTCGTTGGAGGACTTCTCGGCCGCCGCTTGCCGCGACCGGATCCTGGATGCCATCGGGGAGACCAACATCGACATCGACGTGAAGTCGGTCGAATCGCGGGCGACGCGTGCCCAGGTGGCGATTTGCTATCGGAAGGGGCGCACCTTCCTGGCCGGTGACGCAGCGCATCACGTCCCGCCCACGAGCGGCCTGGGACTCAACACCGGACTCGCTGACGTCCACAACCTGGCGTGGAAACTGGCTTGGGTTGTCGGCGCGCGCGCCGCGCCCGCGCTGCTCGAAACCTATGAGCTGGAACGCCGTCCGGCTGGGATCGCCGCCGCCGCCGAAGCAGTGGCAAGTCATGACGGGATGCTGGAAATCTTTGCGGCGCTGGGATTGCCGGTGCGAGTGGCTCGGCTGCTGCCTCGACTCGTCGCCGCTCTTCCGTCGTGGTCGCCGCGACGCCCGGTCCGGGCGGTGCTCCGCGGTGTCACCGGCCTGGCATACCAACGGTCCGCGGTGGCCCACTCGTCGGGCATGTTCGGGCGGTATGTACGACGCCGGGTCGCGGCGGCCATTGCCAGGCAGGATGAGCACTACCGCGATCACACACGCGGCGCGGCCGCGCTGAACCTCCTCAGCCGCGAGAACCTGACGCTGCTCCTGCCAGGAGATGATCGGACGTGGTTGGCTGCGGCCGAAGGGCTTCCGCTGTCGCCGGTTGTGGTCACCGACAGCGAACGAAGCGTATTCGACACAGGAGGCACGGGAAATCAACCGGACGCTCTCGTGGTGCGCCCGGACGGCCGCATTGTTGCCGCTCTGCGCTCCGACCGCGACGGCGCCGCCGCGTTGCGACACGCTCTCCAAGTCGTCGCGTCGTCATTCGCGGTCAATACAAACAGTGCGAAGCAGTCAGCGACGCTGCCGGATTGCCGGTGCAGTCTCACCGGCGTCAGAAGATGGTGGTGTGCGGGGTCGAATTGCGATGCACCGAAACGTAATCCGTGACATGCAGGTGAGTCGTGAACCAGTCCCGCGCGGCCTGCGCCGCCAGCGCGAACCCGTCACCGGTATACGCAGCAAAGTGACCGCCGTCGTTCGGCCGCGGTTTCATAGGCAGCGGCCGCTAGATTCCCGCCGGTGAGCCCGTCCTCCCGGCCGACGATCATGAGCAGGGGAGTGGGAGTGATATCGGGCAGATAGTGAGCCGGTTGGCAGGCCAACCAGCACCGCGGGATCTCTGCCGACCACGGGCCTGGCCGCACACCGCCTTCACGCGCCGGTCGATTGCGGCGACAACGAACGCGTAGCCTGCGGAGAAACTCGTTCCCCACACACCGATTCGGTCAGGGTCCACCTCGATTCGGTTCTGAGCCGGGGTGATTGCGTGCTGACAGTCGCGGATCTGTTCCCACGGGTCGACCTCGTGGCGCGGTTTCCCGGGTGCTGTGCCCGATTCACCCCAGCCATGGTTGTCGAGTACGAGCACAGCCAGCCCAGCCCTGGCGAACACTTCGGAACTTGTCGAGATAGATCTTCTTCGTCGACGTCCATCCGTGCGCGATCACCACGCACGGGCTCGAGTCGGCAGCTCCATCCGCCGGATAGAACCAGGCGTGCAGTGACGCGCCCGCGGCGTCAAACAGCAGGTTTTCGCGAATCATCGTCCAGCACCTCTCAGAGGGTCGATTCGCGGCGTTGGTGGCCGCGGCCTTCGACGCGCACGAGAAACGCTTGCAGACATCTCTGCGGCCCGTCCAATACCAATTCGGTTGCGCCGCCATACCCGTCGAGCATCTTGCCGGATGCGTCGTCGGAATCCAGCGACTTTTACCGGTAGCTGACAGCATGTATGTGATAGCGGTAGTTACGCTATGGAGGTAGGCTCATACAGTTCTTTTGAGGGTGTTGTAAACGAGGAGTTATGCGGTATCCCCCGGACCAGAAGGTCAAGGCACGCGCCGCGCTGGTGCGCGCCGGCACGCGTTCGATGAACGAGGCCGGCTTCAACGGGATCGGCGTGGAAGGGCTCGCGGCGGCAGCCGGCGTCACGTCAGGAGCTTTCTACTCGAACTTCGCGAACAAGGAAGAGATGCTCGAGGCGATCGTCTGTACCGCTGGTGAGTCATTTCTCGCCGACACGGAGACGAGCGCGAAGACCGAGTGGCGGTCGCAGCTGAAGAAGTTCATTGCGGAGTACCTCAGTGACGATCACGTGACGAACCCGGGCGACGGTTGTGTGATTCCCGCCTTGAGCGCGGATGTGGCTCGAGCGAGTGCACGTACCCGTAAGGCGTGCGAGGACAGGATGTCTGTGTTGGTAGACCGAATGGCAGACACGCTCGATGGCACCCGCGCCGACCGAAAGCGGCGGGCCTGGATCATTGTTTCCGTGCTGGTAGGAGCGGTCTCGGTGGCACGCGCCATGTCTGACACCGCGATGCAGACCGAAGTGATCGCCGCTGCGCACAAGGCAACCGATCGACTTGTCTCGGAGCCGGCGAACCGCGGACCGACGGCTTAGCCGCTCCGCGCGACTGATCCGTCGATCTCAGAAACCTCGATCGGCCAGCCAAGTTTCGATGTAACCGGCGACGGCCCTCCACTGGGGTTCGAGCATCAATTCGTGGCCGGCGCCGGGGAAAAGGACGGGTTGTGTTCCGTAAGCTGCGGCGGTCCGACGTACATGGCGGGGTGGATAAACCTGGTCGCACTCTCCGCCGACGACGAGCATCTGGGTGTGAATCTTCTTGGTGTCGACGAGGTCGCCGACCACCGTATCGAACATCATCGCCCGTGTGCTGTCGGGTTGGATACGCGTGGCGAACGCATCGACCAGGCTGGCCGGTACGTCGGCGCCGAAGAACAACTCTCGGACGCCTGCGGGGCTGCCGCACAGGTGCCGTGGTTGGGCGGTGAGTGCGAATTTCGTTGAGCGCCAAGGGTGACGACGTATGCTGCGGAACAAGGAACCCAGCTGGCCGCCGCGCGGTGGGGTCGAAGCCATCAGCACCGCGGCGGGTGCCTCGTGACTCTCCAGGTATTTCTGCACCACAAAGCCGCCGATGGAATGACCCACCAGGATCGGTGGCGACGGAAGCGTCTCGACCACAGCAGCGACATCGGTGACATAGTCGCGAATCGAACACAGCCGTAGCGGTTTACCCAACGCGCTCTTCCCGTGCCCACGGAGGCTGGGCGCCAGTACGCGAAACCCACGGTCTACAAAGAAGTCGACGAAGTTGTCCTCCCAACACCAATTCGCATGCCAGGCTCCGTGCACTAAAACCAATGGGTGCCTGCGGGTATGGCCTTCGCCTCCGCGATCGATCACCTCGAGCATGCCCGGGTCCCGTTCTCATTCCGAGCCCAAGCGCATGTCTGCGGAACGAACTCGAGTTGACTGCTCGATGCAATCGCCGCGTGCCGTAGCCGCTCCGACAAGGTGTCGATCTGAACCTGGTCGGCGGTCACTGCACCTGCCGCGATCATGTGGGGGAGGACCTCGCGAGCCAGATCCACCATCCATGTCAAGAACACCGAGTCCTCGCCGCTCTCGACAAGCGTCTGAGAGAACATCTGCGGCGCAGGCAGCCCGGCGTTGACGAACACCTCGACGAACCGTCCACCGACATCGAATGCCGTGCCTTGTCGGGTGAGGGTGTAGGTCACCGCGTCGTAGATCTCGTGCAACAGCGGGATCCGTGGACTCGACTGAATGCCGCGCGTGACGTCCATCTCGTGAAGGGCGATGACGCCACCGGTTCTCACCAGTCGACGGGTAGCCCGCAAGAAGGCAGCGGGATCCGCCTGGTGGATCAGCACGTATCGGCATACCGCGGCGTCGAAATCTGCCGGACCGACGTATGTCTCGAGGTCACACCGGATGAACTCGACGTTGCTCTGGCCGAGATGGCGGAATCGCTCTCGAGCGATATCGAGAGCAGCCTCGCTGCGATCGATGCCGACCACACTGCCCGTCGGTCCGACCAGGTCTGCGATCAGTAGCGAAACATCACCTGGCCCGCAGCCGATGTCGAGCACACGCATGCCGGGCTCGATACCGGCTGCCACCAGCAGTCGTTCCGTGATGGGCCGCAACATCTCCGCTTGCCGCATGAGACGGTCGATCTCGGGGTGGGAATGGCCCAGTACGTAATTCTGGTTCGCCATTATTCGGCTCAAGCGACGGCTGAGCGGAGTCCGAGGCTGGACCGCAGCCAGCTTCCCATTTCGTCGATCGCCAGATCGACTTCGGGAACGCGGCCCGCGCCCATGATGAACGAGTGCTGACCTTCGTCGACCTGCCGCAGTACGACGTCGACTCCGGCCTCCTTCGCCCGTGCCGACAAGGCGACGGCGTCGGACGCCAGCAGTTCGAATTCGCCGTAATAGATGGCGGTGCTTGGCAACCCGGACAACGAGGCGGACAGCAGATTCACCTGTGGATCCGTCCATGCCACGCCCGTCCCATCGAGCCAGCACGACCGGAAGAGCTCCATCAGATCGCGGTTGAGGAGCATGTCCAAATGGGCGTTGTCCTTGATCGATGCGCCTGACAGCGTGACATCGGCCCAAGGGGAGATCGACAGGATTGCCCCCGGCAAGGCCTCACCGGCGTCCCGCAAGCGCAGCGCCAGCGCGAACGCGAGATAGCCGCCGATCGAATGGCCGACACTGGCGATCCTGGGGGGCTGGTAGCCCTGCTCCAACAGCCAGTGGTAGGCGTTGACGACGTCCTCGACCTGTGCCGGGTACTTGTGCTCGGGTGACCGTCGAAAGTTCAGCACCAACGAGCGGGCGCCCGCCGCTTTCGCAAGGTGCGCAGCCGCTTTTCGGTCGGAATGCATTGACATGAGCACACTTCCGCCCATGTGGGTGTGCAACAACACGGCGTCCGGTGCGCTGTCGGTGGGAATGCACCACAACGCTTCGACGCCACCGGCATCGACCTCCGCATAGGTGACCCCCTCGGGCTCCCTGCTCGCTTGATGGATGCTTTCAGCGGCGTGGCGCACTGCCGTCAAGGGAGAGTCCGGGGTCGTCGAATTGCGGCTGAGGCTCGCAAGGAAATTCGCGAACTCCGTTGCCTGCTGACTTGCCATCGAGGGGTCCTTTCCCGGGCGCGGCACGCTGCCGCTGCGTCGTAGAGTAACGAGCGTAATCCTAAAAGCGACGATGGTCGCGCCATCAAGTCAAGCCGAAGGGAACTCACAAGATCCCGTCACCTTCGGTCTGACGGGACTGTCGGTGAGTTGACGCCTACAGCACCGGCAGCAGGCGCTGCAGAATCGCCGCCGAGGACTGCGCTGCGCGGTCGACGAACGCGGTGAAATCGAAGAGCGCGTCGCCGCCTGCGAGGTCGGACAGCGCACGGATGACCAGCCACGGAATGGCGAACGCCTCACAGACCTGAGCCACTGCGCCACCTTCCATCTCGACTGCCTTACCGCCGAACTCGGTCAGCAACCGTTGCCGCGTGGTTTCGCAGTTCAGGTATTGATCACCGGACAGCACTGTGCCGTAACTGATTTGGTCGGTTATCGACAGATCCGCCAAACGTTGCTTGACGCGGTCGAGCAGTGCGGCGTCGACTCGATAGCCCAGACGGTCCGTCGGGTTGATGACGGGCGCGTACCCGGGTTGGTAGGTCTGCACTCGCTCGTTTTCAAGCAACCCGGCATCGTGCTGAATGACGTAATCCGCGATGACGATGTCTCCGATGGCCAGTCGGGGATCGAGTCCGCCCGCCACGCCCGAGAAAACGACGGTGCGGCAGGCAAACCGGTCCGCCAGCAGGGTGGTGACAAGCGCGGCATTGACCTTGCCCATTCCCGACCCCGCCAGCACCACTTCATGTCCGTCGATGGTGCCGGTGTCGAAGACGGTGTGCGCAATGTGTTCGCTTTGCGGGTCGGTCAGGACCGCGCGGAGGTGGGCGAGTTCTTGGGGTATGGCGCAGATCAGACCAATGGGCACATGATCAATCTAGTCGGGTTCGTCGTCGAGTTGGCGGATCGAGGTCACGCCTTCGATGCCGGCCAGTACCGTTGGCGCCGCCAGAATGCCCCTGCCGGACAGGGTCAGCAGGACACCGGCGCTGCCCGCGGCGACCCGCTCGCCCGTGGTGTCGGTGGCAAGCTCGGTGAGTTGCCACTGGCGGCGGTCGCACGCCTGCAACAACTTGCTCATCACGCCGCGCCCTTCGTCGTAGGTGACGTGCATGGTGACCGAGCCGGCCAACCGCGCTGACAACCGCTTGGCCAACGGCATGAACCCGACGATGATGAGGAAGTGCATCGCGGTCACGGTGACCGCCAGCAGCAGCAAGCCGGAGCCTGCCGCCATCCCGATGGCAGCGGACTCCCAGACTGCTGCCGCGGTGGTGAGGCCGTGCACGGAGCCGCGCCGGAAGATGATGATGCCCGCGCCGAGAAAGCCTATGCCGGAAACTATTTGGGCTGCCACCCGGGACGGGTCGACGACCACCAGGCCGTCCTGCAGCACATCTGTGAATCCGTACTTGCTGACCAGCAGGATCAGAGCGGCCGCGGTTCCGACGATGGTCTGGGTGCGCACGCCGGCGCTCTTGCCCTGGATCTCGCGTTCCAGGCCGATCAACGAGGTGAGGCCGAAGGCGACGAACAATTCCACGATTTGTCGTGTGCCTTGTCCGGGGCCGCCGAAGAACGGCGGATCGGCCAGCAGAAGGTTCATCGGCGCGCCTCGCGTCGGGCGTAGGAAATCATGCCCGATTTTTGCATCCGCCTGCCGCGCTCAGCGCAGCAATTGCATGCTCTCCACCACCGTGTTGTTGAACTCGGTCGGCCGCTGTTCGTAGATCGCGATGTCGGAATCCGGCAGCAACCACGCCTGGTGGATCTGCGTCGTCGTGAATTCGTCCGGACAGTTCGCCCGCCACACGCGGTAGTCGGCGGTGCGATCGCCCATCTTGCGGCGGGGCGTGCCGTCACCGGTTTGCGCGGTGATGTCCTCGACGCTGGCCGCGGGATGCGGCGGGTCGCCGTGGTGGTAGCAAGCGGTCTCGGCGGGCGGCTGCAAGTCCTCGATCGTGCCTTCGAATGCGACGTCGAACCGCAGCGGTATATCCAGGTTGCCGCCGGCGGCGTAGCCGATCAGACCCCGCGTTGCGGGGGCATCCGAGTCCTCGATGACAGACCACTGCTCGGGCAGCGTGGCCCGGAGAATCTCAGCGCCGCCGGTGAATTCGGGGTTCGGAATGACTACTGAATACGTCCCGGGGCCACCGGGGTAGGAGGGTTCCGCCGAGGCCGTCGCCATTGTCGGGTCGTCCGCACATCCTGCACTCAGTGCGACTGCCACCGCGGCGGTGCCCATCATCGACACCTTTGTCGGCATATTCACCACCATAGACACGTCTTCGCCGCTGACAAGTCCAGTGCGCGATGACTTTCGAGCCTCCGCGGAGTCCATATTCGTGAGGCTCAACCGTGAGGAGAATGACCATGCCCGTTACCCCTGCCGCCTACCCCGAGGTCACCACGCGGGAGGACTGGGTCGCCGCCCGCAAGAAACTGCTGGCCCGCGAGCGCGAGGTGACCCATCTGCGCGACGCGGTCAACGCCGAGCGCCGCAGGCTGCCGATGGTGAAGGTCGAGAAGGACTACGCGTTCGAGGGGCCGGACGGCGAATTGCGCCTCATCGACATGTTCGACGGCAGGCCGCAACTCTACATTCATCACTTCATGTGGATCGACGCGATCGACAAGGGTTGCCCCAGTTGCACCATGGCCGCCGATCTCACCTTCACCGAACGCGACCGCGCGCTGCTCGACGCCAAGGGAGTCACGTTCGCCGCGGTGTCGAGGGCGCCGTACGCCAGCATCGCGCGCTACAAGGCCGAGCACGACTGGACATTCGACTGGTATTCATCTCGTGACAACGATTTCACCTACGACTACCACGTCACGCTCGATCCGCAGCGCGCGCCGATCGAGTACAACTACATGTCCGTCGACGAGTTGCACGACGCAGGATTCGACGACGGCGCGCTGCGCGGAGACTGGCCTGGCGCCAGCGTCTTTCTTCGCCGCGGCGACGAGGTGTTCCACACTTACTCGGCGTACGCCCGCGGACTCGACCATTCGGCGCCGGGCTATCCGTTCCTCGATCTGACGCCGTACGGCAGGCAGGAAACCTGGGAAGACTCACCTGTCGGGTGGCCGCAGGGCGGCGATGCCGTCGGCGTGCCGATGACGGACTAGATACCGAATAGTCGTGCGCGGCCGCCGCGGCTTACCTAACGTTTGCACCGATGGACAATCCAGGAGTTCGCTCGGTCAACCCTTCGATTCGCGACGCGATGACCCGGCGACTGCACCGACGGTCGGTCGTCGACGGAAAGATCACCCTGCCCGCCGTTCCCGGCATGATCGAGCAGTACGTATCGCTGTGCGAGACGCTGTTCGCGACGCTGGGCCGGCCGTTCACGGCCGAGCAGATGGCCCACGTCCGGGAAGTCCTCGAGGGCCAACTCGCGGAGGCATACGCCAATTCGCCGCGATCCAACATCGTGATCACCTACGACGCGCCCGTCGGGACCGTGCTCAACTATCACGTCAGGGCCGAATGGTGGACGGTCGAGGGTGCCTACGAGAACTGGATCAGCACGCGCAAACCGCCGCTGTTCGGGACCGAACCTGATGCGCGGGTGTCGGCGCTGGCCGGCCAGGCGCTCGATCCGTCCACGCACCGGGTCCTCGACATCGGTGGCGGCACCGGCCGCAACACGTTGGCCCTCGCCCGGCGCGGCCATCCGGTCGATGTGGTGGAGATGACCCCGAAGTTCGCCGAGATCATCCGCGCCGAGGCCGCGAAGGAATCACTCGACGTGCGGGTGATCGAACGCGACATCTTCTCTACCGAGGACGACCTGCGCCGTGACTACAGCCTGATACTGCTTTCCGAAGTGGTATCGGACTTCCGGTCGGCACAGCAGTTGCGCGCGGTGTTCGAATTGGCCACCCAGTGCCTGGTCGCGGGCGGCCATCTGGTGTTCAACATCTTCCTTGCAAAACCGGGATATACGCCTGACGACGGCGCGCGTGAGCTCGGGCAGCAGTGCTACACAACGATTTTCACGGTGCAGGAGCTGTCATCGGCGGCGTCCGGTCTACCCCTGCAGCTGGTGTCCGACGACTCCGTCTACGAGTACGAGATGACGAATCTGCCGGACGGCGGTTGGCCGCCGACGAGTTGGTACGCGGACTGGGTCAGCGGACGCGACGTATTCGACATGCCGCGTGAGCAGAGCCCGATCGAGATGCGCTGGCTGGTCTACCAGAAGCCGGCCTGGTAGCCGCGCGTGGCCAAACTCGAGTTGTCCCGCGACCTGTCCCTGCCGCCAGAGGACGCGTGGGCGCATGCCTCCAATCTGGCCGACCTCGGTGACTGGTTGGTCATGCACCAAGGGTGGCGCGGCGAGCTACCGGCCGAACTCGCCATCGGCGTGACCCTGGTCGGCGTCGCGGCGGCGAAAGGTTTGCGTAACCGCGTCACGTGGACGGTGCGGCAAGTCGATCCGCCGCGGCTACTCGAGATGACCGGCGAGGGAGTCGGCGGCACGAAGTATGGGCTGCGGATGACGGTCACGCCGACGGCCTCGGGGTCGTCGTTCACGTTCAAGCTCGAACTCGGTGGCAGGCCGCTGTTCGGGCCGATCGGAGCGGCGGCGGCGCGAGCGGTGAAGGGCGACATCGAGCGGTCGATCCAGCGCTTCGAGGAGTTGTACGGCTGACTGCCCGCAGGTGTTTGCGTGTCGACGTCGTCAATGTGCCGATCCCGTTGCCCGGCAAGCGCCCATAGCCAAAAGCGCTGGCGCTCAGCAACGTTGATGCTATAGCTGCGTACGTCTGCGTCAATTTTGCCGGTGAGTTCGTGTCCACAGCGGATACCCAGCGGGCACGAAGGAGATTAGGATGGACCACGGGTCGGATACTCAATTTTGCTGCACCAGTGGAGAATTGATCGTGAGCGTGAAGAGAATCGGGGCCGCAGCGGCGATCGTGTCAGCATTCGCCGTCGCCGCAGTGGGTGCCAGCAGCGGTGTCGCCAGCGCCGACCAACCGGTGCCGAGCACGCCGGGTATGACGTGGAAACTCGACCATGGCCACGGCCACGGCCACGGCTGGGATTGGGACGACGACGACTGGAACGGCCGGTGGGACGGCGGCTGGGCGCCGCCCGCACAGTGCGGCGTGGGGTATTGGGTGCCGCCCGCCGTATCGCAGTGGATACCGCCTGCCGCCTGGGGTTGCTAGCTGACCGGGTCCGCCTCGATCAGCGCCAACTCGTGCGTCACGTCGAGAGATCGGGTGAGCAGCACGTAGACAATACCGGAGACCAGCAGTCCGACGGCGAACGCGATGTCGACGTCGCCCATCGCCGCCGCGACCGGGCCGGTGAAGAACGGCAGCACCACGAACGGGATCTCGGCGAGGATGCCGACCAGAAACGCGGTGATACCCCGCCATGACCATGCCCCGTAGATGCCGTCAGGGGTGAACAGGTCGGCGATCGCGTAGTGACCGCGTCGCACGAAGAAGTAGTCGGTGAGGTTCACCGCGGTCCACGGAACCAGCAGGTACAGCATGATCAGCAGCGTGGTGTTGAGCGCCGTCGTCGCGTTGGTCAGCAGCAGGCTCATCACGAACCATGCGACGGCCAACACGACGATCGTCACCACCCGCAGCCGTCGAGTGGGCCGGACCGGCCGCAGCGAGTCCAAAGCCGTTACCACCGTGAGCATTCCGCTGTAGGCGTTCAGGCCCATGGTGGCCACCAGCACCAGCGTGGACACGACCGCGAGCACGCCGCCGAGATGCCATGCCGCCGCGTTACCGGTTTCGTTGATGCCCGCCAACGCGTCACTGGCGCCGAGATACGTCGCCATCCACGCCCCGATCGGGATCAACCAGGCGGGCGAACCCGCAGCCCCGATGAACACCGACGCGATGATCGAGGACGGTTTGGTGTTGCGGGGCAGGTAGCGGCTGTAGTCGGAGACGTAGGGCGCATAGGTGATGTTGTACGAGGCTGCGACACCGAACTGCGCCAGGAAGCCGACCCAGGAGAACGCGGCGGCGGCCGGCGGGCCACCTCCGACGCCACCGAACACCACGCGGACGGTCAGAATGACCCACAGCGGCAACGAAATCCAGAACAGAATGCGGAACGACTTGTGCAGCAGGTCGTGTCCGTAGATGGCGAGCAGCGCCGCGACCACGGTGATGGCCGCAGCCACCACGACCGGGTTCCAGCCGAAGATCGATTGCAGGCCCGACTTGATGATCACGACGTCGACAACGTTGAAGCCGACGAACGTGAACAATGTGCCGATCAGCGGAAGCAGCACACCGCGGAACCCGAACTGAGCGCGGGACTGGATCATCTGCGGCAACCCGAGCACCGGTCCCTGGGTGGCGTGAAAGGCCATGAACAGGGTGCCGAACGCGATGCCTGCGATGCCCGCGACGATGCTCCACCACAGCGACAGTCCGAGGCTCGGGCCGACGAACCCGAGCGCCAGCGTGAAGGGCTGGAAGTTCCCGACGAACCAGAACGGGCCCTGGTGGCTGACCTTGCCGTGGCGTTCGTCGTCAGGGACGTAGTCGATGGACCGCGTTTCGATCCTGCTGGCGGCGGGAGATTCCACGGGACATACCTTGCGCCGCACCCCGCCGCCGCGCCATGGCGAAGATGTCCAACTGGTGACGATGCAGTGGACAATCTGTCCAGCGCTCGCGACGGGCCGTCTTGACGTAACCTCCCACCATGGTCAGGATCGCGTGCTGCCAGATCGACCCGAAGATCGGCGAGTTGGCTGCCAACACGGAGTTGATCGAGGAGCAGATTCGTGAGGCGGTGTCGGCAGGCGGGGACATCGTGGTGCTTCCCGAGCTTGCCACGTCCGGATACATGCTCACCGATGCCGAAGAGGCGCGGGCGGTCGCGGTGACACCCGCGCACCCGACGTTCGCCAAATGGTCTGCGGTCGCAGGCGATTCGATCGTCATCGCGGGCGTCTGCGAACTCGGCGACGACGAGCGGCTGTACAACACCGCGGTCATGGTCGACGCGGACGGGGTGGTCGCCACGTATCGCAAAACGCATCTGTGGGACCGCGAGAAGTTCATCTTCACTCCGGGTGGCGTACTGCCGCCGGTCATCAAGACCCGGCACGGGGCGATCGCGGTCATGGTCTGCTACGACGTCGAGTTCGGCGAACTGACCCGGCGGGTGGCACTCGACGGTGCGGAACTGATCGCTGCCCCGGTGAACTGGCCGCTGTTCCCGCGGCCGGAGGGGGAGCGTCCCGGCGAGGTGATCACCGCCATGTCGACGGCCAGGACCAACAAAATCGCCGTCGCATGCTGTGACCGCGCGGGCGTCGAGCGCGGCCAACCGTGGACCGAGGGCACCGCGATCATCGACCCCGACGGGTGGGTCGTCGCCTCGGCGGGCCCTGGCGCGGCGATGGCCGTCGCCGATGTCGACCTGACCGCCACGCACGACAAGACGCTGACCGAACACGTTCACCTGTTCGACGACCGTCGCGTCGACCTGTATTAGCCGCGCAGCAGCCCGGCCGCGAACCGCAGGTCCGACACCAGCCCCTCGAACGCCTTCTCCCTGTCCTCAGGCGGCCCCCGCAGCACAGAGGACGGATGCACCGTCACCGCCACGCGCGGATCGAAAACCTCGGTCTCGGGCAGGTGCAACGCTTCGCCTCGATGCTGAGTCAATCGAAAGTCGTTGCCCATCAACGATTTCGCCGCCGTCGCGCCGAGCAGCACCACCACGTCGGGCTCGACCGACATCATCTCCGCGAACAGCCAGGGTCGGCACGCGACCACCTCGGTGCGGCTCGGGGTCTTGTGAATCCGGCGCTTACCGCGCTCGGCCAGGGTGAACTTGAAGTGCTTGACCGCGTTGGTGACGTACAGCCGGTCCCTGTCGACGCCCGCCGCGGCGAGCGCCCTGTCCAGCAGCCTGCCCGCGGGTCCCACGAACGGGGCGCCCGCCTTGTCCTCCTGATCGCCAGGCTGCTCACCGACGAGCATCATGTCGGCATCCCGCGCACCCGCGCCGAACACCGTCTGGGTGGCGTTGATGTACAGGTCGCAGCCCTTGCAGCCGTGCGAAGCCTCTTCCAGGGTGTCGAGGTCGCGGGTGTCGGGGACGAAGTCGGCGGCGGTCACACTGGACGGTTACCCCGCAACGGGTCGACTTCACCACCTGAGGTCGAATCGCCATCGTTCGACTATGTGATCGAGATCTCCACCCGCTCGCGAAAGACCGCTACCACCTCAAATTTTGACGCTGTCGTAGGACCGGCCCCCGACTTCCGTTGTGGCCGTGGCGCGTTCAGATGTTTGATCTGGATCACGTTGGCAATACCGTTGCGACACGGGCGTTCGAGTCAGCAACGGCGTCACTTCCATCACTTGAGGTGCGCTTGCGGCCCAACTCACGGTTACCATCTGGTGTCGTGAATCGTGCCCCTGGTCAACGGGCAACGGGTTACTGTCTCGGGTGGCGTTGTAACTGACACTGGGAGGATTTGGATGAGCGGCTACACCACCATCGTCGTCGGCACGGACGGATCAGATTCGTCGTTGCGCGCGGTGGACAAGGCCGGCCAGATCGCCGCCGGGTCGGATGCGACGGTGATCGTCGCCACCGCCTACTTCCCCCAGAGTGAGGATCAGCGCGCGGCGGACGTGCTCAAGGACGAGGGCTACAAGATGGCGGGCAACGCGCCGATCTACGCCATCCTGCGCGAGGCCAGGGACCGCGCCACGGCCGCCGGTGCGAAGAACGTCGAAGAGAAGGCGATCGTCGGCGCCCCCGTTGACGCGCTCGTCGATCTGGCGGCTGAAGTCAACGCCGATTTGCTCGTGGTGGGCAACGTCGGCCTGAGCACCATCGCCGGGCGGTTGCTCGGTTCGGTGCCTGCCAACGTGGCACGCCGGTCGAAGACCGACGTGCTCATCGTCCACACCACCCCGTGATATCGGCTTTACGTACTCGACGCCTTCGCGATCTCGGCGATCGCTGAATCCAGCGTCGCGTTGAACTCCTGATCGCTCTGCTGCGCGGTCAGCCCTTCGGTCAGCGCCCGCGAGAAGCTGGCGATCACACCGTTGTTGCGCGCGAGCTTCTCGCACGCCTCGGCGCGGCTGTAACCGCCGGACAGCGCCACCACCCGGACCACCTTGGGGTGCGCGACCAGTTCGGCGTACAGGTTGTCGGTGTCGGGCAGCGTCAGCTTCAGCATGACGGCCTGATCGTCGCTGAGCTTGTTGACGCCGTCCAAAAGAGCGGCCTTCAACTGGTCCTCGGCCTCGGCCTTGCGCGGGCTGTGGATGTCGACTTCGGGCTCGATGATCGGCACCAGGCCCTTGGCCAACACCTGCTGGGCCACCTCGAACTGCTGCTCGACGACCGCATCGAGGCCGGCGCCGGGCAACTTGATGACCGAGCGCTCCTTGGTGCCGAACACGCCGTTCTCGACAGCGCGATCCAGCAGGGCGTCGAGGCCAGGCATCGGCTTCATCACCTGGGCGCCGTCCTTCTCCTCGGCCAGGCCCTTGTCGATCTTCAGGAACGGCACGATGTTCTTCACGTTCCACAGGTAGTCGGCGGACGGCCTGCCGTCGATGGTGCGGTCCATCGTCATCTCGAACAGGATCGCGCCCATGATGCGGTCTCCGTCGAAGACGGGGCTGGTGATGATGCGGGTCCGCATCTCGTGCACGAGGTCGAACATTTGCTCGTCGCCGGAGTACGCGTCCTCACCGATGCCGTAGAGCTTCAATGCCTTGGGCGTGCTGCCGCCGCTCTGGTCCAGTGCGGCGATGAATCCGGCGCCGTTCTTGGCCTTCTCAAACTGTGCGGTGTTCATGTCTGCCCTTTCGTCCTCGTCGGCTCACAGGCAATCTAGCGTTGCCCGCACAGTCGACCGTCAGCTGGCTCACTCAAATTCTCCTCATTCCGGGTCTGCGGTGGGACACTCCAAGTGGCGGGAGGGTCAATTATGACGTCGACGTTGCACCGGGCCGGGATCACGCGCCGCGAGAACGGCGTCCCACCTCCTGACGTTCCGCTCGCCGACATCGACCTGGCGTCGCTCGAGTTCTGGGGCCGCGACGACGACGTCCGTGATGGCGCGTTCGCCACGTTACGGCGCGAGTCGCCCATTGCGTTCTTCGAGGTGACGGAGGTCGAGGGGTTCCCGTCGGGCGTCGGCCATTGGGCTCTGACCCGGTTCGACGACATTCACCACGCCAGTCGGCACCCGGAAATCTTCAGCTCGATACCGACCAGCACGTCACTCAACGACGTGCCGCCCGAGACAGCGGAGTTCGCCGGGTCGATGATCAACCTGGACGACCCCCGACACCTGCGGCTGCGCAAGATCGTCAACCGGGCCTTCACGCCGAAGGTGGTGGCCCGCATCGAGCAGAGCGTGCGGGACCGGGCACGGGCAATCGTCACCGACATGGTGGCCAACCATCCCAACGGCGAAGCCGACTTCGTCGCCGAGGCGTCCAGTCCGCTACCGCTCCAAGTGATCTGCGACATGATGGGCATCCCGGAGGAAGACGAGGAGAAGGTCTTCCACTGGACCACAGTGATGTTGGGCGTCGGCGACGACGAGGTATCCGGCGAATTCGCCGAGGTGGTGGCGACGGTGGTCGAAATGGCCGACTACGCCATGCGACTCGCCGAGCAACGACGAGCGGATCCGCACGAGGACCTCACCACGAGTCTGGTGCAGGCCGAAGTCGACGGAGAGCGGCTGACGTCCAGTGAGATCGCGTCGTTCTTCATCCTGTTGTCGGCGGCGGGAAACGAAACCACTCGCAACGCGATCAGCCACGGCATGGTGGCGCTGACCCGCTATCCCGAGGAACGCGAGAAGTGGTGGGCCGACTTCGACGCCGTCGCGCCCACCGCCGTCGAGGAGATCGTGCGGTGGGCGACGCCGGTTATCTTCATGCGGCGCAACCTAACTCAGGACATCGAGATGCACGGCATCGAGATGAAGGCGGGGGACAAGGTCTCGCTGTGGTACAACTCCGGCAACCGCGACGAAGCCAAGTTCGGCAACCCGTGGCTCTTCGACGTGACCCGGGATCCCAACCCGCACATCGGCTATGGCGGCGGCGGTGCACACTTCTGCCTCGGGGCGAACCTGGCCCGTCGGGAAATCCGGGTGCTGTTCGAAGAACTGCACCGCCAGATTCCCGACATCGTCGCGGTGGAGGAGCCGGCGATCCTGCACTCGGCGTTCATCCACGGCATCAAGCGGCTCCCCGTCGCCTGGTGAGCCCGGGCCGTCCAGCGGCTACCAGCCGCGCTGCTTCCACTCGTCGAGATGTGGGCGCTCCGCGCCGAGGGTGGTGTCGTCGCCGTGGCCCGGGTAGACCACCGTCGAATCGCCGTAGACGTCGAACACCCGGCTGGTGACGCCGCCGAGCAGCGTCTCGAAGTCGCCTTCCTTCCACGTCTTGCCGACACCGCCAGGGAAAAGGCAGTCGCCGGTGAACAGATGGGTGGCCTCGTCGGCGCCGGTCAGGGCCAGCGCCACCGAACCTGGGGTGTGGCCCTGCAGGTGGATGACATCGAAGGACAGTTGGCCGATCTTGACGGTGTCGCCGTGGGCCAGCGTGCGCTGCGGCTTGACCGGCAGCGGTCCGGAGTCCAGCTGGTGTGCGGCGGTCGGCACCCCGGTGGCCTTGGCGACCTGCTCGAGCGCCAGCCAGTGGTCCTGGTGCTGGTGGCTGGTGACGATCAGCGACAGCTTGGGCGCGTAGGCCTCGATCAGCTCGAGCAGTATCTCGGCGTCGTTGGCGGCGTCGATGAGTAGCGTTTCGCCGGTCTGGGAACACGTGACCAGGTAGGCGTTGTTGTCCATCGGGCCCACGGAGACCTTCACGATCGACGCGCCGGGCAGCGTGCGCCGCGCCGCGGTTCGGGGATCTACGTGGCCGGTGTAGTTGTCATCGACGGTAGTCATGCTGCTCACGCTACAAGCGGCCGACAGCGCCCGCGAACTTGTCGGTGGGGGGACATAGCATGGGCATGACTTCTGTCTGCGGGAGGAAACAGTTGGCAGACCGCCTGATCATCAAGGGTGCGCGTGAGCACAATCTGCGGAGCATTGATCTTGATCTACCACGTGACGCGCTGATCGTTTTCACCGGATTGTCCGGTTCCGGTAAGTCGTCGTTGGCGTTCGACACGATCTTCGCCGAAGGGCAGCGCCGCTACGTGGAGTCGCTGTCCGCATACGCGCGGCAGTTCCTCGGCCAGATGGACAAACCCGACGTCGACTTCATCGAGGGTTTGTCGCCCGCGGTGTCCATCGACCAGAAGTCCACCAACCGCAACCCGCGCTCGACCGTGGGCACCATCACCGAGGTGTACGACTACCTGCGTCTGCTCTATGCGCGGGCCGGTACGCCGCACTGTCCGGTGTGCGGTGAGCGGATCGCCCGCCAGACCCCGCAGCAGATCGTCGACCAGGTGCTCGCCATGGACGAGGGGCTGCGGTTCCAGGTGCTGGCCCCGGTGGTGCGCACCCGCAAGGGCGAGTTCGTCGACCTGTTCGACAAACTCAACTCGCAGGGATACAGCCGGGTGCGGGTGGACGGGGTGGTGCACTCGCTGACCGACCCGCCGAAGCTGAAGAAGCAGGAGAAACACGATATCGAGGTGGTCGTCGACCGCCTGACCGTCAAGGCCAGTGCCAAGCAACGGTTGACCGACTCGGTGGAGACGGCGCTGAACCTGGCCGACGGCATCGTGGTGCTCGAGTTCGTCGACCGCGAGGACGACCACCCGCATCGCGAACAGCGCTTCTCGGAGAAACTGGCCTGCCCGAACGGGCACCCGTTGGCCGTCGACGACCTGGAGCCACGGTCGTTCTCGTTCAACTCGCCGTACGGCGCGTGCCCCGAGTGCACCGGCCTCGGTATCAAGAAGGAGGTCGACCCGGACCTCGTCGTGCCCGACCCGGACCTGACCCTCGCCGAGGGCGCCATCGCGCCGTGGTCGATGGGGCAGACCGCCGAGTACTTCACCCGGATGCTGGCGGGCCTCGGCGACCAACTCGGTTTCGACGTCGACACCCCGTGGAAGAAGCTGCCCGCCAAGGCGCGCAGGGCGATTCTCGAGGGCTGCGACGAGCAGGTGCACGTCCGGTATCGCAACCGGTACGGCCGAACCCGTTCGTACTACGCCGATTTCGAAGGCGTGATGGCGTTCCTGCAGCGCAAGATGGAGCAGACCGACTCCGAGCAGATGAAGGAGCGCTACGAGGGCTTCATGCGCGACGTGCCGTGCCCGGAGTGCGAGGGCACCAGGCTGAAGCCGGAGATTCTGGCGGTGACGCTGGCGGCGGACAGCGAGCACAAGTCCATCGCCGAGGTCGCCGAACTGTCGATAGCCGATTGTTCGCAATTCCTCAACGCGCTGACGCTCGGGCCGCGCGAGCAGGCGATCGCCGGGCAGGTACTCAAGGAGATCCAGTCGCGGCTGGGCTTCCTGCTCGATGTCGGGCTCGACTATCTGTCGTTGTCGCGGGCCGCGGCCACGCTCTCCGGCGGTGAGGCGCAACGCATTCGGTTGGCCACCCAGATCGGGTCGGGACTGGTCGGCGTGCTCTATGTGCTCGACGAGCCGTCCATCGGCCTGCATCAGCGGGACAACCGCAGGCTCATCGAAACGTTGATCCGGCTGAGGGATCTTGGCAACACGCTGATCGTCGTCGAACACGACCTGGACACCATCGCGCACGCCGACTGGGTGGTCGACATCGGGCCGTACGCCGGTGAGCACGGCGGGCGCATCGTGCACAGCGGTCCGTACGACGAACTGTTGCGTAACCCGGATTCGCTTACCGGAGCGTATCTTTCGGGCAAGGAGCAGATCGCGGTGCCAGCCATCCGGCGGCCGACCGACCGCAAGCGTCAACTCACGGTGGTGGGTGCGCGCGAGCACAACCTGCGTGAGATCGACGTGGCGTTCCCGCTCGGTGTGCTGACCTCGGTGACGGGCGTCTCCGGGTCCGGCAAGTCGACGTTGGTCAACGACATCCTGGCCTCGGTGCTGGCGAACAAGCTCAACGGCGCGCGGCAGGTGCCGGGCAGGCACACCCGCGTCACCGGGCTGGACAAGCTCGACAAGCTGGTTCGGGTCGATCAGTCGCCGATCGGCCGCACCCCACGGTCGAATCCGGCCACTTACACCGGCGTTTTCGACAAGATCCGCACACTGTTCGCTGCGACCACCGAGGCAAAGGTGCGGGGCTATCAACCGGGCCGCTTCTCGTTCAACGTCAAAGGTGGCCGCTGCGAAGCATGTTCGGGTGACGGCACCATCAAGATCGAGATGAACTTCCTGCCCGACGTGTACGTGCCGTGCGAGGTCTGCCAGGGCGCCCGGTACAACAGGGAAACGCTCGAGGTGCACTACAAGGGCAAGACCATCGCCGAGGTGCTCGACATGTCGATCGAGGATGCGGCGGAATTCTTCGCGCCGATCAGCTCGATCCACCGGTACCTGCAGACGCTGGTCGACGTCGGACTTGGATATGTGCGGCTGGGGCAGCCCGCGCCGACGTTGTCGGGCGGTGAGGCGCAGCGGGTGAAGCTGGCCTCGGAACTGCAGAAGCGGTCGACCGGACGCACCGTGTACATCCTCGACGAGCCGACCACCGGACTGCACTTCGAGGACATCCGCAAGCTGCTCGGCGTCATCAATGGCCTCGTCGACAAGGGCAATTCGGTGATCGTCATCGAGCACAACCTCGACGTGATCAAGACGTCGGACTGGATCATCGACATGGGTCCCGAAGGCGGTGCAGGCGGCGGCACGGTGGTCGCGGCGGGCACGCCGGAGGAAGTAGCCGCCAACCCCGACAGCTATACCGGGCATTTTCTCGCCGAGATACTCGACGTGCCGAGGCCCAAGCCGACGAAACGCGGCCGCAAGGTCAGCGCGTAGTTACCGCTAGCAGGTAGCGCGAATGGGGCGCTAGCTGTGCAGACGCTGACGGCTGCCGACGCGATGCTTGTTGGCTATGACGTTCTTCATTGCGACATCGGTGGCCGCGGTGGTCACCGGCGTCGTCGTCGAGTGGGCCCAGCGCCGCTGTGAGCTGTGGGCCCAGCTCCGCGACAAAGACAAGTGACGCCTTGCGCGGCGACGAGTCGTTGACTCTGCGCTCAGGGATGTCCTCTCGCGCATTTGTGCGCCATAGACGCAGAGTGAACTAGCCGCGAGACAACGGCGACGGGAAGCGCGGGCTGACCCGAATCCCGTCCAGCCACGCCGTCAACTCCTCGGCCCGCTTAGTCAGCGCCCGCCTCGCATCGCGGCTGACACTCTCCAGTAGTCGCAGTTCCACCCGGCCGGCGTCGTCCTGACCCCACCCGCCGACGATCCGCCCGTTCCACCACGCCGTCGGACCGCCATTGCCATTGGTGTCGAACACCTGGCCGCGGTGCCCGCCGAGATACCAGTCCCTGCCGTACCAGCCCATCGTCGTGACGTCGAGACCAGGCAGCAGCGCACACCACGGTTCAACGTCGGCTTCGGTGTCGAGATCGTCGGGCAGCGCATAGCCGGGCGTGCCGTCGAGGTCGACCTCGACCGCGTCGATGTCCCGCAGCGCGTGCCGCGCCCACGTCAGCGTGTTGCCGAACCACCACTTGACGTCGGCCTCGGTGGCGGGCCCGAACGTGCGCAGCCACCTTCGCACCAACTCGGCGCGCGCCGCCTCCGGCGTCTCGGACGTGACGCCCGACGACAGCCAATCGCCCATCGGCGTCCACCGTGGCCGCGACACCGTCCACGCGCCGTCATTGGGCCCCCGCACGACGTCGCCGCGTACCGAAAGCACCGTCAAAACCCTTGGCGCCAAGGGTGTTTCGCCACCCCACCGCTTGCCGGGCGCATAGTCGTAGCGTCCCGCCAGCTCGGGCAGCGCCTCGCGCAGTTCCTTTGCGCTGGCCGCGCCGTGCTCGCCGAGGTGTCGCAGCACCGCGGCGCAGGCGGTGTCCAGCCACGCGGCGCCGTCCTCCGCGATCCCCGCCTTCTGCGCGTCGGCGACCAGCCGCCTGCGCTCGTTGTCGGCCACCCGGTCGCTGGCCGCGGACTGGATCAGCCGCAGGTCTGCGGCTCGCACCGTCCACAGGGTGCGCCGCATCGCGAGGTGCTTGAGCAGCGTGCGGCGTTCGTAGAGTTCGGTGTCCAGATCGCGGACGGTGAAACCGCTGAGCCGTGCCCACAGCGACAGGTACGGCGTGGCCGGATCGGTGGCGTGCAGGCCGACGAGGTCTGCCACCGCATGGTCGATCGAGTCCGCCGGCTGGGCGAGGAAATGCCTGCGCGCGAGGCGTGCCCGCCGCTCCTCAACAGTGAATGACCGCATCGCCGAGGAACCGTACCTGCGTCGGCCGACAAAGTTTGGGATCGGTAGCGGTTGCCGCGAACTTGACTGACTTCACAACGGACGCCATCGGGGCGACGTATGGAGAAGGGAAGATTCGATGAATCGAATTGTCGTGGGTGTGGTCGGGCTGGCCGCCGCCGCCGCGGTGCTGGTGGGTTGCTCGGACGACAAGAGCACGTCGCTCCCGGCCAGCGGGACGGCCAGCACCGGCGGTTCTACAGAGGTGAAGGTCGACGGCAAGGACCTCTCCGGCCTGGACATGAAGTCGGTTACCTGCGTCAAGCAGGGCGGCAAGATCAACGTCGCCAGCGGGGCGATCAACGGCCAGGCGGGCCTCGCGGTCGTGATGAGCGACGCGAACCCACCGACCGTCGATTCGCTGGGCATGTCGGTCGACGGAAACGCGCTGGCGGTCACCAACACGATGGGCGCGCAGGTCGGTAAGGCCGACGTCAAGGTCGACGGCAGCACCTACACGATCACCGGTGAGGCCACGGGCGCAGACATCAAGAACCCGATGGCAGGGATGATCACCAAGCCGTTCACCGTGAAGGTGACGTGCAGCTGATCGGTCCCACCCCTGAAGCGGCGGGCGCCCCTCCCGCGCCCGCCGCTTCCTACAATTCGGCTATGACGATCGTCACCGACCTCGAGCGGGCTCGTCAGCTGATCTTCGCCGCCGAGGAGGAGACGGCGAAGCAGTTGCTGCTGTCTCTCGGTGAGCAGATCGAAGCCGTCGACCGCGATGATCTCCTGCTCGAGGTCTACGCCCAATTGGGCGAGATCTATCTGGTCCGCACCGCGTACAACGGCGTCGAGGAAGCACTCCGCCGCATCACCGACTGCCTCGCCATCTATCAGTCGATCCGGGCAGGCACCAACCCGGAAGCGGCTGCGCAGGTGACGATGTCCGACACCGAGATCGACCACATGATCTGCCGGTACACGCGGCGCGCGCAATTCCTGCGCACCGGCTTGGCCGCCGCCGCGCACGGCGACCACGAGGCCGCCGAGGCCGCGCTGCTGGCGCTGACCGACGACACGTCCACGGAGTTCGCCGACTTGGCCGCCGAACACCGGTTCCTCATCACCTACGCTCGCATCCTGTGCGCCGTCGCGCTGTGCGACGACGACCTGCACGTCCGCTCAGTTCCGTTGTGGGAACTCGCGATCGATGCGGTCGAGCGATCCATCGACGGCACCGAATCCGACGACTTCCTGCTCGTCCAGGTGGGCACCGGATACGGCCGGTTCTGTGTCGAAACCGGGCGACTGGCCGAAGCCGAGCCGTGGCTGCAGCGTGCAGGCGCTCGGGCGCAGAAGCGGGGATGGAAACTGGCAACCGCCAGAACACAATTCGAGCGCTGCACGGCGGCGTGGGCGGCGGGGGACCGGGCGCGCGCCCAGGACCTGGTGCACGCGGCGTACCCCGCCCTGGCCGAAGGCTATCGTGCGCACGACGTATCGCGGTCCTGGCTGTATTTCGGCCTGATCGCGCTGTCCATCGAGAAACTGGACGACGCCGACGAACGCTTCGGTCACGCAGAGCGGCATTGGCGCGAAGTCGAGAAGCCGCTGCACATCCACCGAATTCTGTTGCAACGCAGCTGGGTTGACATCTTCCGCGGCAACTTCGACGCGGCGCGGGAACGCGCCGAGGAGGCGCGCACGCTGCTGGACTCGTGGCCGCGGCACAGCTGGCTGCAATATGCCAGGCTCGACGACCATCTCGGCAACATCCTGCGCGCCGAGGCGCTAGCCGACTCCGGCGGCGCGGCAGCGAAATTCGAACAGGCCGCAGACCTGAAGGTGCCCGCGGCACTTGCCGTCGACTCGGTGCGGCTGTCGATGGCTGACGCCGACGCACGCATGCGGTGGGCCACCCACGTCTCGGCACGAATCCTGGCGGGCGCCTTCGCGGTGGCCTGGGAGTGGGGTAACACCGAACTCGTCAGTGAGCTCGTCGAATACCACAGTGCACGGGGCAGCTTCAGCACCGAACCGGAGGCTTCACAAATCGCCGGCTGGGCCGAGACCGCGACCGCCGCCGTTCCGGTCGAGACGGTCGACGACTACGCGCTCGTCGCGGCGGGGCCCGCGGTGGCCGGTGGCGCTGCGCTGACCCGACTCGGGCCGTTGCCGCCTCTGCAGATGGATCCGGCAGGCGGACCGATCATGAGCCGGTATCGTACGCTGGCGTTCGAGCGGTACGGGTGCGCCGTCACCGCCGACGAAGCGGCATGGTCGACGTGGCCGTAACTCTCGTTCTGCGCTTCGCCGACGTCGGCGTCGCCACCTACGCCAGCCTCCGCGTGGTCGGCGAGCCAGCACGGACGGTTACCTGGGTGGTGCAGGAGCCCGAACTCGTTGCGGGACTTGACCAATTGAAGACCGCGCTACCCGATCCGGTGGCCGGCGAAAGTCGCCGTGACGCTGTGCAGCGGGCAGTCGCCATCGGCCCGTTCGCAACACCCGAGTCGGAAACGGCCATCGCCCGCACGTTGGGCGCCAGCCTGCTGGGGCCTGCGGCGTGGCAATTGCTCGTCGACTGCGTGGCGTCGCCGCGGGCCGCCTTGTTCGTCTCGCCCAGCGCCCGTCTGGCGCGGATGCCGTGGGGACTGCTCGCCCTACCCGGTGACGACGGCTTCCGGCTGAACGAATTGGTCGACGTGTTGATGGCGGCACCGTCGAACATCGTCAACTCGGCGCGCACATCGGCGCTCTGGGACGATCGCCGCGACAACCCGCCGCTGCTGCTTCTCGACCCACGGGTGCCAGGCCAGCGCCCCGATTCGGCGCTCGGTTCGGTGCTTGGCAGGCCGTCGTCGGAAACCCCTCTGGCACAACATTTCACAGAGACGATGCGGCAACGGGCGGTGCTACCTGACGTCACCGACGCGGTCGAGCTGTTCCGTCGGACAGACGCCGACCGCTCGTGGCTTGGCAGCCAACTCGACCGGAAACCGAGTCGGCTGCTGTACGTCGGTCACGCCACCGCCGCCGACGGCGACGTCGGGCACGCGGCCCGCGCCGCGCTGCACCTCGCCGACGAGCATCCGTTGACAGCAGCGGATCTGATGTCGGCGAAGTTGCCGATGCCGCCGCGAATCGCGATGATCGCCTGCGCGTCCGGCGGCGACTACCAGTTCGACGAGGCGACCGGCCTGGTGGCGGCGATGATTCTCGGCGGCGCTCAACTGGTCACGGCCACACTGTGGTCGCTGCCGACCGCGGCCGGTTACCGACAGTTCGCCGCAGGCGATCACGACCCGATGGCCGACGCGATCATCGCCGTCGACCGCGCTCACGAAGACGCGGACGCGGGTCGGGCGGTCAATCGCTGGCAGCGGGAGCAGATGCGTCGCTGGCGCGGCGGCGATGTCGGTGCCAGCCCGCTGTATTGGGCCGCGCTGGCGACATTCGCGGTCGACGGTGCGCGATGAACCCGTCAGCCGGGCGCAACGCAGACGGCCACCGACGACTCGTCGCCGGACCGGTAGTAGGTGTCGATGATGCTGCCGGGGGACACCTTGGCCAGCGACGAGGCCGGTATCAACGCGGTCTCGTGCGCCGGAAACTGGCCGCCTCCTGGCTTTCTGACGATCACATCGAGCACGACCTCCCGGTGGTCCTCACGGAACCCGCCGGTGGGGCGCATACCTGTGACCACGCCCTGCGATTTGGTGCCCTTGCGGATCAGCTCGAGCTGGTCCCCGGTGAGCAGCCCTTTTTGGATCAGCATGTCATCGAAGGCGGCGCGTACGGCCAGCATGTCGGTGACGGTGGCGAGTCGTTCGTCGGCCTCGTCGGACCGCGGTCGGGCGGGCACGGGGGCCCGGTTGTCAGGAATGAGTGTGGCGGCGCTGCCGGCGACCAGAAAGCCGAAGTAGACGATGTTGACAAGCTGGTCGGCGGCGATTCCGAGCAACAATGCGGTGGACATGCCATTAGCGTCAGCTCTTGCGCTGGCTACCGAACCCAACTTTATGCTGGTGCGATGAGCGCGGGCTCCGAAGTGGCGGCGACGACCGCCGTCAGCCAACCGCGCCGCGCCGTCATCGACCGCGCATGGCGCGCCATCGGCCCCGGTGTCGAGGTGCTCAGCGGCGACGACGGCGGCCCGCTGCGCCGCACGGTCAAACGCATCCTCGACCCGCTGGTGCTGCGTTTGCGCGCCAACACCGCATATTCGGCGCCGTTCGTCGACGTCGACACCGCGGTCGCCATGCACGAACTGATCGTCGGGCATGGACCCCAATTACGCGCTGCGGCAGCATGGTTCGAGGTGCTCAAGCGTGAGCGCCGCCGCCTGCGCATCACCACCGGCAACGCCCAGGAGCTGTATTTCCCCGTCTGCTTCGAGCTGGCGGTGACGAAAGGCGCTCCGGCGCAACAGGATGACGGCTCCGCCGAAGCGGTGTTGCGAGGCATCCACGGCGACCGGGACCGCACCGCGAGCGAGGTGCTCAACCAGTACGCGTCCGATCCGCAGGTCGTCGCCAAGCTGACCGACCAACTGGCCCGCAGCTGGACAGACGTAACGCCCGGTCAGGAGATCACCGATCCCTTTCTCGCGGGCCTGACCACGGTGCTGGGTCCCGCGCAGGGTCACAACGCGGCGGTCGCCCGGCAGCGGGTCTGGTCGGCGCTGATCGCCGACGCGACGCCGTACAACCTGGGTGCCCGCGCACATCACACCACCGACGATCTGCCGTGGTCGATCGTCGCGCTCGGACTGAGTTCCGTTGCCCCGCAACCGCCCCCTCCAGTTATGGCCGGAGCGGACGGTGACCGCCCGCTGAACCGCTCCGTCGTCGACCGGGTGCGGGCCACCCTGCGGCGAGCCATGGACCGCGATGAGCTGCCCGACATCCCGCTGTTGTGCGCCGAGGAGGTAGATCGGGCAAGTGCGCCTTGGGGTCTGCTGGCCGAGGACAAGCAGGCCGCACTGGTCGCCGGGATCGAGATCGGTGCGTGCCTGGCGCCGCTGAGCGAAACGGCCGTGACGAAATACGAACTGGCCGCCCAGATTCAGGCCCGGCTGCGCAAGGAAGCCTATGTCCTGCACGCCCGTCGCTACCTGGCCGAAGGCGGGCCCATGCACCCGCGGCAGCAACAGGTGATCGATGACCTCGCGTCGTTCGCACGCCCCTATCTGAGCCGGTTGTGGGCCCGGCTGCACGGTCGCGACGTGTGGCAGGAGCCCTGCGACGACGTCGACGATGTCCGGGGCCTTCTGGAGGGTGTGGCACGCTCGGTGAGCCTCGACCACCGACAGCGGATCAAGGCGATGCTGGAATTGCGGGTGGCCGGATGAGACTCGTCGCCGATGCCGGATTGTGGAGCACGGGCCACCAGGCGGCGCAGCCGCAACTCGTCGCCGTCCTGGAGGTCAGTGGTGCCGTGCTGTCGTGGACCGTTGACGACCCCACCCACGCCGCGCAGATCACCTTCACCGATCTGGACCGCGCCGATTGGCTGTGGCGGGTGCTCGGCGAACCGGGGCATGTCGCACTCGCCGCGGCGGTGAACGGCCGGCCGCCCGGCGCGGACGTCGAGATCGCCGGCGTCGACCTGCGACCCGAATCGCTCGAACCGCTGCGCAGACTCGCGCTCGGGCACTGGTTGCGGCGGTGGTGGCCGGTCAGCGGGCGCGACGGCATCGCGGCGCTCGACGGCGCACTTTTGGACGCCGAGATCGCGATGCTCACGGCGGCCGCCGAGGATTACTTCACCGACGACACCTTCGATTCCGACGTGGCGGCGCTGCTGCGCCCGCACACCGCGGCGCTCAGCGCGCATCTGCATGCCGGCGATCCGCGGGTGATCGAACTCGTCACGGGCTGTGTCGATCTCGCCGACGACGTCGGCGTCGCGCTCACCGAATCCCCCGGCCTCACGCAGCGTCGCGACGACTTCGCGCTGGCCGCCGGTGCAGACGGACGTAGCCGCGGCGCGGGTGCGGTCGCCGCAGGGACCGACTCCGTGAAGTGGAGCGCAGTGCCGCCCGGCGTCTTCGATTCCGCAGAGGACACCGTCGAGTGGCGAGTCGACGTGACCGATGGGACGGCGAAAGCCGTTGTACGCGTGGCATTGTCAGGTTCAGGACTGTCCGCGGGCATCCCTGTGCTGCTGCAGTCCGAAGGGTTCGCGGGTTCGGGCGTGCTCGACGCCGACGGGGTCACCGCGTTCCTGCTTCTCGATGCGGAGCACCAACCTGTCACGCAATCGGCCGCCTGGGACCACGATTGGCGGTCGACCGCGGTGACGGTAGGCGCGGACACCGACGAGTCACCACAGACCCGCGAACGGATCAGGGAGTTCGCACGGTCGCGGCTGCGTACACCTGCCGGCGATGCGTTCCTAGCCGAAGTGTTGGCCGCCGAATCGGACTACTGAGCGTCGTCCTCGTCGCGGTGCATCGATTCACGGATCTCGGCGAGTCGTTCGGCGGCCGCCCGCTGACGCGCGTCGTACTGCTCCTCCACGGTGCGGCCCTCAGGTGTCTCGGCGGCCAGTTCTGACGCGCCGATCGCGGTGCCGTACCGCGTTTCGATCTTCTCGCGCACCGATTCGAACGTCGGCACGCCGCCGGGTGTGTAGCCGGTATCTGCTGGTTCCGCGGGCGGCGGTGCCGGGGTGTCGTCAGCGGTCGGTTCCGGGGTGGTGTCGTCCGGCATACCGCCCACGCTACCGGCCTACTTCGCGGCCGCCTGCAGTTTCGGTCCCGAGTGCGGTGCGGCGGGCGGCGACCCCGCCTTCGTCATCACCGTCGACGGTGGCAGCGGCACCAGGGGGACCCCCGGAGTGCCGAGTTGGCTCGCGAGCCATGGCAGCCCCGCCGCGAACGCGCGCGCCGCGAACGGCCAATCGTGCCTGCCCGGCCTCATCTCGACAGCGCATTTGATTCCGAATGCGCTGCCGGTCGCGCACAGCGAATTCGCGGCCGCCGTCTGATCGTTCGGATGCGCCGCGGCATTCACGATGTGCGGTTGCGCCGACGGCGTGCCGTTGATGTCGAACCACCCGGTCACCCCGACATAGGGCCCGTGGCGGGTGATCACCGTGGTCGGGTCGAACGCCGCATAGGCCGCCGCGTTGCCACCGAAGAGACGCTGGATCGTCTGGGTCTTGTTGCCCGAATTGGGTGTCAGATCGCCCGCGATATCCTCGAACGCGCTGAACATATCGGGGTGCATCACCGTCAGGTCGACCGCACAGGTGCCGCCCATCGACCATCCCACGATGCCCCAGTTGGCCCGGCTGGGCGACACCCGGTAGTTCGAAATCATGAACGGCACAACGTCTTTGGTGAGGTGGTCGGCGGCGTTGCCGCGGCTGCCGTTGACGCATTCGGTGTCGTTGTTGAATGCGCCGCCGGAGTCGACGAAGACGAACACCGGTGCGTTGCCGCCGTGTGCGGCCGCGAACGCGTCGATCGTGTTGATGGCGTTGCCTGCCCGCATCCAGTCGGCGGGGGTGTTGAACTCGCCGCCGACCATCATCACCGTCGGCAACGGCGGCGGGGGATCGGTGGCGTACCAGGCGGGCGGTAGATAGACCAGCTCACCGCGGTGTTTGAAGCCCGACGCGGTGTCGGGGATGCTGACCGGCACCACCGTGCCCTTCGGCGGAATCGCGTGCCGTTGCTGCATGGCGACCACCGTGGTGGTGTCGGTCTGATCGGGCAGCGGGCCTGCGCTGACCTGGTTCCACGCGTTCTGCACGGTGGGGAAGTAGCCGACCCAGAGGTTGAGCGCCAGCGCCGCGCACAGCAGGCACGCGGGCAGCGCCACCGCGGACACCCCGCGCCGCCACCAGCGGGCGCTGCGCCAGCCCGCGAGCAGCACGGCCGCCGCCACACCGGTCAACCCGATCCAGATCCACAGCGAGACGGGGGCCGGATTGTTGTCGTCGCTGAGCCCTTGCGAGGCGATGTACCAGTACACCGCGACCGCCAGTGCCGCGCCGACGAGCGCCGTCCACGGCAGCCACACCAAACGCCAACGCCGTGTCCGCCAGCCGATCGCGGCCAGCAGCAACAAGCCGGTGATGACTTGCACGGTGATCGGCAGCCATCCATGCATCAGCGAGAGATGGTGGCGAAACTGGTCGGGTAACGTCACGGCAACAATCGTGGCCGTGTTTCCTTGGCGCTGGCTGTGAGCCAGCTGCTAACGCGGTTTGGCTAGTGGGAACGGCAACGTCTCGCGGATGCTGCGGCCGGTGATCAACATGACGACCCGGTCCACACCCATGCCGAGCCCGCCCGTCGGAGGCATCGCGTACTCCATCGCCTGGAGGAAGTCCTCGTCGAGTTCCATCGCCTCCGGATCGCCGCCCGCGGCCAGCAGCGACTGCTCCTGCAACCGCCTGCGCTGTTCGACCGGGTCGGTCAGCTCGCTGTAGGCGGTGCCCAACTCCACGCCCCACGCGACCAGGTCCCAGCGTTCGGCCACCCCGGGGATGCTGCGGTGCGGGCGGGTCAGCGGCGACACCGATGTCGGGAAGTCCTTGTAGAAGGTGGGCTCCTCGGTGCGGTCCTCGACGAGCCGCTCGTAGAGTTCGAGTACCACCGCGCCTGCGTCCCAGTGCGTGAGATACGGAATGCCCGCCGCGTCGCAAAGCTTGCGCAGCACAGGAAGTTCCGTGTCCGGCCTGACCTCCTCGCCGAGCGCCTCCGATACCGCGCCGTGCACCGTCTTGACCGCCCACTCACCGGAGATGTCGACGGGTTCGAGGGTGCCGTCGGCGCGCGGGCGCAGGAAAACGTGTGCCCCGTTGGCGGCCTGGGCGGCGTTCTGAATCAGTTCGCGGCAACCGTCGATCCACACGTTGTAGTCGGCGTGCGCCTGATAGGCCTCCAGCAGGGTGAACTCGGGGTTGTGGCTGAAGTCCACGCCCTCGTTGCGGAACGCGCGGCCGAGTTCAAAGACCCGCTCGACGCCGCCGACGCACAACCGCTTGAGGTACAACTCGGGCGCGATGCGCAGATACAGGTCGAGGTCGTAGGCGTTGATGTGGGTGAGAAACGGTCGTGCGTTGGCGCCACCGTGGATCTGCTGCAGGATCGGGGTCTCGACCTCCAAAAAGCCCTTGCCGACCAAAGTTTCGCGGATGGCGTGCAGCACACCGCTACGTGCGCGGATCAGGTCGCGGGCCTCGGTGTTGATCGCCAGGTCGACGTAGCGGGCCCGCACCCGCGCTTCCTGATCGGTCAGCCCCTTCCACTTGTCCGGCAGCGGGCGCAGGCACTTGCCGATCAGCCGCCACGTGAGGACCAGCAGCGACCGGGTGCCCTTCTTGCTGTAGCCCATCGTCCCGGACACCTGGATGAGATCACCCAGATCGATGGCCTGGGTGAAGTCCGCGGTGTCGCCCTGCTCCAGGGTCGAATTGTCGAGCAGCAGTTGGACTTCCCCTGACCAGTCGCGCAGTTGGGCGAACAGCACACCGCCGTAGTCACGGATCCGCAGCACCCGCCCGGCCACCGTGACGGTGCCCGCGCCCTCGGATTCGACCGCCTGCGCGATGGTGTGGCTGGGCGCCTCCCCGACGGGGTACGCGTCGACGCCGTTGTCCTGCAACGATTTCAGCTTGGCCATCCGCACCCGCACCTGCTCCGGCAGACGCTGGCCGTCTTCCGCCTCGGGCAGATCGGCCTGCAACGAGTCCAAATCGGGTGCGCTGCCGTCGTGGTGCAACACGCCGCTGGCGACCAGATCGTCGGGAGCCGAGATGTGATGGCCGGTGTGCGGTTGCTCGTTGCGCCGCGAGAACGGAAGCACCAGAAAGCCTTCGGCGATCACCGAGGCGACGCCGACGCGGGGGACCAACCGTGCGTCTTCGTAGCAGGCATACCGAGGCACCCACTGCGGCTGGTACTTCATGTTCGACCGGTACAGCGTCTCGAGTTGCCACCAGCGTGAGAAGAACACCAACAGGCCGCGCCAGAGTCGGGCGATCGGGCCGGCGCCCAACTGCGCACCCTGTTCGAAGGCCGTGCGGAACATCGCGAAGTTCAGCGAAATCCGGCTCACCCCAATATCTTCGGCCTGCATGCAGAGCTCGCTGACCATCAGTTCGATGGTGCCGTTGGGGGATTGCGGCGAGCGGCGCATCAGGTCGAGTGACGCGCCGTTGGTGCCCCACGGCACCAGCGACAGCATCGCCACCACGTCATCGTTCTGCAGGGCCTCGACCAGCAGGCAGTCGCCGTCGGCGGGGTCGCCGAGCCTGCCAAGTGCCATCGAGAAGCCTCGCTCGGTCTCGGTGTCGCGCCACGCATCGGCGCGTTCGATGACCTTGGCCATTTCCTCGCCGGACAGGTCGCGGTGCCGCCGGATCCGCACCGACGCACCGGCCCGTCGCGCCCGCGTCACGGCCTGGCGCACGGCGCGCATATCCGGCCCGGAGAGCCGGAAGTTGTCCGGGTACAGGATCGCCTCGTCGCCGAGTTGCAGCGCGTTGAGGCCCGCGAGACGGAACGCCTCAGCGCCTGTCGAACTGGCGCCCATCACCCCGGGCGCCCAACCGTACGTCTGGCACAGGGCCAGCCACGCGTGGATGGCTTGTTGCCACGCCTTCGGATCACCGACCGGATCGCCGCTGGCCAGGCAGACGCCGACTTCGACCCGGTAGGTGATGGCCGCCCGCCCGTTGGGCGCGAACACGACCGCCTTGTCGCGGCGGGTGGCGAAATAACCGAGCGAGTCGTTCTTGCCGAACAGTTCGAGCAGGCCCCGGATTGCCGATTCGTCCTCGCCGGTGAGCGCGTTGTCGGCGCGCTGCGACTGGAACAGCACGATCGCCGTCACCATCAAGGCGAGCGCGCCGAACAGGCCGAGCAACGCGTTGACGAACACGTGGGGGTAGCCGGTGAACGACTCGGAACCGGCGCCTGCGAACGCGCTGACGCGGTTCAGCGCGTACCAGAACCGGTCCTCGCGGGCCAGCGAGCCAGGGAACACCTCCAACAGCGCCCAGCCGATCAGCGTGCCGACCGCCATGCTGACCACCAGCGTGGCGGCCGCCTTCAGCAGCGCGCCGCGGCGGACCTTCGCCCAGAACTCCTTGCGGGCCAGCACCAGAAACAAAATCGATGCGGTGTGGAACACCAGCCCGACGACCTCGCCGATGTCGTCCAGCACCGACTTCGGACTGGTGACAAGGCCGCCGACGTTCCAGACGATGGACGCCAGCATGTAACCGACGAGGATCCACCACGCGATCCGCTTGCGTGCGGCCAGTGCCGCCGCCAGCAACGCGAGCACGAAGGCCCACGCGAAACTGGTGTCGGGGAAGTTGAAGATGTAGTCGTTGACGAACTCGCGCGGCTCCTTGATGACCCATCGGATGCCGGGCGAGACGCTCGCGATCAACGACAGTGTGGCGATGGTGCCGACCGTCCAGCCGGCGGCTGCGGGGACCCACGAGTAGCGAGAGGCCCGACGCGTCAACGTGGCGGTCATAGGCCGCGAGGATATTCGCTCAAGCTCAGAAATTGTTGTGACTGCGCCCAGCTACCAAACGGGGCCGGTGTATTTCTCACCGGGCCCATGGCCCGGTTCGTCCGGTGCGGCGCTGGCTTCGCGGAACGCCAACTGCAATGTTTTCAGTCCGTCGCGCACCGGCCCGGCATGCGGTCCGAGGTATTCAGCGGAGGCGGTGACCAGTCCGGCCAGCGCAGTGATCAACCGGCGCGCCTCGTCGAGATCGCGGTGCGGGCTGTCTTCGGGATCCTCTGCCGACAGTCCGAGTTTCTCCGCGGCGGCGCTCATCAGCATGACGGCCGATCGGGTGATCACCTCGACGGCGGGAATTTCGGCTAGCTCGCGAATGTTGGGAGAGTCGGTCATGCCTGCTAGAGTGGCATGCGCGACCGTCCCGGCGTACGCCAGGGACAGCAAGTGGAGTCCCACTCCCACCGCCGACCATACTGGTCCAGCGGTCCGGTCACAGGCATCCGTGCCTGTCCTGGTCGGCTTTGGGCCCTGCTTTGAGCAGGGCTTTTCTGTTCATCCGAGCAGAGTGGCTGATGGCGTGGGCTCCTAGAGGACAACATAGGAGGCCCCATCAGCACTGAGACCCGCGTCAACGAGCGCATTCGAGTCCCTGAAGTCCGTCTCATCGGACCAGGCGGCGAGCAAGTAGGCATTGTGCGCATCGAAGACGCCCTCCGCGTCGCCGCGGATGCCGATCTCGACCTTGTCGAAGTAGCTCCTGATGCCAAACCGCCGGTTTGCAAGATCATGGACTACGGCAAGTTCAAGTACGAGACGGCTCAGAAGGCACGCGAGTCTCGCAAGAATCAGCAGCAGACCGTCGTCAAGGAACAAAAGCTGCGTCCCAAGATCGACCCGCACGACTACGAGACCAAGAAGGGTCACGTCGTCCGCTTCCTGCAAGCGGGGTCGAAGGTCAAGGTGACGATCATGTTCCGCGGGCGCGAGCAGTCGCGGCCCGAACTCGGCTACCGACTCCTGCAACGGCTGGGCGCCGACGTCGCCGACTACGGCTTCGTCGAGACGTCGGCCAAACAGGACGGCCGCAACATGACGATGGTGCTGGCTCCGCACCGCGGCGCGAAGACTCGCGCCAAGGCGGCGCACGACGCAGATGCCGCGCCGGCGCGACGGGCAGATCAGACCCCGGCGCCCACCGCGGCACCAACTGAAGACAGTCAGACGTAACGCAGAACTGAAAGAGGACACATGCCAAAGGCGAAGACCCACAGCGGCGCTTCCAAGCGGTTCCGGCTCACCGGGACGGGCAAGGTCGTGCGCCAGAAGGCCAACCGTCGGCACCTGCTCGAGCACAAGCCGACCAAGCGCACCCGTCGTCTTGCCGGCCGTACCGAGGTGGCGGCCAACGACACCAAGCGCATCAAGAAGCTGCTGAACGGCTAACTGGCCCGGCTCCGTACGACCTGAACGAAGGAACACTCACATGGCACGCGTCAAGCGCGCAGTCAACGCTCAGAAGAAGCGTCGCGCAGTACTCAAAGCATCCAAGGGCTACCGCGGTCAGCGGTCGCGGCTGTATCGCAAAGCCAAAGAGCAGCAGCTGCATTCGTTGACCTACGCCTACCGCGACCGGCGTGCCCGCAAGGGCGAGTTCCGCAAGCTGTGGATCTCCCGGATCAACGCGGCAGCTCGCGCCAACGACATCACCTACAACCGGCTCATCCAAGGCCTGAAGGCCGCCGGTGTCGAGGTGGACCGCAAGAACCTCGCCGAGATCGCGGTCAGCGATCCTGCGGCGTTCACCGCGCTGGTCGAGGTCGCCAAGGGTGCGCTGCCCGAGGACGTGAACGCTCCTGCCGGAGCCGGAAGGCCGGCGACATCAGACGCCGGCGAGGCCGCCTGACGCTCACCGAGCGCTCCGCACGGGTGGCGGCCGCGGTCAAGCTGCACCGCCACATTGGACGACGCCGCGCCGCACGCTTTCTCGCCGAGGGACCCAATCTCGTCGAGTCGGCGTTGCGGCGCGGACTCGTTTCCGAGGTGTTCGCCACCGAAACCGCGATGAACCGATTCGGTGGCATGCTCGCCGATGCCCCGGTGCATCTGGTCACCGAGCGCGCCGCGAAAGCGTTGTCGGACACCGTGACTCCGGTCGGGCTGGTCGCCGTGTGCTCGATGCCGGAGACGACGTTGGCCGATGTGCTCGCCGAGTCGCCGCGGCTTGTCGCCGTTGCGGTGGAGATCTCGGAACCCGGCAATGCGGGCACGCTGATCCGGATCGCCGACGCGATGGGCGCCGACGCGGTCGTGCTCGCAGGAAACAGCGTCGATCCCTACAACGGGAAGTGCTTACGGGCCTCGGCGGGCAGCATCTTCGCGATTCCCGTCGTCTCCGAAACCGGTGCGGCAGGCACGATTACCGCGCTCACCGGCGCCGGACTGCAGGTGCTGGCCACCACCGTCGACGGCGAGGTCAGCCTCGACGACGTCGACCTGTCCGGCCCGACGGCGTGGTTGTTCGGTCCTGAAGCCCACGGCCTGCCGGTGGAATTGGCGCAGACGGCCACCCATCGGGTGCACGTTCCGATGCCGGGCAGCGCCGAGAGTCTGAACGTGGCGTCGGCCGCGTCGATCTGCCTGTACCAAAGCGCCATGGCACACCGGCGTTAGTCGCCGAGTGGCCAGTTGTGCCACGCCAATCGCCGAAAAGCGATCAATAACTGGCCACTGGACCGTGAGTTCTTGTCGTACCCGCGTGCCATTGTCTGCCCATGAGCGACTCGTTACAGGTGCGGGGTACCGACCTTCGCTACCTCATCACCGCCTACCTGTTCGACCATGGCCCGGCCAGCGTGAACGATCTGGTCGACGCACTGGCCTATCACGGTTTCCGCACCGCCGGGCGCGCGTCGAAGGCGGTCTCAGAGGCACTGCGTCGGGAGATCGCCCAGGGTCGGGTGACGCGCCTCAGGCGCGGTCGTTACCTTCCCGGGTACATGCCGCGGTCCACCGAGGAGCGGATCTACAAGCGGGTTCAGGAATTGCACGCCAAGGTCGCTGAGTTGACGCTGCCTGCCCGCCCGCCGCGCAGCGCTTAGCCGCTCAACAACCCCTTGGCGACGTGGGTGATCTGCACCTCGTTGCTGCCCGCGTAGATCATCAGCGACTTGGCGTCACGTGCCAACTGCTCGACCCGGTACTCCGTCATGTAGCCGTTGCCGCCGAACAACTGCACCGCATCCATCGCGACGTCCGTGGCGGCCTGCGAGCAGTACCACTTGATGGCCGACGCTTCCGGCAGCGAGATCGCCTTACCGCTCTGTGCCGACTCGATGACGCGAAACAGGATGTTGCGCACGTTCATTCGCGCGACTTCCATGTTCGCCAACTTGAGCTGAATGAGCTGGAACTGACCGATCTCCTGGCCCCACAGCTTGCGACTCTTGGCGTAATCGACACACAGGCGCAGGCATTCCTCGATGACGCCCAACGCCATCGCCGCGACGCCGATCCGTTCCGCCGAGAAGTTGGACCGCGCGCTGGCCCGCCCGTCGCCGGCCGCGTCCTCGGTCTCACCGAGCAACCGGTCGCGCCCCAACCGGACATTGTTGAAGAACAGCTCACCGGTGCGGGAACTGTGAATTCCCATCTTGCGGAACGGCTTTGACTGGACGAAGCCCTCCATGCCGCGGTCCAGCACGAAGGTCAGCACCTTGCGGTCGCGCTTGTCGACACCCGGTTCGTCCAGCTTCGCGTACACCACCACGACATCGGCGTCGGGCCCGTTGGTGATGAACGTCTTCTGACCGTTGAGGATGTAGTCCTCGCCGTCGCGCACCACATAAGACTTCATTCCGCCGAAAGCGTCCGAGCCCGAATCAGGTTCGGTGATCGCCCACGCGCCGATCTTGTCGTAGGTGACGAGGTCCGGCAGCCAGCGCTCCTGCTGGGCCAGGGTGCCGCGCCCCATGATGGTCGGCACCGTCAACCCCAACGACACGCCCATGCCGGTGACGATGCCCATCGACACCCGGCACAACTCGCTGACCACCACGAAGCCCATGCCGCCCGCGCCGTCGCCGAACATGCCGCCGCCGGACGACGGCTTGCCCGACGACTCGCCACCGTCGCGCAGCTTCGCCAACCGCTTGTTCAGCGAGTCGCGCGCCATGTCGGCGATGCCGAACGTCGCGAACAGCTTGCGGATGATGGGGTAGGGCTCCATGTCGCCGCTTTCCAGCTCGTCGACATGGGGGCGTATCTCTTTGTCCACGAACTCGCGCACGGCGTCGCGCACGGCGAGGTCGACGTCAGACCATTCCAGCATGCGTTCAGGCTGCCTTATGGCGTCCGCGTGCCGGACGCAGCCCCGCCAACGAGAACGTGGTGTGCACCAACGACCCAGCTCGGTCCAGCAATGACTTGCGCGGCGGCATGTAGTGCATGGGCATGCCGTGCCGGTCGCGCGGCGGCGCTACGAACGCGGGTGCCTCGACCAGGGGAGCGTCCTCGGGCAGCTTGCCCTGCGCGCGGCGGTATGCCGCCAACGCGCGCGGATGCAGCCGGATCTCGTCGGGCACCGCGACGAAGGCCAACTCGACGAGCTTGCCGAACAGTCGCAGCAGCACCTCGTCGCCCGGCGTCCAGCGCATACCGGCCTTCTCCCGCACCGCGTCGTCGAACAGCCCGGCCGCGATCCACCGCTGCGCTCCGACCATCGGCTTGAACAGCTGATCCCACACCGCGGTCGGCATCATCACGAACCACGGTTTCGGGATCCGGATCGAAAAGATGTCCAGCGTGGCCTTGTTGATCTCGAGCTCTTCGCGGCAGTTGCGCTCCCAGTACTCCTGGAAGTCCTCCCAACTGTCGGGCACCGGCCGCATGCTCATGCCGTACATCCGGTACCACTGGACGTGCTCGTCGAACAGTTGCCGCTTCTCGGCCTCGGTCAGTCCGCCGCAGAAATACTCTGCGGTCTTGATGATCAACATGAAGAAGGTGGCGTGCGCCCAGTAGAAGGTCTCCGGGTTCAGCGCGTGATACCGGCGCCCTTCGGCGTCGATGCCCTTGATCGTCTTGTGGTAGCGCTTGATCTGCTCGCCGGTCAGCGGCGCGCGATCGCCGTCGTAGACCACCCCCATGATCGGGTACACCGACCGCGCCACCCGCTGCAGCGGCTCCCGCAACAGGATCGAGTGGTCCTCGACGCCGGCGCCGAGTTCCGGATACATGTTCTGAATCGCCCCGATCCAGACGCCGAGCATGCCGGTGCGAAGGTCACCGAAGTACTTCCAGGTCAATGAATCGGGGCCGAGAGGATTGCCCGTGTTTGCGGTCGACGGTGAGCGCACACCTCAAAGATAATGATGACAACATGTGTTGTCTACGATTTGCGGCGGTGTGGCGACGCGGTGTTATGCAGCCTCCATCACCGCGCCACATGGTTGTGATCAGGCGTTTTACCGCTCCAATCCGCCTCCATTAGGCTGGCGGCCGTGGATGATGTCGAGTCGATCGACGAGCGGCCCGGCCCACAATCATCTGGCTCACGAGGTTGGCTGTCGGGCGCCAATCGCAACCCCGCCGTCATCGCGTTCCTGCGACGGGCGCGGCGCGCCCTGCCCGGCGACCCCGACTTCGGGGACCCGCTGTCGGTCGACGGGGACGGCGGCCCGCGCGCGGCGGCACGCGCCGCCGATCGGCTGCTCGAGCGGGAAGCGGCGTCGCGCGAGGTCAGCCTCGGCGCGCTGCAGGTGTGGCAGGCGCTCACCGAGCGGGTGTCGGGTAAGCCCGCGAACCGCGAGGTGACGCTGGTCTTCACCGACCTCGTCGGCTTCTCGGCGTGGTCGCTGAGCGCGGGCGACGAGGCAACGTTGAAGCTGCTGCGCCGGGTGGCCCAGGTCGTCGAGCCGCCGCTGCTGGAGGCGGGCGGGCACATCGTGAAGCGGATGGGCGACGGCATCATGGCCGTGTTCTCCGACCCTCTCACCGCAGTGCGCGCGGCCATCGTGGCTCGTGAAGCGGTGAAAGCCATTGAGGTGGACGGTTATACGCCGCGAATGCGGGTCGGTGTGCACACCGGGCGGCCGCAACGAATCGGGTCGGACTGGCTCGGTGTGGACGTCAACATCGCGGCACGGGTGATGGAGCGCGCCACCAGGGGTGAACTCGTAGTGTCCGCGGCCACCCTCGACCGGATTCCCGACGAGGATTTCGAGACGCTGGGCGTCACGGCGAAACGGCTTCGCAAACAGGTGTTCACGGCCAGACAGGACGGGGTACCCGCCGACCTGGCGATGTATCGACTGAGAACTCGCAGGCAGTTGCCAGGCGGCCCGAGCGGCGAAGACGGCGCGGCCGGCGGATAGTGGGGTGACATGTTGCTGCGGGTACTGGGCTGGTTGGCGCAGGTGCGCGTCACCGTCGCATACGCGCTGACCGTCACCTCCGTCACCATCGCCTTGTCCGTCCTCGGTCCTGCCGTGCAGGACCGGGTGGTTCGCCATGTCAGCACGAACCTGCACAACCTCAGGCACGGGCACTTCGGCACGCTGATCGGCAGCGCCTTCGTGGTCGACGCCGGGCCGATCTACGTGTGGTTGCCAGGGCTGGTCTGCCTGCTCGCCGTCGCCGAACTCACGTTCCGCAGTCGACTGCTGGCGGCGACGTTCGCCACCGGCCACATCGGCGCCACTCTGTTGGTCGCCGCCGGCCTGGCGACGGCGGTGAAGCTCGGTTGGCTGCCGCTGTCGGTGAGCCGGGCAACCGATGTCGGCATGAGCTACGGGGCCGCTGCCGTCCTCGGCTCGTTGACGGCCGCGGTACCGAGTCGCTGGCGGCCCGCGTGGATCGGGTGGTTCGTGGCGGCCGGTGTGGCGATGGTGCTCGTCGGCCGCGACTTCACTGACGTCGGACACGTGGTGGCGCTGGGACTGGGCATGTTGGTGGCGATCCGACTCCGCGGACCTGAGCACTGGACTCCGGTACGGGTGGCGATGCTCGTAGGTGCGACCGCGTTCGGTTACCTGGTGCTGGCCAGCACTGACATGTTGGTTGCGACGGCCGCAGGCCTGGCGGGCGCGGTGATCGGGGAGGCGCTGAGCAGCCACCGGGTGGCGCAGGTGCTTGCGAGTAATGCGGTTAAGACCGCCTCTGGCCATCGCGTACGATCGCCGGGTGGCTGATCAGCCAATAGACCTGTCTGAAGAATCGCTGACCAAAGCCGTCAGCGCGGCCCAGCATGCCTTCGGCCTGGCCGCGGATCTCGACGCGCTCGCCCGCGCCAAGACCGAGCACCTCGGTGACCGATCGCCGATCGCGCTGGCCCGCCAGGCGCTGGGTTCGCTGCCAAAGGCCGACCGCGCCGACGCAGGCAAGCGGGTCAACGTCGCGCGCACCGAGGCGCAGCGCGCGTACGACGAGCGCCTGGCCGTGCTGCGCGCCGAGCGTGACGCCGCGGTCCTCGTTGCCGAGCGCATCGACGTCACGTTGCCGTCGACCCGCCAGCCGATCGGCGCCAGGCACCCGATCACGATCCTGGCCGAACACATCGCCGACACGTTCATCGCGATGGGCTGGGAGTTGGCGGAGGGCCCCGAGGTGGAGACCGAGCAGTTCAATTTCGACGCGCTCAACTTCCCTCCCGACCACCCGGCGCGCAGCGAGCAGGACACCTTCTACGTCGCACCCGACGGGTCCCGTCAGGTGCTGCGCACGCACACCTCGCCGGTGCAGATCCGCGCGCTGCTCGAGCGCGAGCTTCCGGTGTACATCATCTCGATCGGCAGGACGTTCCGCACCGACGAACTCGACGCCACCCACACCCCGGTCTTCCATCAGGTGGAGGGGCTCGCGGTGGACAAGGGGCTGACGATGGCACATCTGCGGGGCACGCTCGACGCGTTCGCGCGCTCCGAGTTCGGGCCGCAGGGCCGTACGCGGTTCCGCCCACACTTCTTCCCGTTCACCGAGCCGTCCGCCGAGGTGGACATCTGGTTCCCGAACAAGAAGGGCGGCCCTGGCTGGGTGGAATGGGGCGGCTGCGGCATGGTCAATCCGAACGTGTTGCGCGCCTGCGGGATTGACCCCGAAGTGTATTCCGGCTTCGCGTTCGGCATGGGGCTGGAGCGGACCCTGCAGTTCCGCAACGGCATCCCGGACATGCGCGACATGGTCGAGGGCGACGTCCGCTTCTCGCTGCCGTTCGGGGTGGGAGCCTGATGCGGCTTCCCTACAGCTGGCTTCGCGACGTCGTCCAGGCCGGCGCTCCCGGCTGGGATGTACCGGCAGACGAGTTGGAGCAGACGCTGATCCGCATCGGCCACGAGGTCGAGGAGGTCATCCCTGTCGGGCCGGTCACCGGACCGCTGACCGTCGGCCGGGTGGCCGAGATCGAGGAACTGACCGAGTTCAAGAAACCGATCCGGGCCGTCAAGGTCGACGTCGGCGAGGCCGAGCCGCGCGACATTGTCTGCGGTGCAACGAATTTCGCCGTCGGCGACCTCGTCGTGGTCGCGCTGCCCGGCACCGTGCTGCCCGGCGACTTCACGATCGCGACGCGCAAGACGTACGGCCGCACCTCGGACGGAATGATCTGCTCGACGGCCGAACTCAACCTGGGCACCGACCATTCCGGCATCCTCGTGCTGCCGCCGGGCATCGCCGAACCGGGCACGCCCGCCGCCGACGTGCTCGGCCTCGACGACGTGGTATTCCATCTTGCGATTACGCCTGACCGCGGCTACGGCCTCTCGGTGCGTGGCATGGCGCGCGAAATCGCCTGCGCCTACGACCTCGACTACGTGGACCCCGCTGACGTTCCGCCGCTGCCTGTCGAGGGCGAGGCACTGCCGGTCACCATCGAGCCAGGCACCGGGGTGCTGCGGTTCGGTCTGCGGCCTGTCACGGGTATCGACCCGAAGGCGGTGTCGCCGTGGTGGATGCAACGCCGGCTCTTGCTGAGCGGTATCCGGGCGATCTCGCCTGCCGTCGACGTCACCAACTACGTGATGCTCGAACTCGGGCATCCGATGCACGCGCACGACCGCAGCCTGATCACCGGTGGCTTCAGGGTTCGTTTCGCCCAACCGGGGGAGACGGTCGTCACGCTGGACGACATCGAGCGCACGCTCGACCCGCGCGATGTGCTGATCGTCGACGACGTCGCGACCGCGGCGATCGGCGGTGTGATGGGCGCGGGCACCACCGAGGTGCGGGACACCACCACCGATTTGATGCTGGAGGCGGCGGTGTGGGATCCGGCCGCGGTGTCGCGGACGCAGCGCAGGCTGCATCTGTCCAGTGAGGCGGGTCGCCGCTACGAACGCACCGTCGACCCGGCGGTATCGGTCGCCGCACTCGACCGGGCCGCCACCCTGCTCGCCGACATTGCGGGCGGCACAATCGAACCCAAGCTGACCGACTGGCGCGGCGACCCGCCGCGGGAAGACTGGAAGCAGGCCCCGGTGAGCATGGCCGTCGACCTGCCGGACCGGACCGCGGGCGTCGGCTATGCCGAGGGCACCACACAGCGCAGGCTGACCCAGATCGGCGCCGACGTGACGACCGACGGCGATCGGGTGACGGTCATCCCGCCGAGTTGGCGACCCGATCTGCGCGAGCCGGCCGACCTCGTCGAGGAAGTGCTGCGCCTTGAGGGCCTCGAGATCATCCCGTCGGTGCTTCCGCAGGCGCCGGCGGGCGGGGGTCTCACCCCGGTCCAGAAACGCCGCCGCGCGATCGGAAAGTCGTTGGCGCTCAGCGGTTATGTCGAAGTCCTTCCGACGCCGTTCCTACCTGCCGGTGTGTTCGACCAATGGGGACTTCCCGACGACGACCCGCGCCGGGCGACCACCAAGGTGCTCAACCCACTGGAAGCCGACCGGCCGGAGCTTGCGACGACACTGCTGCCGGGGTTGTTGGAAGCGTTGGCGCGCAACGTGTCCCGCGGCGCTGTCGACGTTGCGCTGTACGCCATCCAGCAGGTGGCGGAGCGCACCTCGCAGACGCGCGCCGTCGAACGTATCCCGATCAACCGCAGGCCCACCGACGAGGAGATCGCGACCCTCGACGCGTCGCTGCCGCACCAGCCGCAACACGTCGCCGCGGTGCTCACCGGACTGCGCGAGCCGGCGGGCCCGTGGGGGCCTGGCCGTCCGGTGGAGGCGCGTGACGCGTTCGAGGCGGTGCGCGTGATCGGTCGCGCGGCAGGAGTCGACTTCAGGCTGCAGGCCGCGCAACAGTTGCCGTGGCATCCGGGCCGCTGCGCCAAGGTGCTCGTCGGAGAGACGGTGGTGGGCTATGCAGGCCAGTTGCACCCGGCGGTGGTGGAGCGCACCGGGCTTCCGAAGGGCACGTGCGCGGTCGAACTCGACCTCGACGCGATCCCGTTGGTGGAACGGCTGCCCGCGCCGTCGGTCTCACCGTTCCCCGCGGTGTTCCAGGACGTCAGCCTGATAGTCGCCGACGACATCGCCGCGCAGTCGGTGGTCGACGCGGTGCGCGACGGTGCCGGCGAACTGCTCGAGGATGTCCGACTGTTCGACGTCTACACCGGTCCGCAGATCGGCGACGGCCGCAAATCGCTGACGCTGGCTCTGCGGTTCCGCGCCGCCGACCGGACGCTCACCGAAGACGAGGCCAGTGCGGCGCGCGACGCCGCGGTGAAGACGGCGGCCGACCGGGTCGGCGCCGTGCAACGCGCCTAACTCGCGGACGCCACGGACAGTCGGGCCGGGCTGCGGCCGAGTACCTGACGCCACGGGATCGCCGCAGGATCCTCGGACAGCTGCAGAGGCGGGTCGGCGGCGAGCGCAGCGCGCACGCATTCCTCGACGGCGACCTTGGCCAACGCGGTGCCCAAGCAGTAATGCGTTCCGGCGCCGAAGTTCAACAGCTTGGCGCTGTCCTGCCGGGTGAAGCGGTCGGCGTCGAAACGGTCGGGGTCCGGCCATGCGGCGCCGTCGCGACATGCCGAGGCGATGCACAGAAACAGCATCGATCCGGCGGGGATCGTGGTGCCGTGCAATTCGATTGGTGACACCGTGGTGCGAGGGATCATCGCGATGCTGGGCTCCAGGCGCATGGTCTCACTCACGGCGCTGCTGAACCGCGCCGGATCGTCAAGTGCGCCGTCGAGTTCATCGCGGTGTTGCAGGGCGACCAGGATGCTGCACGGAATTTGACTGCCGGCCGTATCGTGGCCGGCGACAAGAAGATTCGCGATCATCGTGACGGTTTCGGCGTGCGTCAGACGGTCTCCGTCGGACTCGGCGGCCAGCAGTGAGGTGATCAGGTCGTCTTTCGGGTCGCTGGCCCGCCGCCTCGTCAAGTCGTCGACGTAACTCTGCATCTCGACGATCGCTGTGGTGGCCGCGGCGATCTGTTCGGCGGACATGATGGAGAACACCGGGCTCAACGCCTCTGCCCACTCGGTGAACACCGCGTCGTCGCCGTCGGGTACTCCAAGCAGTCGGCAGATCATCCGGGTGCCGATCGAGGACAGTGCACGGAGATCACCCGATTCTCTCGCCGAAGCAACAGCGGCGGTGGCCATTTCCGCGGCGGCCGCGCGCAACGCCTCGACGGACCGCGGCGTGAAGGCGCGTGACACCAGCGACCGGATACGGCGGTGATAGTCGCCCTCGGTGGTGAACATCAACCGGCCGTACCAGTCGCGCAGCGGCCCGTCGGTGATACCCATCAGGTCGAAGAACGTGAGCCCGATCCCGATCAGGCGCGGATCGTGGGCGAGTTCCTCGACGTCACGCTGTCGCAGCGCGACGGTGGCGCCTGTGGTCGCGTCGGTGGCGAGCGGCCCCAGCCGGGCCGCGTCCCGCAACACGTCGTGCAAGCTGGTATCGCAGGTGAAGATCACATCGACGGTTGGGCGTTCGGTTGTCGTCACGGTTCCCCCCGGAATAGCTGTTTGCTGAGAAGTATGGGCGGTTTCCGCCCGAACCGCTTCGACTCGCCGACAAGTCGAACCCTGCTCCCGCGAATTCCTTTGCCCGTGCAACTTCAATCTGGCCAACGGCGCCCCCGGCATATAATTGGTTTGCAGCAGTCTGCATAAACATGCAAGACTCCCTGCATGACGTCTGTCGCGGTCGCCGGAGCCAGCGGATACGCCGGCGGCGAGATCCTCCGACTGCTCCTCGGGCATCCCGGGTATGCGGCCGGGCGGCTGACCATCGGTGCGCTCACCGCCGCCGCCAGCGCGGGCACCACGGTCGCCGAACACCATCCGCACCTGCTGCCGCTGGCGGGCCGGGTGCTCGACACCACCGACGCGGACGTGCTCGCCGGCCACGACGTCGTCTTCCTGGCGCTGCCACACGGGCACTCGGCCGCGCTGGCCGACCAGTTGGGCCCGGACACCGTCGTGATCGACTGCGGCGCCGACTTCCGGCTCACCGACTCGACTGCGTGGGAGAAGTTCTACGGATCCGCGCACGCGGGTAGTTGGCCCTACGGATTGCCGGAGCTACCCGGGGCGCGCGAGAAGTTGCGCGCGGCGAAGCGGATCGCCGTGCCGGGCTGCTATCCGACCGCCGCACTGCTCGCGTTGTGGCCTGCGATCGCCGAGGACCTCGTCGACCCCGCTGTCACGGTCGTCGCGGTCAGCGGCACCTCCGGTGCCGGTCGTGCCGCCAAGGTGGACCTGCTCGGCTCGGAGGTGATCGGGTCGGCCCGCGCCTACAACATCGGCGGTAAGCACCGGCACACCCCGGAGATCGCGCAGGGCCTCAAGGCATTGACCGACAGGGACGTCACCGTATCGTTCACGCCGGTGCTCATACCCACCTCGCGCGGGATATTGGCCACCTGCACTGCCCGCACCACTGCGCCGCTGTCGCAACTGCGCGCCGCTTACGAGAAGGCTTACGACGCCGAGCCTTTCGTGCACCTGCTGGCGGAGGGCCAGTTGCCGAAGACCGGGGCGGTGATCGGCAGCAACGCCGCCCAGTTGGCCGTCGCGGTCGACGAGGAGGCCGCGACCTTCGTCGCGATCGCCGCGATCGACAACCTCGTCAAGGGGACAGGAGGCGCGGCTGTGCAGTCCATGAACCTCGCATTGGGATGGCCGGAGACGGAAGGGCTTTCGATCGTGGGAGTGGCGCCGTGACTGAACTTTCCACCGACACTCGGCTGGTCCGCACGCAGGGCGTCACCGCACCTGCCGGGTTCCGTGCCACCGGGATCGCCGCGGGCATCAAGGCATCCGGTGCACTGGACCTGGCGCTGGTGTTCAACGAGGGACCCGATTACGCCGCGGCAGGCGTGTTCACCCGCAACAAGGTCAAGGCTGCGCCGGTGTTGTGGTCGCAGCAGGTGCTGACGACCGGTCGGTTGCGCGCGGTGATCCTCAACTCCGGCGGCGCCAACGCGTGCACCGGCCCGCTGGGCTTCCAGGACACGCACGCCACCGCGGAAGCCGTCGCCGCCGCGTTGTCGGACTGGGGCACCGAGACCGGCGCCATCGAGGTGGCGGTCTGCTCGACCGGGCTGATCGGCGACCGGTTGCCGATGGACAAGGTGCTGGCCGGTGTCACCGAGGTGGTGCACGAACTGGCGGGCGGGCTGACCGGCGGCGAAGAGGCCGCCCGCGCCATCATGACCACCGACACGGTGCCGAAACAGGTTGCCCTGCACCACAGTGGCAACTGGACGGTCGGCGGGATGGCGAAAGGCGCGGGCATGCTCGCTCCATCGCTGGCGACCATGCTGACGGTGATCACCACAGACGCCGTCGCGGACGCGGCAGCGCTCGACCACGCGCTGCGCCGGGCGGCCGCGCTGACCTTCGATCGACTCGACGTCGACGGCAGTTGCTCCACCAACGACACCGTGTTGCTGCTGTCGTCGGGTGCCAGCGCCATCACGCCCACCCAGGCCGAACTCGACGACGCCGTGTTGCGGGTGTGCGACGACCTGTGCGCACAGTTGCAGGCCGACGCCGAGGGCGTCACGAAGCGCGTCGTCATCACGGTGACCGGGGCGGCGTCGGAGGACGAGGCGCTGACCGCCGCCCGGGTGGTGGCGCGCGACAGCCTGGTCAAGACCGCGCTGTTCGGCTCCGACCCGAACTGGGGCCGCGTGCTGGCCGCCGTCGGCATGGCGCCGGTGACCCTGGACGCCGAACGGATCAGTGTGTCGTTCAACGGGTCTCCGGTGTGCATCGACGGCACCGGTGCGCCCGGCGCCCGCGAGGTCGACCTGTCCGGCGCGGACATCGACGTCACCATCGACCTCGGCGTCGGCTCGGCACGCGCGAGCATCCGCACCACCGACCTGTCGCACGGCTACGTCGAAGAGAACTCGGCATACAGCTCATGACTTCGTCTCATGTCGCCGGCGGAACGGCTCCGCCAGCGACGCCGGTCAAGGCGCAGGTTCTCGCGGCCGCGTTGCCGTGGCTGAAGCAACTGCACGGCAAGATCGTCGTCGTCAAGTACGGCGGCAACGCGATGACCGATGAGGTGCTGAAGACGGCGTTCGCCGCGGACATGGTGTTCCTGCGCAACTGCGGCATTCACCCCGTGGTGGTGCACGGCGGCGGCCCGCAGATCAGTGCGATGCTGAAAAAGCTTGGCATCGAAGGTGATTTCAAGGGCGGCTTCAGGGTGACCACACCGGAGGTGCTCGACGTCGCGCGCATGGTGCTGTTCGGTCAGGTCGGCCGCGAACTGGTCAACCTGATCAACGCACACGGGCCGTACGCGGTGGGGGTCACCGGCGAGGACGCGCACCTGTTCACCGCGGTGCGGCGCAGCGTCACCGTCGACGGGGTGGCCACCGACATCGGTCTGGTCGGCGACGTGGAACACGTCGACGCCGCCGCGTTGATGGATCTCATTGCGGCGGGCCGCATCCCGGTGGTGTCGACCATCGCTCCGGATGTCGACGGGGTGGTGCACAACATCAACGCCGACACCGCGGCGGCTGCACTGGCCGAAGCGCTCGGCGCCGAGAAGCTGGTGGTGCTCACCGATGTCGAGGGGCTCTACACCAGCTGGCCCAACCGCGACTCGCTGGTCAGTGAGATCGACACCGCCGCGTTGACGCAACTGCTGCCGACGCTGGAGGCCGGCATGGTGCCCAAGATCGAGGCATGCTTGCGCGCCGTATCGGGCGGCGTGCCGAGCGCACATGTGATCGACGGACGTGTCGAACACTGCGTGCTGGTCGAGTTGTTCACGGACGAAGGGACGGGCACGAAGGTGGTGAGCGCGTGACGCTGCTGGAGCGCTGGCAGGGCGTGATGATGAACAACTACGGCACACCGCCGTTGGCGTTGGCCAGCGGTGACGGCGCGGTGGTGACCGATGTCGACGGCAAGAGGTATGTCGACCTGCTCGGCGGAATCGCGGTCAACATCCTCGGCCACCGCCATCCGGCCGTCATCGACGCCGTCACCACGCAACTCAACACGCTCGGCCACACGTCGAATCTCTATGCCACCGAACCCGGTATCGCGCTGGCCGAGTCCCTCGTGGGACTGCTCGGCACCGCAGCGCGCGTGTTCTTCTGCAACTCCGGCACCGAGGCCAACGAGGTCGCATTCAAGATCACCCGGCTGACCGGGCGGACGAAACTGGTTGCGGCGCACGGCGCCTTCCACGGCCGCACGATGGGGTCGCTGGCGCTCACAGGCCAGCCGTCGAAGCAGGAGCCGTTCGCGCCGCTGCCCGGCGACGTCGTCCACGTTCCCTACGGCGACACCGAGGCGCTGGCCGCAGCCGTCGACGACACCACCGCGGCCGTGTTCCTCGAGCCGATCATGGGGGAGGGCGGTGTGGTGGTGCCGCCGGCAGGCTACCTGGTGGCCGCTCGGGAGATCACGGCCCGGCACGGGGCGCTGTTGGTGCTCGACGAGGTGCAGACCGGAATGGGCCGCACCGGGGCGTTTTTCGCGCATCAGCACGACGGCATCACCCCCGACATCGTCACGCTCGCCAAGGGGTTGGGCGGCGGGCTGCCGATCGGTGCGTGCCTGGCGATCGGTGCGACCGCCGACCTGCTCACTCCCGGCCTGCACGGCAGCACGTTCGGCGGCAACCCGGTCTGCACGGCCGCCGCGAACGCAGTGCTCAAGGTGCTCGCCGACGACGATCTGATCGGACGCGCCGATGTGCTGGGCAAGACGTTGTCCCACGGCATCGAGGAGTTGGGGCACCCCCTCGTCGGCCATGTCCGCGGCAAAGGCCTGCTGCAGGGCATCGTGCTGACCGCCGAAGTCGCGAAACCTGTTGAGACAGCGGCCCGTGAGGCCGGATTCCTAGTCAACGCCGCTGCCGCCGACGTGATCCGGCTGGCACCGCCGCTGGTGATCACCGACGAGCAGATCGACGGGTTCCTCAAAGCGTTGCCCGGCGTCCTGGACCAGGGGGCGGCGTCATGACCCGCCACTTCCTGCGCGACGACGATCTGACCCCCGACGAGCAGGCGGAGGTGTTGGCGCTGGCGGCCGAGCTGAAGAAAGACCCGTTCAGCCGCAGACCCCTCGAAGGACCCCGCGGTGTCGCGGTCATCTTCGACAAGAACTCCACCCGCACCCGGTTCTCGTTCGAGGTCGGCATCGCCCAACTCGGCGGACACGCGGTCGTCGTCGACGGCCGCAGCACTCAACTCGGCCGCGAAGAAACCCTCGAGGACACCGGCACGGTGTTGTCCCGCTACGTCGACGCGATCGTGTGGCGCACGTTCGCCCAGGAACGCCTGAGCGCCATGGCATCCGGGGCGACGGTGCCGGTGGTCAACGCGTTGTCCGACGAGTTCCATCCGTGCCAGGTGCTCGCCGATCTGCAGACGCTGGCCGAGCGCAAGGGCCGGTTGGCGGGCCTGCGGATGGCCTACTTCGGCGACGGCGCCAACAACATGGCGCACTCGTTGATGCTCGGCGGTGTAACCGCTGGCATTCACGTGACCATCGCCGCGCCCAAGGGCTTCGAACCCCATCCTGAGTTCGTCGCGGCCGCCGAGGAGCGGGCCAAGTTGACGGGGGCGACGGTAACGCTGACGGCCGACCCGAAGGAGGCCGCCGACGGCGTCGACGTACTGGTCACCGACACGTGGACGTCGATGGGGCAGGAGAACGACGGACTCGACCGGGTGCGGCCGTTCCGGCCGTTCCAGCTCAACTCTGACTTATTGAGCCTCGCGGACCCGGAAGCTGTTGTGCTGCATTGCCTTCCGGCGCACCGCGGGCACGAGATCACCGACGAGGTGATCGACGGACCGCACAGTGCCGTGTGGGACGAGGCCGAGAACCGGTTGCATGCGCAGAAGGCGCTGCTGGTGTGGCTGCTGGAGCGGTCGTGAGTACCCCGACCCGGGTCGGCAGGCAGGCCCGCATCGTGTCGATCCTGTCGTCGCAATCGGTGCACAGCCAAACCGAGTTGGCCGCGATGCTGGCCGACGAAGGCATCGACGTCACGCAGGCCACGCTGTCGCGGGACCTCGAGGAGCTGGGCGCGGTCAAGCTGCGCGGCGCCGACGGCGGCGTCGGTGTGTACGTCGTGCCCGAGGACGGCAGCCCGGTCCGCGGCGTTTCCGGTGGCACAGAACGGGTTACCCGCCTCCTCGGCGAGCTGTTGGTGTCCACCGACGCCAGCGGCAACCTCGCCGTGCTGCGCACACCGCCGGGGGCGGCACACTATCTGGCCAGCGCGATGGACCGCGCTGCACTTCCGTACGTGGTCGGCACGGTCGCCGGCGACGACACCATTTTCGTTGTGGCCCGTGAGCCGATGACCGGCGCTGAACTCGCCGCGAAGCTGGAAAGCATTAAACAAAAGGAGATCGACTAATGTCCGAACGCGTCATCCTGGCGTATTCCGGTGGTTTGGACACCTCCGTGGCGATCAGCTGGATCGGTAAGGAAACCGGACGTGAAGTCGTCGCGGTCGCCATCGACCTCGGCCAGGGCGGCGAGGACATGGAGGTCGTCCGCAAGCGGGCGCTCGACTGCGGTGCAGTCGAGGCCGTGGTCGTCGACGCGAAAGACGAGTTCGCCGAGGAATGCTGCCTGCCTGCGATCAAGTCCAACGCGCTCTACATGGACCGCTACCCGCTGGTGTCGGCGCTGTCGCGACCGCTGATCGTTAAGCACCTGGTGGCCGCGGCCCGCGAGTTCGGTGGCGGCATCGTCGCGCACGGCTGCACAGGGAAGGGTAACGACCAGGTCCGCTTCGAGGTCGGATTCGCCTCGCTGGCACCCGATCTCGAGGTGCTGGCCCCGGTCCGCGACTACGCGTGGACGCGGGAAAAGGCGATCGCGTTCGCCGAGGAGAACGCGATCCCGATCAACGTCACCAAGCGCTCGCCCTTCTCGATCGACCAGAACGTGTGGGGCCGCGCCGTCGAAACCGGGTTCCTCGAGCATCTCTGGAATGCGCCGACCAAGGATGTCTACGACTACACCGAGGACCCGACCGTCAACTGGAGCACGCCCGACGAGGTGATCGTCGGGTTCGACAAGGGCGTGCCGGTGTCTATCGATGGTCGGCCGGTGACTGTGCTGCAGGCCATCGAGGAACTCAACCAACGCGCAGGCTCGCAGGGCGTCGGCCGCCTCGACGTCGTCGAGGACCGGCTGGTTGGCATCAAGAGCCGCGAGATCTACGAGGCGCCGGGCGCGATGGTGCTCATCACCGCCCACACCGAACTCGAGCACGTCACGCTGGAACGCGAACTCGGCCGGTTCAAGCGGGGCACCGACCAGAAGTGGGGCGAGCTGGTGTACGACGGCCTGTGGTATTCGCCGCTGAAGACCGCGCTCGAGGCGTTCGTCGCCAAGACGCAGGAGCACGTGTCCGGCGAGATCCGGATGGTGTTGCACGGCGGGCACATCGCCGTCAACGGCCGTCGCAGCGAGGAGTCCCTCTACGACTTCAACCTCGCCACCTATGACGAGGGTGACACGTTCGACCAGTCGTCGGCGAAGGGCTTCGTGCACGTGCACGGCCTGTCGTCGAAGATCTCCGCGCGCAGGGACCTCGCCAAGTGACGCCGAGCAGACGCAAAATCGCCCAATTTCACGCCAAAATAGGCAAGTTTGCGTCTGCTCGCGGAGGGAAGGCGAGCGTATGAGCACCAACGAGGGATCGCTGTGGGGCGGCCGGTTCGCCGACGGGCCATCGGATGCGCTTGCCGCACTGAGTAAGTCGACGCATTTCGACTGGGTGCTGGCGCCGTACGACGTGGCCGCGTCGAAGGCGCACACGCTGGTGTTGTTCCGTGCGGGCCTGCTGACCGAGGAACAGCGCGACGGCCTGCTGGCCGGTCTGGACAGCCTGGCCGCCGACGTCGCCGACGGCAGCTTCGGGCCGCTGGTCACCGACGAAGACGTGCACGGCGCGCTGGAACGCGGCCTGATCGACCGTGTCGGTGAGGAACTCGGCGGCAGGCTGCGGGCTGGCCGGTCGCGAAACGACCAGGTGGCGACGCTGTTCCGGATGTGGCTGCGCGACGCCATCCGGCGTGTTGCCAACGGCGCACTCGACGTCGTCAAGGCGTTGGCCACCCAGGCGGCAGCACATCCGACGGCGATCATGCCCGGCAAGACGCATCTGCAGTCCGCGCAGCCGGTGCTGCTGGCCCACCACCTGCTCGCCCACGCGCATCCGCTGCTGCGAGATGTGGATCGGCTCGCCGACTTCGACAAGCGGGCGGCGGTGTCGCCGTACGGATCCGGAGCACTCGCCGGGTCGTCGCTGGGGCTCGATCCGGACGCGATCGCCGAGGATCTCGGGTTCGACGCCGCAGCCGACAACTCGATCGACGCGACAGCATCCCGCGACTTCGCGGCCGAGGCGGCCTTCGTGCTGTCGATGATCGGCGTCGACCTGTCCCGGCTCGCCGAAGACATCATCCTATGGAGCACAACCGAATTCGGCTATGTGACGCTGCATGACTCGTGGTCGACGGGCAGCTCGATCATGCCGCAGAAGAAGAACCCCGACATCGCCGAACTGGCCAGGGGCAAATCCGGCAGGCTGATCGGCAACCTGACCGGGCTGCTGGCCACGCTCAAGGCACAGCCATTGGCCTACAACCGCGATCTGCAAGAGGACAAGGAGCCGGTCTTCGACTCGGTGGCCCAACTGGAACTGCTGCTGCCCGCGATGGCGGGCCTCGTCGCCACCCTGCGCTTCGACGTGGACCGGATGGCCGAGTTGGCGCCGCTGGGCTTCACCCTGGCCACCGATGTCGCGGAATGGCTTGTGCGCAGAGGAGTTCCGTTCCGGGTAGCGCACGAGGCCGCCGGCGCGGCGGTGCGCGCCGCGGAGGCCCGTGGCGTCGGGCTGGAGGATCTCGAAGACGCGGAGCTCGCTGACATTCATCCCGAACTGACCGGGGAGGTGCGCGAGGTGCTCACCGTCGACGGCTCGGTCAACTCGCGCGACGCCCGCGGCGGGACCGCCCCGATCCAGGTCGCCAAGCAACTCGGCGTCGTGCACGACACCGTTGATCGGCTGCGGCTGCGGCTGCGGCGCTGAGGACCGTCGCCCGTCTATTCCTCGGCTGCAGCCAACCAGGCCTCCTCCAAGGATTCTTTACGCTCCAACAGCTCTTGCAGCTGACCGTTGAGCTCGCCGACGCGTACGTGATCGGCCGCCGCCTCGGCCATCGACTCGTGCAGCGCCGTGATCTGGCCGTCCAGCTTTTCGAGCTGCCCCTCGATGCGGGCCATCTCCTTGCCAGCCCGACGCTCGCGCGCCGACGCCGACTCGCCCCGCGCCGGCGTCGAAACCTTGGTCTCGCCAGACGCATTGGCGCGGTCGGTCAGATACTGCTCGATGCCGCCTGGCAGTAGATCGCACCGGCCGCCACCGGTCAGCGCATACGTCACATCGCTGACCCGCTCCAGGAAATACCGGTCGTGGGTGACGACGATCAGCGTGCCCGGCCAGCCGTCCAGATAGTCCTCGATCACCGTCAGCGTATCGATGTCCAAGTCGTTGGTGGGCTCGTCGAGCAGCAACACATTCGGTTCGTCGAGAAGCAGTCGCAGAAACTGCAAACGGCGTCGCTCGCCGCCGGAGAGTTCGTCGATCCGCGTCGTCAGCTTGTCGCCGATGAAACCAAAATCCTTGAGCAGGGTGTCCGCGCTGATCTCCCGGCCGCCCGCCAATTCGGTGACCCGACGGCGGTTTTCGACGGCGTCCAGCACCTTGGTGGCACCGTCGAGTTCGGCAAGCGCCTGGCTCAGGTAGCCGATCCGCAGCGTGATTCCGCGTTTGATCGTGCCCGCGGACGGCTGCAGTTCGCCGTTCAACAACCGCAGCACCGACGTCTTCCCCGTGCCGTTGACGCCGACCAACCCGATCCGGGCGCCCGGCCCGATCGACCAGTCGACACGGTCCAGGATCACTCGGTCGGCGGCCTGCAACACCACCCGGTGCAGGTCGAACACGTCCTTGCCCAGCCGGGTGGTGGCAAAGCGCTGCAGCACAAGCGAATCGCGCGGCGGCGGCTCATTGGCGATCAGGTCGTTGGCGGCCTGGATCCGGAACTTCGGTTTCGACGTACGTGCCGGCGGGCCGCGGCGCAGCCATGCCAACTCCTTGCGCATCAGGTTGCGTCGACGCGCCTCGGTGCCCGCGGCGACCCGCATCCGCTCGGCCCGCGCCAGGACGTACGCGGCGTATCCGCCGTCATACGCGTCGACCGCGCCGTCGTGCACCTCCCAGGTCCGCGTGCACACCGCGTCGAGAAACCAGCGGTCGTGGCTGACCACCACCAGCGCCTTGGCGCGCCGCCCCGTCAGATACCCGGCCAGCCACCCGATCACCTCGACGTCGAGGTGGTTGGTGGGCTCGTCGAGCACCAGCACGTCGTGGCCGGCCAACAGCACCTCGGCCAGCGCCACCCGCCGTCGCTCGCCGCCGGACAACACCGCAACGGGGGAGTCGAGGTCGATGCCCGACAACAGGTGCGACACCACCTCACGTGTCTCCGGTTCGGCCGCCCACACATGGTCGGCGCGACCACCGACGATCACGTCGCGCACCGTGGCGCCGATCAGCTCGTCGCCTTGGCGCAAGTAGCCCACCGACAAACCGGAGGTGTGGGTGACCCGGCCCGAATCGGGTGGCCGGGTGCCCGTCAACACTCGAAGCAGGGTGGTCTTGCCGTCGCCGTTTCGGCCGACGACACCGACCGCGTCGCCCTCTTCGACGCCCAGGCTGACCTCGTCCAGCAGTGTCCGAGTGCCGTACCCGACGGTCGCCTTCTCGACGTTGATCAGATTCGCCATCAGGCGCCGATGATATGTGTGCGGCGTGAAATGATGACCGGTGCAGTCGGGGGACTGAATGCGCATTAAGGGGAGAAGTGGTGGACCTGTCGGCTATTACCAGGCCTGTGGGGCGGCTGGTGGCCACCGCACAGAACGGTTTGGAAGTGCTGCGTTACGGCGGCCTCGAGACCGGGGCGGTGCCCTCTCCATTTCAGATCATCGAGAGCGTTCCGATGTACCGGCTGCGGCGCTACTTCCCGCCGGACGCACGGCCGGGCGCCAAACGGCCGGGGCCTCCGGTCCTGATGGTGCATCCGATGATGATGTCGGCCGATATGTGGGACGTCACCCGCGACGACGGCGCGGTCGGCATCCTGCACAAAGCGGGCATCGATCCGTGGGTCATCGACTTCGGCTCGCCCGACAAGGTCGAGGGCGGCATGGAGCGCAACCTCGCCGACCACGTCGTCGCGCTGAGCGAAGCCATCGACACCGTCAAAGAGGTCACCGGTCGCGATGTGCATCTGGCCGGCTATTCGCAAGGCGGCATGTTCGCCTATCAAACGGCGGCCTATCGCCGGTCGAAGGACCTGGCGAGCATCGTGGCCTTCGGGTCGCCTGTCGACACGCTTGCCGCGCTGCCGATGAACATGCCCGCCAGCATGGCGCCCGCGGCCGCCGAATTCATGGCCGACCACGTGTTCAGCCGCATCGACATCCCCGGCTGGCTCGCCCGCACCGGTTTCCAGATGCTCGACCCCATCAAGACCGCGCAGTCGCGGCTGGACTTCCTCCGTCAGCTGCACGACCGCGAGGCGCTGCTGAGCCGTGAACAACAACGCAGATTCCTGGCCTCCGAAGGCTGGATCGCATGGTCTGGGCCCGCCATCGCCGAGCTGCTCAAGCAATTTATCGCCCACAACCGGATGATGAGCGGCGGCTTCTCGATCCACGGCGACCTGGTCACGCTGTCGGATATCGACTGCCCGGTGCTGGCCGTCGTCGGCGAGGTCGACGACATCGGTCAACCGGCATCGGTGCGTGGCATCAAGCGCGCCGCCCCCAAGGCCGACGTCTACGAATTCCTCATCCGCGCAGGCCATTTCGGCTTGGTGGTCGGTTCGAAGGCGGCCAGTCAGACGTGGCCCACCGTCGCGCAGTGGGTCAAATGGATCGACGGCACCGGAGACCAGCCCGAGGGCGTCCACCCGATGGCGCTGCAGCCTGCGGAGCACACCGAAAGCGGCGTCTCGTTCACGTCACGGGTGGCGCACACCACCGCCGCGGCGACCGAGTTGGCGTTCAGTCTGGCCCGCACCGCCGCCGAGGCCGTGGTGGCCGCCAACAAGTCGGCGCGGACGCTGGCGGTCGAGACGTATCGGACCCTGCCGAGGCTCGCGCGCCTCGGCCAGATCAACGATCACACCCGGATCTCGCTCGGGCGCATCATGTCCGAGCAGGCGCGCGATGCCCCGCAGGGCGAGTGCTTGTTGTTCGACGGACGTGTGCACACCTACGAGGCGGTGGACCGCCGGATCAACAACGTCGTACGGGGCCTCATCGAGGTCGGCGTCCGGCAGGGCTCGCACGTCGGCGTGTTCATGGAGACCCGGCCCAGTGCGCTCGTCGCGATCGCCGCACTGTCGCGCCTCGGCGCCGTCGCGGTGCTGATGCCGCCCGACGTCGACCTCGTCCAGGCCGCACGGCTGGGCGCGGTTTCGGAGATCATCGCCGACCCGAGCAACCTGGAAGCCGCCCGCAGACTCGGTACGCGGGTACTGGTGCTCGGCGGCGGCGAATCGCGCGACCTACATCTGCCCGAGCAGGCCGATGTGGTCGACATGGAGAAGATCGACCCCGACGTCGTCGACCTGCCCGGGTGGTACCGACCGAACCCCGGACTGGCCCGTGACCTGGCGTTCATCGGGTTCAGCAACATCAACGGCGACCTGGTGGCCCGCCAGATCACCAACTACCGCTGGTCGCTGTCCGCGTTCGGCACCGCATCGGCGGCCAACCTCGGGCGCGGCGACACCGTCTACTGCCTCACGCCGCTGCACCACCAGTCCGGGCTGCTGGTGAGCCTCGGCGGCGCGGTCGTCGGCGGATCGCGCATCGCGTTGTCGCGGGAGTTGCGGCCGGCGCGGTTCCTGCAGGAGATCCGTCAGTACGGCGTCACTGTCGTGTCCTACACGTGGGCGATGCTGCGCGCGGTCATCGACGATCCGTCGTTCTCGTTGACGGGCAGCCACCCGGTCCGGCTGTTCATCGGGTCCGGTATGCCGACCGGTCTGTGGAAGCGGGTCGAGGAGGTGTTCGCGCCCGCGCACGTCCTCGAGTTCTTCGCGACGACCGACGGCCAGGCCGTGTTGGCCAACGTGTCCGGCGCGAAGATCGGCAGCAAGGGCAGGCCGCTGCCGGGCGGCGGTTACGTCGAACTGGCCGCATACGACCCGGAGGATGACCTGATCCTCGAGGACGAACGCGGCTTCGTCCGTAGGGCCGAGGCCAATGAGGTCGGTGTGCTGCTGGCCCACCCGCGCGGCCCGGTGGACCCGACAGCGTCGGTCAAGCGTGGCGTCTTCGCCCCCGCGGACACCTGGGTGTCCACCGAATACCTGTTCCGTCGCGACGAGGACGGCGACTTCTGGCTCGTCGACAACCGCGGCGCCGTGCTCCACACCGAGCGCGGCAGCGTGTTCGCCGCGCCGGTCAACGACGCCGTCGGCAGGCTCGGCGCCGTCGACCTGGCCGTCACCTACGGGGTCGACGTGAACGGCAGACAGCTGGCCGTCACCGCGCTGGCGCTATGCCCGGGCGGCAGCATCCCGTCGGCGGATCTGAACGAGGCACTGGCCGATCTGCCCGTCGGCAGCCCGCCCGACATCGTGCATGTGGTGCCGGAGATGAAGCTGTCCGCGACATACCGTCCGCTGGTTGCCCCGCTCAAAGAGCAGGGGGTCCCCAAACCGTCGCGTAACGCCTGGTATTTGGATCCCGATACGAATCGATACAAGCGGTTGACTGTGGCAGTACGCACCGAGATCGTCGGCGCCCAACAGTGAGGCGGTATCACTGTTAGGCTCCCGCTGGCGGCAGGAGGAGATGACATTGCAGAACGGTAATCTGCGGCGCGCGGTCACCGGCGTCTTGGGCAGCGGCGCCGTGGCCATCGGACTCCTCGGGGGCCTCGGAGTGGCGCCGGCGTTCGCCGAGCCCGGTCAGAGCTGCACAGGGGCCGAGTGCGCCAAGAACGATCCGGCTGCGGCAAGCGCGCCGACCGACGGCGCTGCCCCTGCGATGACGGCCGATCAGGCGCTGGCCATCATTGCGCAGGACTATGACACGGGTGCTGGCGGCGGTCAGCTGTCCCAACTGATCCACAGCGTGCTGAAACTGCGCGCGCAGGGCTTCAAACCTTCCAACGCGAACAAGGACGCCATCACCAAGGCGCTGGATTACCGGCCGAACCAGGCGCCGTTGATCGAGGCGCTCAAAGACACGCTTGCCTACCAGCGCAAGATGCAGGCGCTGCAGCAGAACTCGAACAACCCGTCGCAACCGGGATACAACTTCGGTATCGGCCAGGCGCCTCCTGGTATGGGACCGGCCGTTCCGCCGGGCGTGCCGGTTGAGCCGGGCGGAACTCCGGGCGCCTTCATCGGCGTCGGGTAGCCAGACGACGTGCTCGACGAAAAACTGCTGAGCATTCTCGTCTGCCCGCAGGACCTCGGTCCGCTGTTGTTGGTCGACCCAGCGCATCAGGAATACCTGTACAACCCGCGGCTGCGGCGCGCCTACCGGATCGAGGACGGCATCCCTGTGCTGCTCGTCGACGAGGCGGTGGCCGTGACCGACGACGCCGAACACCAGCGGATGCTGGATCGCGCGTCAGGCCAGGCCGGGTAGCTCACCGGTCAGGTAGCGCTGCAGGTTGGGCGCGATGGTTTCGGCGATCTGCTCGACGGGCAACGATTTGAACGGCTCCAACTCCAGGATGTAGCGCGCCATCACGACGCCGACCAACTGGGACGCGACATACTGGACACGAAGTCGCCCGCTGCCGGGCGGATTGTCCACCCGGTTGCCGACCTCGACGGCGATCACTTCCTGCAAGAACGACCGGATCAGCGACGCTTCACTGCCCGCGAGGATGGAACGCAGCGTCGCGATGAAACCCTTGCCCAGCTCCGAATCCCACAGCTGCAGCAGGATCTGCGGCAGGACGTGACCGAGTTGGTCGACCGGGACCTCCCGCAGCGGGCCGATGACCTGCATGGGGTCGATCGGAATGTGGATGGCCGCGGCGAACAGTTGGGTCTTGGTGCCGAAGTAGTGGTGCACCAACGCAGGGTCGACGCCGGCGTCCTTGGCTATCGCGCGGATGGATGTCTTGTCAATGCCGTTGCGGGCGAACAGGTTACGCGCACTCGACAGGATGCGATCACGCGAGTCGGACGGCCCTGGCGGGCGCCCCGGCCGTTTGCGTTCGAGTTCTGCCGTCACGCTATGGAGTCCTCCGTCGAAGCGTTGCCGCCGCCAGCGCCAGCGCCAGCACCGCGAAACCGACGACGATGGCGATGTCACGCGCGGCGATCGCCGTCGGCTCCGAGTATGCACCGACCTGCTGCAGCGCCTCCAGAGCGTAACTGGCAGGCAGCACATTGCTGATCCATTGCAGCCAGTCGGGCAGCACGTCGCGGGGGACGATGATGCCGCACAGCAACAGCTGCGGGGCGATCACCACCGGCATGAACTGCACCGCCTGAAACTCGGTGCGCGCGAAGGCGCTACACAGCAGCCCCAGTCCGACGCCGAGCACCGCGTTGATGATCGCGATCACGAACACCAGGACCGGGCTGCCCTTGGTGTCCAGACCGAGGAACAGGTACGACACCAGACAAGCCAAGGTGGCCTGGGCGGCCGCGGCGATGGAGAACGCGGTGCCATAGGCGGCGAGCAGATCAAGCCTGCGAAGGGGAGTGGTCAGAATCCGCTCGAGGGTGCCCGAGGCGCGTTCTCGCTGCATGGTGATCGACGTGATGAGGAACATGACGATCAGCGGGAAAACCCCGAGCATGATCAGGCAGGCGTTGTTGAACGGGCTCGGCGCGCCGGGCCGGTGCGGGGCGTTCTGAAACATGAAGTACAGCAACGTGATAATGACGCTCGGCACGACGAGGATCATCGCAACACTGCGATGGTCGGCGGCGAGCTGACGCAGAATCCGTGCGGTGGTGGCGAGGTAGCCCTGTGGGCTCAGCTTGCCACGGCTGCGGTGCTGCGCCGGATGACGGACAGAAACGCTTGCTCCAGTGACTGACATCCCGTGTCCTCCCGTAGCTTCGCCGGTGTGCTGTGGGTCAGCAGGTGGCCTTCGCGCATCAGCAACAGGTCGCCGCAGTGGTCCGCCTCATCCATCACATGACTGGAGACGATCAAAGTCGTTCCGCGCCTGGCGAGTTGGTGGAACTGCTCCCAGAGCTCCACCCGCAGCACGGGGTCGAGACCGACGGTGGGCTCGTCGAGCACCAACAGTTCGGGATGGGCAACCAGCGCGCAGGCCAGCGACGCGCGTGTGCGCTGGCCACCGGAAAGGTTGCCGCACAACGCGGTTCGATGATCCTCGAGGCCGACGGCGGCGATCGCCTCATCGGCGGCGTTGGCGTCGGTGCCGTACAGCGCGGCGAAATACCGCACGTTGTCGAGGATGCGAAGGTCGTCGTAGATGGTCGGGTCCTGAGTGACGTAGCCGACGCGGTGGCGCAGGTCGGCCGACCCTGCGGGGCGGCCCAACACCGTCACCGTCCCGGAGGCGACGATCTGCGTGCCGACGATGCAGCGCATCAACGTCGTCTTGCCGCACCCGGACGGGCCCAGCAGACCGGTGATGGTGCCGCGGGCGATTTGCACCGAGATGTTGTCGAGGGCGACCCGCTTGCCGCGTAAGACGCGCAGGTTCTGAACGTCGATGGCGACGTCGGCGGGGTTGCGACGGAATTCATCGCTCGATGAACTCATCATGTGATGAATAGTGCTCCCCGACGATGTGCGTGTCAAGGCCCGCGGGCACAATCGCTCGGGTGAGCGCCGCGCTGCTGTCCGTCGATCCCATCACCGCGGCGCGGCGACTGCTCGGAGCGTCGCTGACCGGGCGGGGAGTGTCGGCGATGATCGTCGAAGTGGAGGCCTACGGCGGGCCGGCCGCTGGCCCGTGGCCGGACGCCGCGGCGCATTCGTATCGGGGACCGACCGGCCGCAACAAGGTGATGTTCGGTCCGGCCGGGCGCCTCTACACCTACCGCAGCCACGGCATTCATGTGTGCGCGAACGTGGTGTGCGCCAGCGATGGGGTAGCGGCGGCGGTGCTGTTGCGCGCGGCGGCCGTGGAGGCTGGTGTCGACGAAGCGCGGGCCCGACGCGGCGACGCGACGCGGCCCACTGCGTTGGCGCGCGGCCCAGGCAATCTCTGCTCAGCACTCGGAATCACCATGGAGGACAACGGAATCGACTTGTTCGATCCCAGCAGCCCGGTCAGGTTGACGTTCGCCGAGGAGAGCGATGGTGTGGCGGGTCCGCGCGTCGGGGTCAGCAAGGCGGCCGACCGACCGTGGCGGTTCTGGATCGCCGGCCGTCCCGAGGTGTCGCTGTATCGCCGTAGTCCGCGGGCGCCCGCGCCCGGTGCAAGTGACTAATCGGCGCGGTGGAGGCTCAGCGCAGGCGGTTTGAGCCTGGCACACCGCGGTCCGCCACGGTCGTCGGTGAGATCGACCCGTGCGATCACCCGGGTGGCGGCCCCGATCAGCGGTGCGAGATCGGCGAGCATGAGCTTGGCGCGGCGGAACATCGCGAATGATCCGCCGTCGTCGACGGTGCCCCACGTCAGATAAACGAACCGGTCGCCGCGCCTGCCCTGCACCGCGGCGCCTCGGAAATCCAGCCCACCGTCGACGGTGACCACCTCGATCGGCAGCGACCAGGACGCGGAGCCGACGTCGCCGCGCACGAGGTCGCTCGGCTGTTTGCCGACCTGGATGCCGACGTGAACGTTGTCGTAGCACTCGTGGCCGGACTGCCACACGCGGCCCGGCAGGTGATAGCCCTCGATCTGCAACAACATCAGCGTTGACGGTAAGGGAAGATCGAGGCGTGACTTCTGCGGACGCGGCGATTCTCGACGAGTTGGAATGGCGTGGGCTGATCGCACAGTCCACCGACTGGGATGCGCTCGCGAGCGAGCTGGCCTCCGGACCGGTGACTGTCTATTCGGGCTTCGACCCGACCGCGCCGAGCCTGCATGCCGGGCACCTGATTCCACTGCTCACCTTGCGCCGATTCCAGCAGGCGGGGCATCGGCCGATCGTGCTGGCGGGTGGCGCTACCGGCATGATTGGAGATCCGCGTGACACCGGGGAGCGGACGCTGAACACCGCCGACACCGTCGCGGAATGGGCCGACCGAATCCGCGGCCAGCTGGAGCGGTTCGTCGACTTCGACGATTCCCCGACCGGCGCGATCGTGCAGAACAACCTGACGTGGACCAGCGAGCTGTCGGCCATCGAGTTCCTGCGCGACCTCGGTAAGCACTTCTCGGTCAACGTGATGCTCGACCGCGAGACGGTACGGCGCCGACTCGAGGGCGACGGCATCTCCTACACCGAGTTCAGCTACATGCTGTTGCAAGCCAACGACTATGTGGAGCTACATCGGCGGTACGGCTGCGCGCTGCAGGTCGGCGGCTCCGATCAGTGGGGGAACATCATCGCCGGGGTGCGGCTGGTCCGCCAGATCGCGGGTGCGACGGTGCACGCGTTGACGACGCCGTTGGTGACGGATTCCGAGGGCAAGAAGTTCGGCAAGTCGACCGGCGGCGGCAGCCTGTGGCTGGACGCGGAGATGACCAGCCCCTACGCGTGGTACCAGTACTTCATCAACACGGCCGACGCCGACGTCATCCGGTACCTGCGATGGTTCACCTTCCTGTCCCGCGACGAACTCGCGGAACTCGAGCAGGCCACCGCAGAGAAGCCGCATGAACGCGCGGCCCAGCGCCGACTTGCCCGCGAGCTGACCACGCTGGTGCACGGCGAGGCGGCGACGACGGGTGTCGAACATGCCAGTCAGGCGCTGTTCGGCCGGGGTGAGCTGTCCCAGCTGGACGAGCCGACACTGGCCGCCGCGCTGCGCGAAGCCTCGGTGGCCGAGCTCAAGCCCGGTGGCCCTGACACCATCACGGAGTTGCTGGTGGCTACGGGGCTCTCACCGAGCAAGGGGGCCGCGCGGCGGACGATCGGCGAGGGCGGCGCATATGTCAACAACTCGCGCATCGACAGTGAGGAGTGGGTGCCGCAGCCGAGCGACTTCCTACACGGCCGGTGGTTGGTACTGCGGCGAGGCAAGCGCAATATCGCGGGCGTCGAGCGGGTCGGCTGAAACGCGGGAACAAACGATTCGCAGTGTGCGTTACACCACTTGTTGGAGTCGACGCACCCCGGTGCGCGCGATAGGTCGGAGTCCGAAAGACACGTCCTATCAGGCCATTTGACTCAGAGTTATCCCTCACGTAACTTATCGGAGTCGCTGCGACACGGGCCTGGCCCGGAAGAGCGCGGCGGCTCCCAGAGGGAAGCCCCACTTCGGTGGGTTCCTGATCGTCCGCACTACAAGTACGCGGCCTTTGGCCGCGGGCTCGTTGCGCGGCCGAGCGGGTGTGTTGTTTGAGAACTCAATAGTGTGTTTGGTGGTTTTTGTTTGTTGTTTTTTGGCCACGTTCTTTTTCCCGTTTAGGGCGTGGTTGTTTTTTGATGCCAGTTTTTGGTGTCTTGTTTGGTC